>DATKLW010000081.1:0-10280 GCA_035542215.1 Thermoanaerobaculia bacterium | reverse complement strand
AGCATCCGGCGCCGGAGCAGCGGCTTTCCCTCCGAGAAGGGCGACGCCGAGATCGAGACGACGAGCGTCGCGCCGCGGCGGACGAGCGTTTCGCCCGGGTCCTCGTGGTAAAGGCGCCGGGCGCGCCAGAAGTCCTTGTCGTTCCAGAGATCCTCGCAGACCGGGAGCCCGATCCGCTCGCCGCGGAACGGGACGAGGGCACAACCGTCGCCCGGCTCGAACCAGCGGCCCTCGTCGAAGACGTCGTAGGTCGGGAGAAGCGTCTTCTTTCCGAGGACCCGGATGCGGCCGCGGTGGAGGAGCGCCGCGACGTTGTGGAACGGCTTGCCGGTTCTGCTGGGGTTCGGGACGAACGTGCCGACGAGGAGCGCCGTCTCCCGCGTCCGCCTTGCGAGGGCCGCGAGCGCCCGCGCCGCCGCGCGCCGGAACGAGGGACGCTCGAGGAGGTCGCGAGGCGGGTAGCCGCACAGCGCGAGCTCCGGCACGGCGGCGAGGTCGGCGCCGGCCGCCTCGGCGCGGGAAAGGACCGCCTCGATCTTCGCGACGTTGCCCGCGAAGTCTCCGATGGTCGTGTCGATCTGGCCGAGCGCGAGCCGCACCGGCCTCTCCTACGGGTGTCCGGCCGGCTCGGGCGCCTCGACGCCCTCGATCGTCGTGCCCGAGAGGAGGTCCGCGAGCGTTCGCCCCTGGCGGTCGAATGCGGCGACGAGGAGCGGAACGCCCGCGAGGGCGCCCGTCAGGAGGAAGCCGACGAACCGCCGAAAGGCGGCGTCGAGCGTCGGCGAGCCTCCGTCCGCGGCGCGGATCCGGAGGTCCGCGAGCGCCATGCCCGGCGTCGTGCCCCAGACGAACGGCGCGAGGACGAGGAGCACGAGCGCGGCGAGGAAGAGAAACGCCGCGAGCGGGAGGAACGCGGGCGGCGGAAAGCGCAGGTCGAGGAGAAGCGCGCCCGCGGCGAGCTCGACCGCGCCGACGAGCGCGAGGATGAGGAGGTCCGCGAGACCCGCGGCGACTCGGCGGGCGAACGCGACGGCGCGCGGATCGTCGCCGCCGGCCTCCGGCTCGAGCTCGTCGGGACGCGGCGGCGCGAGGATTTCCTCGGCGGGCCGGACCGTCGAGCGCGAGCGCTCCCGCGGAGGTTCCGGCGCCGCGGCGCGCGCGGGCGCGCCCGGCCCGTCGCGGAGCGGCGTTTCGGCGGCGCCGCCGAAGAGGTCCAGGGTGCTCCCGGGCGTCTTCGGACGCGCGGGCTCCCGCCCGGGCGCGAGAGGGTGGTCGGCGAGGGGATCGCGGGGCGGTTCGGCCATTCGGCGCGAGGCCGGCCTCAGGGCCGCACGGCGAGATGTTTGATGAAGATCTTCGAGAGAAGGTCGGTCGCGCCGCGCGGGTATTTGCGGGCGAAGCGCAGGAGCCGCTGGGCTTCGGCGTCGCCCGGCCGAAGCTCCGTCGCCTCCTTGAGGGAGGACTGGGCCTTCGGCATGTTGCCGGCCTGCAGCGCCTGGATCGCGCTGTTGACGTAGGCGTTCGCGAGGTACTCTTCGACGTCCTGGTTTCGCGTGTCCTGCTTGCGCGCTTCCCAGAGCAGCTTGATCGCGCTCTCGTAGTCGCCCTCGTTGTACGACTTCACGGCGCTCGAGAGCGCCGTGACCTGGTCGAGGGCGCGTTTGAGCGCGGCCGCCGCTTCCGTGTCCTGAGGGCGCGCCTTCACGACGGGGTCGAGGTTCCTGACGGCGTCGATGTACCGGCTCGAGGCGACCGCCGCGAAGCCCGCGACGCGCATCTCGTCGAGCGCGGCTTCGCTCGGGGCGGCCGGCACGGGAGTCGGCGCCGCCGAGGACTTCATCTTCTCGATGCGGACGAGGGCCTCGTTGTGGCGAGGGTCCGAGTCCGGCAGCTTCAGGAGGACGGCGATCGCCTCGTCGATCTTGCCGGCGTCGAAGAGCGCCTGCGCCTTCTGGAACGGGTCGTCCGCCGGCCGCACGGGGCCGCCCGGTTTCGCGGAGGGACTGGGGGCGGGAGCGGGCGCCGTGCGGCCTCCCCGGAGGAACCAGTACGTGCCGCCGCCGACGGCGGTGAGGAGGACGAGGCCTCCCGCGAGGAGCAGGCGAAGGTCGACCCGGCTCCTGGCCCTCGGGAGCGTCGCGCGCTCGGGGATCATGGCGCCCTCGCCGGCCGCTCCGTCCTCGAGCGGGAGCTCGTCCGTGAACGACGGAGCGTGCGGGGCCTCGATCTCGTTCCGCATGAAGTCCGAGTCGGGCGTCGATACGGAGGCGGGCGACCCGCCGGCGCCGGGCGTCGAGAGGGCGGCGTCGATCTGGTTCAGGTAGCCGCGCGCCGTCGCGTCGTTCTCGGAGAGCGCGAGGACGTCGAGAAACTTGTTGCGCGCGCCGGCGAGGTCGCCGGCCTCGAACGACTGGACGCCGTCGGACAGCAGCGCGTCGATCTTGCGCCCCGACTCGGCCTGCGCTTCGCGGGCCGAATCGATGCGGCGCGAGGCTTCCTCGTTCGAGAGATCGATCAGGAAGACACGGCTCCAGAGGTCGATCGCCTCCTGCGCGTTGCCGCGCGCGAAGGCGTCGTCCCCCTGCTTGAGGAACTGCGTGATCCTCGCGTCGGTCTGAAGGGCAGGGGAGCTGGCCCGCGCCGCCGCGGACTGGGCTTCGGGAGCTGCGGAGGCCCCGGGCGCTTCGGGCGCGTCGGGCGGCGGAACCGCAGCGGACGCAGGCGCCGGCATCGGCGGCGGCGCGCCGGGCTCGAACCGGGTCGGAGGTTCGAGCGGTGCGCCGACCATCGAGGGCGCGCCGCTCGAAAGGCTCAGGTCGTCGAGCCCGGCGAACGGATCGCCGCCGGCCACGGGAGCGATCATCGAATGCGCCGGCGCGGCAGGCGAGGGCGGGGGCGTCGGAGGCGCGGGAGCCGGTCGGGGCGCCGCCGCGCCCTCGTCGCCGAAGACGAGGTCGTCGAGGCCCGCCCCCGGCGGCGTGGGCGCGGGGAACGCGTCCCTCAGGGGAGGCGGCGCTGCCGCCGCCGGACCGGCGGGTTTCTGGACGGCCGGCACGTCGGCCGCGCTGGCGATCTCCTCGACGGCGCTGTCGAAGCCGAGGAACTCGGAGAACCGGTTGACGTCCACCGGCGCGCCGGGGGCCGCGGTCCGGAGCGCGTCGAGAAGCGCCCGGGCCGGCGCGAAGCGGCCGTCCATCTTGAGGATGAAGTCGCAGCCGAGAAGGGCCTCGTCCGCCTTTCCGGACTGGGCGAGCGAAAGCGTGTGGCGGAAGGTCTGGAGGACCTTGTCCCGCGCCTCCGGCGAGAGGGCGGCGCTACCCGCGTACGAAGTCATCGCCCGAATGCTAGCAAGAAGTTCCCGCCGGCGCGTCGAGTACGATCGCGGCTCGCGGGAGGCGACATGGCACGGCTCATCGAATGCATCCCGAACGTCAGCGAGGGGCGGCGAGAGGACGTCGTCGCGGCGATCGCCGCGGCGGCCGTCAAGGCAGCGCCCGGCGTCGTTCTTCTCGACCGGACTTCGGATCCCGACCACAACCGCTCGGTGCTCACGTTCCTCGGCGACGGGGAACCGCTCGTCGCCGCGATGACGGCGCTCGTCGAGGCGTCGCTCGGCGCCATCGACCTCCGAACCCACAAGGGCGCGCACCCGCGGCTCGGGGCCGTCGACGTCATCCCGTTCGTCCCCGTGCGCGGGGCCACCGCCGCCGAGTGCGTTTCTCTCGCGAAGGCGCTCGGGAAGACGCTCGCCGAGCGATTCGGCCTGCCGGTCTTCCTTTACGAGGACGCGGCCTCCTCGGCGGAGCGCCAGAACCTCGCGACGATTCGCAAGGGCGAATTCGAGGGGCTCGCGAAGAAAATGCAGGACCCTGCCTGGAAGCCAGACTTCGGCCCGTCGGCGCCGCATGCCTCGGGCGGTGCGGTCGTCGTCGGCGCGCGCGCGCCGCTCATTGCCTACAACGTCAACCTCGCGACCGCCGACCTCGCGGTCGCCGACCGGATCGCCAAGGCGATCCGCCACCTTTCGGGCGGCTACCGCTTCGTGAAGGCGATGGGCGTGAAGCTCGAAGCGCGCGGGCAGGTCCAGGTCTCGATCAACATGACGAACTTCGAGAAGACGCCGCTGCACCGCGTCTTCGAAACCGTGAAGAGCGAGGCCGAACGGCACGGCGTCGCGGTCGTCGGGTCCGAGATCGTCGGCCTCGTCCCGCAGGCCGCGCTCGTCGCGGCCGCCGGCCACTATCTCAGGCTCGAGTCGGACCCCGGCCCGCAGGTCCTCGAGAACAAGCTGCTCGAGAGGCTCGCGTGAGGCGCGCCGCCGCGCTCGCCGCCGCGGCCGCTTTCATCCTCGCCGCCGCCCCGCTCGCGTCCGCCCCGCCGATCCTGACGGGCCGGATGCGCGCCGACCTCGCGACGCTCGTCGCCTCGGCGAAGGCGACGGACGGCGCGTACGAGACCGTCCGCGAGCTCCTCGAGGCTTCGGGCCCCCGGCTCGCCGGGTCGCCCGGCGGCGCGCTCGCCGTCGCGTGGGCGACGCGGGCGCTCGAGGCGCGCGGCTTCGTGAACGTCCACACGGAGCCCGTCATGGCGCCGCACTGGGAGCGCGGCGAGGAGAGCGGTCAGCTCCTCCTCCCGATCCCGCTCAAGCTTTCCCTCTGCGCGCTCGGCGGCAGCGTCGGGACGGCGCCGGACGGCGTCGAGGCCGACGTCGTCGAGGCGACGTCGCTCGACGCCCTCGACGCGCTCGGCGAGAAGGCGAAGGGGAAGATCGTCCTCATCTGGAAGGTCATGGAGCGCGGGCCGTCCGGGGCCGGCTACGGCGCCACGGTGCCGATCCGCTCGGATGGGGCTTCGCACGCCGCGAGGGTCGGCGCCGCGGCGGTCGTCATCCGGTCGGTCGCGACGTCGAACGCGCGCCTCCCGCACACGGGCGCGCTGAACTACGCCGAAGGCGTCGCGAAGATCCCCGCGGCGGCCCTCGCGGTGAACGACGCCGACCTCCTCCACTCGTATCTCTCGAAGGGGACGCGCGTGCGCATGAGGCTGACGCTCGGCGCGCGCACGCTCCCGGACGCCGCGACCGCCAACGTCGTCGGCGAGATCCCGGGCCGGGAAAAGCCCGGCGAGATCGTCGTCGTGGGCGGCCACCTCGACTCGTGGGACCTCGGGATGGGCGCCGAGGACGACGGGGCGGGGTGCGGAATCGCGATCGAGGCCGCGCGCCTCGTCGGCGCGCTGCCGCGGCGCCCCCGCCGGACGATCCGCGTCGTCCTCTTCGCGAACGAGGAGAACGGCCTCGCGGGAGGCCTCGCGTACGCGAAGGCGCACGCGGCCGAGCTCGCGCAGCACGTCGGCGCGGTGGAGGCCGACGCGGGGTCCGGCCGCGCGAGCGGCTTCGGCTGGATCGCGGGCCCGTCCGCCGAGCCGTTCCTCCATGACCTCGCCGCGTTCCTCGCGCCCTCCGGCCTGGGCGAGATGCGCAAGGGGGGCGGCGGCGCCGACGTCGGCCCGATGCGCCTCGCGGGCGTCCCGCTGTTCTCCGCGATCCAGGACGCGTCGCGCTACTTCGACGTTCACCACTCGGCGGACGACACGCTCGACAAGGTCGACCCCGAGGGGCTGAAGACGAACGTCGCGGCCGTCGCGGCCCTCCTCTACGCGCTCTCCGAGTCCGAGACGCCGGTCGAGCGGATCCCGGAAGCGGAGCGCAGGCGCCAGCGGCGCTAGGCGGAGTCCTTCTCGGCGTCGAGTCCGAGAGACTTCATCTTGCGGTGGAGCGTCGTGCGGTCGAGGCCGAGGCGCTCGGCCGCGCGCGACACGTTTCCCTTCGTCTCGGCGAGGACGCGCGAGAGGTAGCGCTTCTCGAAGGCGTCCCGCGCGTCCGCGAGAGAGAGTGCGGCGGAGACGTCGTCCGCGGCGTGCGTTCCGGAGACGGACCGGGGCGAGCCGTCCTCCGGCGGAAGGTCCGCGACGCGCACCGCCGCGCCCGGCGTCATGAGGAGAACGCGCTCGACGAGGTTCTGCAGCTCGCGAACGTTCCCGGGCCAGCGCCGCTTCGCGAGGGCCTCGAGCGCCGCGGGCTCGAACGTCTTCGGGCGGCGTCCGCGCCTCCTCGCGACGGTCTCGGCGAAGTGCGTCACGAGGAGCGGGACGTCCTCGGGACGCCCGGCGAGCGGCGGCACATGGAGGGGCACGACGGCGAGGCGGAAGTAGAGGTCCTCACGGAACCCGCCGGCGCGGATCATCGCGGGGAGATCGCGGTTCGTCGCCGCGACGATCCGGACGTCCGTCGCGAGCGCCTTCGCGCCCCCGACGCGCGTGATCTTCCCGTCCTGGATCGCGCGGAGGATCTTGGCCTGCGTGCGGGGCGACATGTCGCCGATCTCGTCGAGGAAGAGGGTCCCGCCGTCGGCCTGCTCCCACTTGCCTTTGCGGTCCTCGAACGCGCCGGTGAAGGAGCCTTTCATGTGGCCGAAGAGCTCGCTCTCGATGAGCTCCTCGGGAATCGCGGCGCCGTTGACCTCGACGAACGGGCCCGAAGCCCGCGGCGAGGCCCGGTGGAGCGCGCGCGCGACGAGCTCTTTGCCCGTCCCGCTCTCGCCCGTGATGAGAACGCGCGCGTCGGAGGCCCCCGCGCGCGCGATCTCGGACTTCAGGCGCGCCATCGCGGGGCTGTCGCCGAGGAGGAGCTCCTCCTGCGCGTCGCGCGCGTCGCGGCTCGCGAGCTCGCGCCGGAGGTCGTCGCGCTCGCGCGCGAGGCGGCTCCGCTCGAGCGCTTTCTCGAGCGTCAGGAGGACGCGCTCGAGCGCGAGCGGCTTTTCGAGGAAGTCGTCCGCGCCGCGCTTGACGGCGGCGACGGCCGTGTCGACCGTTCCGTGGCCCGAGATCATGAGGACGGCCCCCGGGAAGCCGCCGGCGCGCAGGCGGTCGAGGACCGTGAGGCCGTCCACGTCCGGCAGCCAGACGTCGAGGAGGACGGCGTCGGGCGGCGTCTCGCCGAGGACGTGCTGGACCGCCTCCTGGCCGAGGCCGACCGCGTCCACCGCGTAGCCCTCGTCGCCGAGGATCTGGGAGAGCGTCCGTCGGATCCCGGGCTCGTCGTCGCAGACGAGGACGCGCGCCGCGTTCACGCGGGCCTCATGCGGCGGGCCACTCGAAAAGGAACCGGCATCCGTGGGGGGCATTCTCCTCCACGCGCACCGTCCCGCCGTGCTCGGCCGCGATCCGCGCGACGATCGCGAGCCCGAGGCCCGAGCCGCGGCCCTTCGTCGAGTAGTCCGGGTCGAAAACGCGCGCGCGGTCGGCGGGCGCGATTCCGGCGCCCTCGTCCTCGACGCTCAGGACGGCGCGCCCGTCCCTCAGGCGCGCGGCCACGCGCACGCAGCCGCCCTCGGGCGACGCCGCGACCGCGTTGTCGACGAGGTTGATGAGCGCGCGGCGGAGCTGGCCGGCGTCCGCCATCACGGGCGGGAGTCCGGCGGGAACGTCCGGCGTGACGGCGATCCCGCGCTTGACGCCGTCGTAGAGCTTCGCGACCTGGACGGCGACGGCCGCGAGGTCGGTCGGCTCGAGGACCGTGGCGGGCAGCCGCGCGAACCGCTGGAACGTGTCGACGAGGGCCGCGAGCGAGGTGACCTCCTCGACGATCGTCGAGGCGCCCTCCTCGACGACGCGCGAGAGTCCGTCCCCCGCGTCGGGCGCGGCGGCGGCGCGCCGCCGCATGCGCTCGGCCGCGAGGCGGATCGGCGTGAGCGGGTTCTTGATCTCGTGCGCCATGCGGCGGGCGGCTTCCTCCCACGCGGCGGCGCGCTCGGCCGCGACGAGGGCGGTCGTGTCCTCGATCGTCACGATGCTGGGGCCGATGCGGCCCGAGACGGACGGGGCCTGCGCGAAGTGGGCCTCGAGGACGCGGCGGCCGATCTTGAGCGTCTCTTCCCGCGGACCCGCGTCGCGCGCGCGGGCGAGGAAATCCCGGAGAGGGGCGAGCGGCGCGGGCGCGAGGAGATCGTCCAGCCGCTCGACGGCCCCGGCGTTCTCGCGGTCGAGGAGGCGGCGCGCCGTGTCGTTCAGGAAGGCGAGCCGGCCGTCGTCCCAGAACGCGACGACGCCCGCGTCGAGCCGCTCGAGGATCGAGCCGAACCGCAGCCGCTGCTCGTCGAGCGCGCGGTTCGTCGCCTCGAGCTCGGCGTTCGCCGCGACGAGCTCGGCCCGGCGGCGCCGGAGCTCGGAGGTCATCGCGTTGAACGCGCGCGAGAGGGCGCCGATCTCGTCGCCGCCCTCGACCTCGACGAGCGCGTCGAAATCGCCCGCGCCGACGCGGCGCGCCGACGCCGCGAGTGCCGCGATCGGTCGCGTGACGCGCCGCGCGAGGAGGAGGCCGACCCAGACGGCCGCGAGGAGCACGAGGAACGCGAGGAGGAGGAAGAGCAGGACCTGGATCGCTTCCAGCGAGGCGCGCTCGGCCTTCAGCATCGCGTAGGCGCTCGTCGCGCGCGAGAGCTGGCGGAGAGGCTCGGCCTCGGCGGGCGGGTCGTACGTCCCGACGAGGAGCGTCCCGGACGGCGAGACGAAAAGCGAGCGCCCGGTCTGCCCGCCGTCGTGCGTCGCCTCGATCCGGCGCGAGACGCCCCGCGCCTTCGCGTCGGCGACCCAGTCCGGCCCGGCGTCGTTGACCTCCCGGACGGGCCAGCGGGGCGTGCTCACGGCGGCGGGCGGAGCGCCGGGCCGGCGCCACTCGAGGTAGTCGACGCCCGACTCCTCGCGCGCCGACGAGAGGAGGGCGACGAGCTCCTTCTCGGGAGCGGACGCGAGCCTCGGAAGGAGCCGGTCGGCCGTGCGGCGCTCGAGGGCCGCGGCCCTGAGGCGCACGAGGTCCGAGACCTCGCGCCCGGCCCGGATCGTGTTCTCGACGGGCGGCGCGAACCAGCGCTCGACGCTTTTCTGGAGGAGGCCCGTCGTCGGGAGGATCAGGAGCGAGATCGGGAGGAGGGCGAGGCCGACGTAGGCCGCGACGACGCGCACGCGGAAGCGCGAGCCGAAGACGCCGCGCCGCGACTCGAGGATCAGCTTGACGCCGTTGCGGACGAGGACGAACAGGAGCACGAGGATGAGGACGACGACGATGTAGAAGAGGACGAACAGGAGGACGCGGTTCGTGGCGGCGGCCGCCGTGAGGTCGCGCGTCTTCAGGACGAGCATGTAGCCGCCCGCGAGCGCCGCGCCGAACGCGAGTCCGATCGCGAGGAGAATCCGGTTGTCGCGCGTCCACCGGTACGGCGGGACGGGCGGCACGGATTCCGTCAGCGGACGCTCGACGCCGTCCATTCGAAGATCCCGGAGCGCGCCCAGTCGGTTTCGCTGCTCGTCGGCACGACTCCCAGCGCGACGCCGTCGCCGTACCGGCAGCGCACGCGCACGACGAGCCGCTTGCCGAGGAGGTGGTCCCCCATCGTGAAGATCGGCAGGCCCGGCACCTTCGCGAGGAGAGCGGCCGCGTCGTCCCTCGAGGCGAGGATCTCCGTGCCGAGGAGGCGTGCGTCGAGCCGCTTCTCCACGAGGTAGTCGGACGTGTCGGGCCTGTAGGTCGCGGTCACCGCGTAGCGCCGTTCGTCCTTGAGCGCGTCCCACCAGAGGTTGTGGAAGGAGAACAGCCGGATGTTCCACGAGACGGTCGTCGGGAGACCCGACGCGAGGCGCTGCTGCACGTCCTCGGGCAGGCCCGGCGAGAGTTTCGCGGCGACGTGGAGATCGCGGCCGGCGAGCCAGGTCGACACGCCCGGGACGGACGGAACAGTCTGGGCGGGCGCGGCTCCGGCCAGGGCAAGGAGGCTCCCGAGGAGGAGTCCGGCGGGCCGGAGGGGGCGCGATCGCACCCCGGAACTTTAGCGGTTTACGTGAAGGGCTGCGGACACGTCCGTCTGGCCGGTCCCCCGGGCCTCCTCGCGGAGGAGGGCGGCGAGGGCGGCGTGCATCGCGTGTCCGGCCTTCTGGGCGACGACGTGCCCGGTCACGGGCCGGCCGACGAGGGCGAGGTCGCCGAGGAGGTCGAGGACCTTGTGGCGCACGAATTCGTCGGGGAAGCGCAGACTGCCGTTCTCGACGCGGTCGTCGCCGACGACGATGCAGTTCTCGGGCGAGGCGCCGCGCGCGAGCCCGTGCTGCTTGAGCAGCTCGTACTCGGAGAGGAACCCGAACGTGCGCGCGGGCGCGACGTGCGTCGCGTAGGTCTTGGGAGAGAGCACGACCGTGAGCGACTGGCGGCCGATCGCCGGGTTCGGGAA
>DATKLW010000080.1:0-45640 GCA_035542215.1 Thermoanaerobaculia bacterium | reverse complement strand
GACCTTCATGCTCGACCAGTCGGCTTACAACACCGTGCAGACCAGCGCGCTGCAGAACCAGTCCGGTCGCGACACGGGCTTCATGGCCCGCGGTTACTTCTTCAATGACCGCCTCGAGTACCGGTCGGCCCTCCTGTCGGGCTTCCGTGCGCCCGGCGCGCGCAACTCGTTCCGCATCACGGAACGCCTCCAGTACAACTTCTTCGACACCGAGGTCTACAACCTGCCGTCGTACGCGGGCGCGAACTTCGGCAAGAGGAAGATCCTGGCCCTCGGCGCGGCCTACGACGCGCAGGGCGACTACCAGTACGGCTCGGCCGACCTGTTCGGGGACTTCCCGACCGGGTTCGGCTCGGTCGAGGGGACGCTCGCCTGGCAGTACATCAACGGCAACAAGCTCCTCACGTCGCTCCCCGAGCAGAACACCGAGTCCGCCGAGGCGGGCGTCTTCTTCAAGGGCGTCCAGGTGGCCCCGATCGTCCGCTACGAGGAGAAGAACTACACGCTGCCGACCAACCAGCCCAAGAACGAGCACCGCGTGGCCGTCGGCTTCAACTGGTACCCGTACCAGAAATACATCAACAACTTCAACATCAAGGTCTGGTGGCAGAAGGTGACCCCGAAGGTCGGCTACGCCACCAACGAGTTCACCGTCCAGATGCAGGTCTTCTACTTCTGATGACCCCGCGCGGCTCCGCGGGGCGGGATTCTTCCCGTCCCGCGTGAGCCCGGGCCCGCCTCCCTGCGATCGACGATCCGAAGGAGTACATGCCATGGCCCCGAAGCAGCCCATCAGGAAAAAGGCGTACCCGGCAGCGGCCGCCGCCACGGCCTCGCCCGCCACGATCGACGTTCTCCTGAGCGAAAAGCGGTCCTTCGCGCCGCCGAAGGCATTCTCTTCGAAGGCCAACGCGAAGGCGGCCGCGATCTACGCGAAGGGCTCGAAGAACCCGGAGGCTTTCTGGGCCGACTGGGCGAAGGAGCTCCAGTGGGACAAGCCGTGGAAGAAGGTCCTCGACTGGAAGCCGCCGCACGCGAAGTGGTTCGTCGGCGGCAAGCTGAACGCCTCCGTGAACTGCCTCGACCGGCACATCTCAGGCGTCCGGCGCACGAAGGCCGCGATCGTCTGGGAAGGCGAGCCAGGCGACCGGCGCACACTGACCTATCGCGAGCTCTACATCGAGGTCAACAAGTTCGCGAACGTGCTCCGCAGGTTCGGGATCCGCCGGGGTGACCGGGTCACGATCTATCTCCCGATGATCCCGGAGCTTCCGATCGCGATGCTCGCCTGCGCGCGCATCGGCGCGATCCACTCCGTCGTCTTCGGCGGCTTCTCGGCCGAGGCGCTGCGCGACCGCATCAACGACCAGGGCGCCAAACTCCTCATCACGGCCGACGGCGGCTGGAGGCGCGGAAACGTCGTCCCCCTCAAGAAGATCGCGGACGAGGCCCTCGAGGACACCCCCACGATCGAGAACGTCGTGCTCGTCATGCGGACGCACACGGCGATCGACGTCAAGGAAGGCCGGGACCACTGGTGGCACCGCCTCATGGCGGACGCGGGCGTGTGGAGCAAGCCCGAGTCCATGGACGCCGAGGACATCCTCTACATCCTTTACACGTCCGGTACGACCGGGAAGCCGAAGGGCATCGTCCACACGACCGGCGGCTACATGACGGGCGCGCTCGCGACGTCCAAGCTCGTCTTCGACCTCAAGGAAGACGACATCTACTGGTGCACGGCGGACATCGGCTGGGTCACGGGCCACTCGTACGTCGTCTACGGGCCTCTCGCGGCCGGCGCCACCTGCGTCATGTACGAGGGCGCTCCCGACACGCCGACGCGCGACCGTTTCTGGGACATCGTCGAGCGCCACGGCGTCACGATCCTCTACACGGCGCCGACGGCCATTCGCACGTTCATGAAGTGGGGGACGGAGTTCCCGGACAGGCACGACCTGTCGTCGCTGCGCCTCCTCGGGACGGTCGGCGAGCCGATCAACCCCGAGGCGTGGATCTGGTACCAGAAGACCATCGGCAAGGGGCGCTGCCCGATCGTCGACACGTGGTGGCAGACGGAGACCGGCTCGATCCTCATCACGCCTCTTCCCGGCCTCACGAAGACGAAGCCGGGCTCGGCGACGGTGCCGTTCCCCGGCATCGAGCCGAAGATCCTCGACGAGCTCGGCAACGAGATCAAGGTGGGCGGCGGCTATCTCGCGATCACGAAGCCGTGGCCGTCGATGCTCCGGACGCTCTGGGGCGACGACGACCGGTACCAGAAGACCTACTTCGGCAAGTGGGACAAGAGCATCTACTTCACGGGCGACGGCGCGCGCCGCGACAAGGACGGCTACTTCTGGCTCATGGGCCGCGTGGACGACGTCATGAACGTCGCGGGACACCGGATCGGCACGATGGAAGTCGAATCCGCTCTCGTCGACCACCCCGCCGTCGCCGAGGCGGCGGTCGTCGGCATCACGGACGAGATGAAAGGCACCGGCATCGCGGCGTTCGTCATCCTGAAGGAGAAGGGCCGCACGCAGGAAGCCGCCGACACGAAGTCGGCGCTCCAGCAGGAGATCAAGGCCCACGTCGTCAAGAAGATCGGGCCCATCGCGCGGCCGGACAAGCTCTTCTTCACGATCGACCTGCCGAAAACCCGGTCCGGCAAGATCATGCGTCGGCTCCTGCGCGACGTCGCGGAGGGCCGCGTCCTCGGGGATACGACGACGCTCGCGGACCCGACCGTCGTCAAATCCCTCAAGGAGCAGTACGAGGAAAAGGAAGGCTGAGCTCTCCGGGGGAGCCTCCGGGACGCCTCAGGCGGCCTTCAGGCTCCCCTCTTCGACCCACCTCACGAGCAGCCTCCGCACCCGGTACGCGTCGGCGGCCACCGTAGCCTCGATCGCCCTCGCGGCGACTCCTCCCGATGCCTTCGTCCAGACCGCCTTCTGGAGCGCGCCGTCCTTCTCCTCGGGCTCGGTGGACGGCTTGCGGTCCGTCGGGACGAGGACGATGTCGTCCGGGACGAGCGCCGAGAACCGCTGGAAGTCGTCGTAGCGGCGCATCCCCTCGAGGAGGATCGAAACGACCTCGCGCAGCTCTTCGCCCGCGCGGGCGGGCGGGAGTGAAGTCTGGCGGACGAACGAGAACGTCCCGCCCGTCGGCCGCTCGAAGAGCTGGTAGCAGGCGTCGTCGCCACGGAGAATCCCCGTCTCCGCCGAACGGATCAACCCGTTCTCGAGCACGAACTTCCCGACCACGGCGCCCGTCGTGTCGCGAAGCGCCAGGCTGCCCGTCACTTCCGTCGACGCGAGGCTCTGGAGCAGGGCGGGGAGCTCGAAGATCGCGAGATCCCCCATGAGGCTCGCCGGGGTCTGATCCGTTTCCTTGGGCGCATCGAACGCCGCGAGGCCCTTCGCAGCCGCTTTGGCGGCCGGCGCGTCTCCGTGCCTCTCGACGATCTCCTCGAAGAGCTTCCGGACCACGGGCGCCGGCGTGCCGGACAGGGCCTCGACGATCGGCGTGAGCCGGTCCTCCCGCTTTTTCAGCGTGAGACCGAAGACCTTGAACGGCATCTCCGCCTTCGCGGCTTTCACGAGCACGGCGAGGAGCTCCGCGTCCTCCGTCAGGTCCTGGGTCGCGAGCTCGGCCAGCCGGGCCCCGGCGTCACCGAGCCCGGCTTTCCGCTTGAGGCCGTGCTCGACGACGATGCGCCGCGACGTCGAGCTCCCGAAGCGCGCGAGCGCGGACACCGCGCGGTCGAGGAGAGGCTGCAGCTCCGCCTCGTCGAAGGGCGCGTCGCCCTTCTTCGCGAGCATCGTCTCGAGCCCCTGAACGAGCGACGCGAGAGCCCCCTCCGACCGCTCGTGCCGGATCGCCGCGAGGCCGGCGATCGCCTCCTTGACGAGGGGCGGCGGAAGAGACGGGTCCGCGAACGGGACGAGCGCGCTGAGCTCGCTGTCCGGAGGCGCCTCGGGCGCGCGAGCCGTCTTGCGGAGCAGGTAGAGAAGGTTCCGCTTGAAGTGCCAGTCCTGCTCCGGAGCTCCGGCGGCGGCGAGCTTCGAGAGGATCTCGAGGGAGGCCGTGCGCGCCTCGGGACCGTAGACCTCGAGGAGCGACAGGAGGAGACGGCGGCGCTCGCGTTTCTCCTCGACCCGCAGCTCCTCGATCAGGGCGCCCACCGAAAGGCCCGGGAAGAACGACAGGATTCGCGCGAGAGGCTGCTGGTTCCGCTCGTCCTCGCCGAGGCTGCGCACGCGTTCGAGGTCGACGGAGTCCTGGGCTTTCCGGCGCGTCGAGTCGAGGGAAAGCGGGCTGACCTTGTTCTCGACGACGAGCTTCTCCGCGACGTCGAACATCCGGGACGCGCGCGTGAGGGACCCCTGATTCAGCTGCTCGACGGCCGCGGACACCATCTCCTGGAAGCGCTTGCCGACCTCTTCCTGGTCGTGCGGCAGGGTCACGACGCGGCGAATGGCCGCCGTTGCGGACGAACGGGCCGCCGCCAGCGCCTGCTCGACGGGCTCCGCCGGAAGCGAAAGCGGCCACGGCGGGATCGAGCGCCCGAGGGTCCGGATGACCTCTCCGGACGGGACGTCCACGCCCGCGGCGCGGAGACGTTCGAGAGCGGAATTGAGCTCGCCCTCCGAACGCGCCGCCATCGCCGAGACGGCGAGGATCTGGGCGACGAGGGCCTCGCGCGGCGACTGAACGAGCGCGGCGAAAGGCGCGCTTTCGTGCGGCGCCGGCTGCGAAGACCCGGCTGCGGCAGGAAATGGCGCGGCCTCGGCGCCGCTCCGGGCGCCGGGCGGCAGGGGTCCGCCCATGCCGAGCGGTCCCAGGCGTTCGAGGAGCATCGACAGGTGTTTCAGGTCCGAGACCGTTCCCGGCGAGAGCGGAAGCGCATTCTCCCCGGAGACGGATCTCCTCGTTGCGGCCTCCCCAGCCGTTCCCCCCTGCCGGCGGAGCATCTCGACCGGCGCGGCCAAAGTGCCTTCCACCTGGCCGAGGCGCGACAGGTTCTGCCGCAGGATGTCGCGGTCCACCGGCGGGCAGAACGCGAGAAGGCGCTGGATGAGGTCGTCCGTGTAGCGCCGAAGCGGGTCGCGCGGCACGAGATCGTACTGCCCCATCGCGTGGATCTTCTCGACCGCGTGGTAGAGAAAGTCCGCGATCGGAATATTCTGCCCGCGCCCGCGGAACTGGGCGACGACCCAGGCCTGGATCTCGTTCGCCGCAAGCGCCGCCGGGTAGTCGAGAAGAAGGTTGACCGACTCGGCGACCATGAGCGGCGCGAGACTGTCCGACAGGTAGCGCTGCAACTCGATGAGCGCTTCCCTTACGTCCGGGTCGAGCGGCTGCTGGGCGTCGTCCATCGGCGGGTCCTTGACCTCCTCAGCGGGCCCCCGCGCCAAGCCTCATCTCTCAGGAGCTCGCAACCGTCCTCGGAAGGAACGATGCTAGCACGCAGCATTTTGCGGATCTGGCGGCGACGACCGGTTTCCCCGTATCGTCCGGAGGATGCCGCTCGAGGAATACCGGAGGAAGCGCCGGTTCGAACGCACGCCGGAACCGGCCGGGGCGAAAGCGCCGAAGCAGGCCCGGAGGCGAGGTCTCGTCTACGTCGTCCAGAAGCACCGCGCGACCGCTCTCCACTACGACTTCCGGCTGGAGTGGAACGGCGTCCTCCTTTCGTGGGCGATCCCGAAGGGCCCGTCGCTCGACCCGGCGGTCAAGCGAATGGCCTCCCACGTCGAAGATCATCCGATCGAGTACGCGGCGTTCGAGGGGATCATTCCGGCTGAGGAGTACGGCGGCGGCACCGTCATGGTGTGGGACCGCGGGACGTGGTCCCCGGAGTCGCCCGACGTCGACGCCGCGTTGAAGAAAGGCGACCTCAAGTTCTCGCTCCAAGGCGAGAAGCTGAAGGGATCGTGGGTGCTCGTGAGAACGAAGGGCTGGGGCGGCTCGTCGAAGCCCGCGTGGCTGCTCATCAAGCACCGCGACGACTTCGCTTCGGACGAGGACGTCGCGGAAATGCGTCCGCGCTCCGTCGTCTCGAATCGCCTCCTGACGCAGATCGCGATCGACGAGGGGGGCGACGTCGAAAAGGCCTCGACGGGCGACCCCGTCGCCGAGGTCGAAAAGCTTCTCGCGAACCCGAAGCTCCTCGAGCGGAAGAAAAGAGACTCCCCCGCTGTATGGCATTCGAGGCCCAGAGGATCAAGGTCCGAGGAGCACGAAGAGAGGATTTCTTCGAAAGGAAAGAGAGCCGAAGCGCCCGCCCGGGCGAAGCGCAGCGAGTCGTCGACGCGCTCATCCGACGCGGTGCGCCCCTCTTCACCTTCTAAGAAATCCCTGGTGCTCTCGTTCCCGGTCCCCGTCTCCAATCCCTCGAAGGTTTTCTGGCCCGAGGAGGGCTGGACGAAGGGCGACCTCGTCGCGTTCTACGCGGGCGTGTTCGACAGGCTGCGCCCGTGGGTCGAGGGCCGGCCGCTCTCCCTCGAGCGCTGCCCGGACGGCCTCGGCGGCGAGTGCTTCTACCAGAAGGAAAAGCCCGGCTCGATGCCTCCCGAAACGCCGACGGTCGTCGTGCGCCACGGGAAGGACCGCAAGGTCACGAACACGGTCGTGGGCGGCGCGCTCGAGACGCAGCTCGCCCTCGCGAACCTCGGCTGCATCGCCGTCCACGTCTGGGGCAGCCGCGCCGACGACCTCGACAAGCCCGACTGGGTCTGCTTCGACCTCGACCCCGACTCGGGTCTGATCTCCGATGCCGTCCCGGCGGCCCTGAAGGTCAAGCAGGCGCTCGATGCTCTCGAGCTCGTCTCGTACGTGAAGACCTCCGGAGGGAAAGGCCTCCACGTTTTCGTCCCGATCGTGCGCGGCCCGGGCACGGAAGCCGTCACGTGGTTCGCGAAGACGCTCGGGACGCGGCTCGCCGCCGCCTGGCCGAAGGACCTCACGATGGAAATGCGGATCGCCGCGCGCAAGGGACGCGTCTTCCTCGACTCGTTCCGCAACGCCTTCGGGCAGACCGTCGTCTCCCCCTACTCCGTGCGGCGCCGCCCGCACGCGCCCGTCTCGACGCCGCTTTCCTGGAGCGAGGTGACGCCCGCGCTCCGCGCGGAGAACTTCACGATCGGGAACTTCGCCGCGCGCCTGAAGAGGAAGGACCCCTGGTCCGATTTCTTCCGGCGCAGACAGCGCCTCGAGCCCGCCCTCGAGGCGCTGAAGAAGCTCTGAGCTACTTCTTGCGGGTGTAGGTGATCTCGAGGTCCTGCGACCACTTGCCGTCGGGGCCCGTGTGCCACGACTCGTACTTGTGGTGGTCGGCGTCGACGATCGTGACCTTCGACTTGATCTTCAGGGGCTTTTTCGCGATCACGTCGTCCATCGTGCCGTAGCACGTGATGACTTTCCCGGTCTTGTCCGCGGAGCCCTGCATTTCCATGATCGACGTCGACATCGAGTCGATCCACGTCGCGACGACTTTCTTCTTGTAGTTGTCGTAGCCGGTGACGCCGATCCCGTTGAAGGGCTGGCCCATCATCGTGCCCGAGTAGCGCTGCTCGAGGAAGCGTCCGCCGAGGATCATCTGGTTCTCGGACGTGCCCGCCGACTCCGTGGGCGGCGCGCCCGGCGCCATCCACGCCTTCGTCTTCACGTCCCACGTGCCGACCGCGGCTTCCAGCGCCTTGTGGACCGGCCCGGGCGTCGCCTGCGCCGTCCAGGCCTTCATCATCTCGTCCTGGCTCGGCGCGGCCGCTGCTGCGGTCGCGGGTTTGTCGTCGCCTCGTGCCACGCCAGCGACGACGAGAAGAGGAAGGACGAGAGAGAGAAGAAGAATCTCTTTGAAGGAAAGAATGCTGCGGCGCGGTTTCACCATTGATGCCTCCTGTTTCCCTTCGGGTTTGGCTGCCTATACGCGAAGAGGGGGCGATCTGTTTCGACCTCCCCGTCTTCACCTTCTAAGAAATCCGCAATCTCCGGTCGCGGCGCGCAGCGCCGTGCAAGATCTTTCTAGACGAGCTTCGCGTCGAGGTTGATCTGCGCTCCGGTGAAGAGCTTCGAGATCGGGCAACCCTTCTTCGCGCCCGCCGCGATCTCCTGGAATCGCGCGTTGTCGATGCCCGGGACGGCCGCCTCGCACGTGAGGTCGATGCGCGTGATCGAGAAGCCTGCGTCCCCCTTCTCCAGGTGGACCTTCGCGGTCGTCGCGACGCGCGTCGGGACGAAGCCCGCCTTGGACAGCTCGTTCGAGAACGCCATCGAGAAGCAGCCCGCGTGGGCGGCGCCCGCGAGCTCCTCGGGGTTCGTGCCCGCGCCCTCCTCGAAGCGCGACTGGAACGAGAACGCGCCCTCCCAGGCTCCGCTCCCGAGCTTCATCGTGCCCTTCCCGCTCTTGAGGTCTCCGGTCCAGACGGCGCTGGCGGTGCGTGCCGGCATGTGTGTCTCCTTTCGATTCAGTGACGTTGCTGCAGGAACAGGACGACGGTGATTCCGAGTCCGATCGCGACGACCGCGAACCGGGCCTTCTCCTTGCCGATGCGCCGTGCGAAGAGTGCGCCCACCCAGCCGCCCGCGATCGCCCCCGCCATCATGAGGAGGGCGAGCGGCCAGATGACCACGCCGTGGAGGATGAACCAGGCGGACGCGACGCCGTTGATGCAGATCCCGAAGAAGTTCTTCAGCCCGTTCATCGCGTGGATGTCCTCGAGCCCGAGGAACCCGAGGATGACGAGCATGAGTATCCCGACGCCGGCGCCGAAGTAGCCGCCGTAAATCGCGACGAAAAACTGTGCCACGGCCGCGAGGCCCCAGCTCGCCCGAGGGCCGGACGAGGCGGCCGGCCGGCCGCGGGACCAGACGATCTGGAGCATGAAGAGGAGCGTCGCGAAGAGGACGAGGAATGGCGCGAGCCGGGCGAACGTCTTCTCCGGCGTCAGGAGGAGGGCGACCGACCCTACGGCGCCTCCAAGGAGGCTCGGGACGATCAGGCGCCGGAACCACTCGCGGTGCGTCGAGACCTCGCGGCGATAGCCTGCGAGGCTCGAGAGCGCGCCCGGAACGAGCGCGACCGTGGAGGTCGCGTTCGCCTGGATCGCCGGCACGCCCGCGAGGAGGAGAGCGGGAAACGTGAGGATCGTCCCGCCTCCAGCGAGGGCGTTCATGATCCCCGCCACGAGGGCCGAGCCGAGGAGGAGCGCAAGCGTCGTCGTGGTCACGAAGCCCGCCCTTCGATCCCGCGGCGCGTCGACAGGTACGCCGCAAACGTCCCCAGCCAGTGGCCGCCTTCGTAGCGCGCTCCGGTCACGGCGGCAAGCCCCGCCGCCGCGTGCGCGTCCCGTGCCGCCCGGAGGGCCGGGAGGCGCGCGTCCTCCGGCGGAAGGCCCGACGCGATCCCGTCCAGCATCCATGCGCGCGAGAGGTTCAGGCCATCGAGATGGGCGAGCTTCCCGTCCGAGGGATCCGGGGCGGCTGCGACCGGCAACCACCCGGATCCGCCGTCTTCGGGGATCGCTGGGAGGAGCCCGCGCAGCCACTCCGCGAAGTCGAGAGGCGCGAGGAGGCGCCGCATGAGGTCCGCCTCGGCGAGGCACGGCGAGAGGAAATCCTGGCCGGACGGCTCGTACCCGATCGGGCACGAGCGGTCCTTTGCGTAGAGGTCGAGAACGCGCGCGGAAAAGAGGCGTTCCGCGGCCGCGTCGCCCGTTTCCCGCGCCCAGTCGAGGACGAGGCCGAATGCGAAAGCCGTCTGCGCGTGTTCCCCCTCGCGAATCGGGTGCGAGAGCTTCGGGACCCAGTCCGACAAGCGCCTCGAGGCCTCCCGCTCGAGCGGCTCGAGCGCTTTCGCCCAGCCCCTCGCCTCGACGGAGTCCCAGGAGCGCAGCTCCGCGCAGAGCTGGAGGAGCCACGCGAGGCCGTACGGCCGCTCGAACGTGGCCCTGCCGGGCGCCGAGAGGTACGAGACCTCCCCGGCCACCTTCTCCGGGGTGAAGGACGCCCGCAGCGCCGCAAGGGCGCGCCCCGCGAAGGGCGCCGACGGGAACGTCCTGGCGAGGCGTGCGAGGAGCCAGTGCGCGTGGACCGCAGAGTGCCAGTCGTAGCAGCCGAAGAAGACGGGCGTCAGGAGCCGCGGCGGCTGCGCGTCCGCGTCGGACTCCATCGTGTGCGCGATCCTGTTCGGGTATTCCCGGCCCACGCACGCGAGGGCGAGGTCCACGAACCGGGCGGCCGTTTTCTCGTCGACCCCGGGGGCTCGGAGCATGCGCCGGATCGTAACCGGTATCCTGCCGCGTGCGATTTCGGAACCCTCCCGGCAGTCCGGGCCAGACGGCCGGCCTCTCCGACTTCGTCCCGTTCTTCCTCCGGATGGCCGCAGGCCGTCCGCCCGACGTCCCCGAGGGCCACGTCGTCCCACGTGACGAGGCGAAAACGATGCTCGCCGCGGCCGGGCCCGAGAGCCTCACGTGGCTCGGCCACGCGTGCTTCCTCATCCGGACCGCGGGCTTCGCGATCCTGACCGACCCGTTCCTGTCCGATTACGCGAGCCCCGTCCCCGGGCTCGGGCCGAAGCGCTACGTGCCGCCGGGGCTCGCGATCGAGGACCTCCCGGACCTCGACGCGGTCGTGATTTCCCACAATCACTACGATCACCTCGATGCGAGGTCCGTAGAGGAGATTTCTTCGAAGGGAAGAGGGGCAAGGACGGCGATCGTGCCTTCCGGGCTCGGTCCGTTCTTCGCGTCGCGGCGCTACTCGGATGTCCGCGAGCTCGCGTGGGGCTCGGGTACCCTTCTAAGAAGATCTTCGTCTTCCTCTTCGGTCTCTCTCTCCTGCCTCCCCGCCATCCACTTCTCCGGCCGCACGCCGCTGGACCGCAATCGCTCCCTCTGGTGCTCGTGGAAGATCGCCTCGCCGTCTCTGTCGCTGTACTTCGCGGGCGACACCGGGTACGGCCCGGTGTTCCCCGATCTCGGGCGCGAACACGGGCCGTTCGACGTCGCGCTCCTCCCAATCGGCGCGTACGAGCCCGCGTCGATCATGAAACCAGTCCACCTGAATCCGGAGGAGGCTGTCGCCGCCGGGCGGGACCTCCGCGCCTCGACGCTCGTCGCGATGCATTGGGGGACGATCCTCCTCACGGACGAGCCCGCGTTCGAGCCGCCCGTGCGGTTCCGGGCGGCGGCGCGCGCCGCCGGCTTCCCGGACGAGCGGGCCTGGGTGATGCGGATCGGCGAGACGCGTACGATTCCGCGGATTTCCCCGAAGAAGGAGAGCCCATGACGCGCACCCGCCACGCCGTCCTCGTCCTCGCGGCCGCACTCCTCCCGGGACCGCTCTTCGCGGCGGATCCGCCGGCTCCCCTTGTCGCCCTCAGGGCGAAACGCCTCTTCGACGGACGTGGAGACGCCGTCGTCGCAGACGCCGTGGTCCTCGTCGAGGGTTCGAAGATCAAGGCCGTCGGCCGCGCCCTGCCCGTCCCGCCCGGCGCCACGATCGTCGACCTCGGCGACGCGACGCTGCTGCCGGGGTTCATCGACTGCCACACGCACCTCACGTTCGAGTCGGGGCCGGACTACTACCGCCAGACCGTCGTGGACCTCCAGCGCACGACGGCCGAGAAGGCGATCCGGGCGACCGTGTTCGCGAGGAGAACGCTTCTTGCGGGCTTCACGACCGTCCGGGACCTCGGCGCCGACGAGTTCGTCGACGTGGGCCTCAGGAACGCGATCGCGTCCGGCGCCGTGCCGGGCCCCCGCATGCTCGTCGCGACGCACCCGCTCGGGGCGCGCGGCGGCCACGCCGACGCGGACGGCTTTTCGTACGGGCGCCTCGGGAAGGAATCCGGTGTCGCGGACGGGATCGCGTCCGGGCCCGACGCGTTCCGGGACGCGGTGCGCTTCGACGTCAAGTACGGCGCCGACGTCATCAAGGTGATGGCGACGGGAGGAGTGCTCTCTCTTCAGGACGAGGTCGACACGCCCCAGGTCACGCAGCCCGAGATGGACGCGATCGTCGACGAAGCCCACCGCCTGCGCAAAAAGACCGCCGCGCACGCGCACGGGATCGAGGGCGCCAGGACCGCGATCCGCGCGGGGATCGACTCGATCGAGCACGGCTCGTTCCTCGACGAGGAGACGTTCCGGATGATGAAGGCGAAGGGCACGTTTTTCGTCCCGACGCTCATGGCGCTCGAATACGTCTCCGGCCGCCACGCGATGGCCGCGCTGCCACCGAGCGTCGCCGCCAAGGCGAAGGCCGCGGGCGAGAAGCGGAGCGAGGCGTTCCGGGCGGCGCTCCGGACCGGCGTGAAGATCGCGTTCGGAACGGATTCGGCCGTGAGTCCGCACGGGAAGAACGCCGAGGAATTCGGCCTCATGGTCGAGCTCGGCATGTCTCCCGCCGCGGCTCTCCGCTCGGCGACGAGCGCCGCCGCGGAGCTTCTCGGCCTCGAGAAGTCGATCGGATCGCTGGCCCCGGGCTACGAGGCGGACGTCGTCGCGGTGCCCGGAAACCCTCTCGACGACGTCACGGCGACCGAGCGCGTGCTTTTCGTCATGAAGGGCGGGGTCGTCGTCCGGAAGCCCTAGGCGTTCGCGAGACTCCGAAGGAATGCGGCTGCCGCCGCGATCGCGTCTCCGACGTTCTGGCTCTCGGTGCGGCCGGAATCGGCGCGCGGCTTGAACGAGTGGTCGCCGTCCGGGAGGAAGAGAACCCGGATTTTCTTCGAAAGGCGATAGCGGGCGATCTCGTCGCGCGTTCCGAACTGGTCTCGCTCGCCCTGGGCGATCAGGGTCGGGGTCTTCAGCCTCTCGAGGTGCGCGACGCGGAGCTTCTCGGGCTGTCCCGGCGGGTGGAACGGGTAGCCGAAGCAGACGAGGCCCGCGACGCCCGCTTCGTCGGCGACCATGCTCGCGATCCGCCCCCCCATCGACTTGCCTCCGATCGCCACGGAGGCCGGCCCCTTCTTCCCGGCCGCCTCGCGGATCGCATCGCGCCACGCCGCCTCGAGGATCGCCGGGCGGTCCGGCGCCCCCTTCTTCCCGCCTTCCCGCCGCGCGGCCATGTACGGGAACTCGAACCTCACGACGCGGAAGCCCGCCTTCGCGACGCCGGCCGCGATCGTGCTCATGAACGGCGAGTCCATCGGCGCCCCCGCGCCGTGCGCGAGCACGAGGGTGAGCGGCGCGCGCGCGGGGCCCTCGACGAGAAAACGCTCCACCTACAATCCCTCCGTGGCGAACAAGTATCTCTCGTACGACGCCGAGCGCGGCCCGAAGGTGCGGGCCATGTTCTCGCGCCTCGCCGGGCGTTACGACCTCCTGAACGACGTCATGAGCCTGGGGCTGCATCGCCGGTGGAAGCGCCAGGCCGTCGGCCTCGCGCTCGGGGGGGCGACGGGTCCCTTCCGGGTGCTCGATCTCTGCTGCGGCACGGGCGACCTCGCCTTTCTCGCCGGCGCGGCGGCGGGAGGACCGCGCGTCGTCGGTCTCGATTTCACGCTTCCGATGCTCGGCGTCGCCCGGAAGCGGCGGACCGGGGCTGTCGGGACGCCGGCTTTCGCCCAGGGAGACGCGTTGCGCCTGCCCTTCCCCGACGCGAGCTTCGACGCCGTGACCATGGGCTACGGCTTGAGAAACGTCGCGGACCCGCTCGCGTGCCTCAAGGAGGTCCGCCGCGTCCTCGCCCCCGGAGGCCGTGTCGTCGTCCTCGACTTCGGCAAGCCTGCTCACCCCGTGACGAGCGCCGCGTACGGCGCGCTCCTGCGGACCGCAATGCCCGTCGTCGGGTGGCTGTTCCACGGGGACGCCGACACCTACCGGTACATCCCGGAGTCCCTCGAACGCTATCCGGCGCAGAGGGGCGTCCGGGACCTCATGGAGCAGGCCGGCCTCGCGTCCGCCCGCTACGAGGATCGCCTCCTGGGCACGATGGGCCTCAACGTCGGCGAGGCGCCGGGGCGAGCCTCCTTATAATTGCGCGTGCCCCGCGACATGCGCGAAACGGGTCCGGAGCCTCGGGCGGCGCGGATCCCGGGCGAAAGCCTGGCGCAACCGACGCGCCTCGTCGCCCTTCTCGTCGCCCTTTTCGTCGCGATCATCGCCGCGATCATCGCGACGGGGGCGGTCGGGGTGTCGGCGCTCTCGGGCATCCGATCGTTCGTCGCAGGCCAGGCAAACTGGTCGAAGGCGCAGAAGGACGCCGTCTACGCGCTCTCGCGGTACCTCGAGACCGCGGACGAGGCGTCCTACCGCAGCTTCCTGGCCCGTCTCACCGTGCCCCGCGGCGACCGCAGGGCGCGTCTCGCGATGTCGGGATCCGTCCCGGACCCCCGGGCCGCGCTCCAGGGCTTCCTCGAGGGCCTCAACTCCCCTGCGGACGCCGACGACATGGTCTCCGTGCTCGTCCGCTTCCGCGACACCGAGCACATCCGACGCGCGCTCCAGATCTGGGAGCGCAGTGACGCCGTCGTCGACGAGCTCGAGGCTCTCGGGATCCTCGTCCACCAGGACGTCGAGGCCGGGCGCCTGACGGCCGAGGCGCGTGGCGCGTACGACCTCAGACTCGAGCGGCTCAACGAACAGGCCGCGATCCTCGAGGACGCGTTCTCCGGGACGCTCGGCCAGGCGTCCCGGGCGTTCCGCACGCGGCTGAACGTCGCCGTCGGCGCCATGACGCTCCTCCTCGTCGGCCTCGGCGTCGCCGCGTCCGTCGTCGTCGCGCGCGTGCTGAAGAGGGCCGACTCGGCGCTCCGCGCCTCCGAGAGACGATACCGGCTGCTCTTCGAGCGGAACCTCGCGGGCCTCTACCGGACGACCCTGGATGGCAGGATCCTGGACTGCAATTCGGCCTTCGCGCGAATTCTCGGGTACCCGTCGCGGGAGGACGTCCTGAAGGTCTCGGCGCTCGACCTGTACTCGGATCCCGGCGACCGGGAGTCGTTCCTGTCGCGTCTCGCCCAGCAGAAAGTCCTCGTCAACTTCGAGCTGTGCCTGAGACGCCGCGACGGAAGCCCCGTGTGGGTCCTCGCGAACGAGAGCCTCATGGACGAGCCCGGCGGCGCCGCCGTGATGGAAGGGAGTCTGATCGACATCACGGACCGCAAGCGCGCCGAGCAGCAGCGCTGGCACCAGGCGAACCACGACGCCCTGACCGACCTCCCGAACCGCGTCCTGTTCAACGACCGGCTCTCGCTCGCGATCCTCCACGCGCAGCGGCGGAAGCAGTCGATCGTCGTGATGTTCCTCGACCTCGACCATTTCAAGCGCGTGAACGACACGCTCGGCCACTCCGCCGGCGACGAACTGCTCGTGAAGGTCGCCGACCGGCTCCGCCGCTGCATCCGGCAGGACGACACGGTCGCCCGCGTCGGCGGCGACGAGTTCCTCCTCCTCCTGAACGGGATCACCCGCGAGGCCGACGCCGCCGGGATGGCGCGCAAGATCCTCGGGATCCTCGCCGAGCCGTTCCTGATCCAGAAACGGGAGCTGTTCGTCGAGGCGTCCATCGGGATCGGGATCTACCCGGGCGACGGCGCCGACGCCGAGACGCTCGTGACGAACGTCGACACGGCCATGTACCGGGCCAAGGAGACGGGGCGGAACAGCTTCCAGTTCTTCACCCGGAAGATGCAGGAGCAGTCGCAGGAGCGCGCCGCCCTCGAGTCGGGTCTGAGGCGCGCGCTGCCCCGGGGCGAGTTCGTCCTCCACTATCAGCCGATATTCCGGCTCCGCGACCGCTCCGTCGTCGGGCTGGAGGCGCTCGTCCGCTGGCGGCACCCCGAGAGGGGAATCCTCGCCCCGCGCGAGTTCATCCCGCTCGCCGAGGACGTCGGGCTCATCGCGCGTGTCGGCGAGTGGGTGCTCCGGAGGGCCTGCGAGCAGATGCGATCCTGGCAGACACAAGGGGCGTCTTCCCAGCTCCGCGTGTCCGTGAACGTCTCGCCCCGCCAGTTCCAGCAGCGGGACTTCACCGCAAACGTCCGCCGGATCGTCAAGGAAAGCGCCCTCGAGCCCGCCGCCCTCGACCTCGAGATCACGGAGACGATCGCGATGCACGACGTCGCGCATACGGGGCGCGTCCTCTCGGAGCTCTCGGACCTCGGGATCCAGATCTCGATGGACGACTTCGGGACCGGCCACTCGTCCTTGAACTACCTCAAGCACTTCCCGATCCGGCGCCTCAAGATCGACCAGTCGTTCGTGGGCGGCATGACGACCCACGACAAGGACCACGCGATCGTCGCGACCGTGATTTCGATCGCCCGGAACCTCGGCCTCGCCGTCACCGCGGAGGGCGTCGAGACCGAGGAGCAAGCGGCCGCGCTCGCCGCGCTCGCATGCGAGGACGTGCAGGGATTCCTGTTCGCGCGCCCCGCCCCCTCCGAGGAGGTCGAGACGCTCCTCGGGATCGGACCGCCGGCGCCACGCGCCTGATTCAAACGAATCATCGCCTGGGGGCGTCTCCGGGGCCGTAATCAGGGCGAAGTCTGGAGGCTTCCGCATGCGCGTCGACAAATGGATGACCCCGAAGGTGATCACCCTCCGGCCGACGGATTCCCTGTCTGCGGCGATTCACTTGATGAAGGAAAAGAAGATCCGCCGCATTCCCGTCGTGAACGGCGACGGCAGACTCGTCGGGATCGTCTCGGACCGTGACCTGAAGGACGTCTCCCCTTCGCGGGCGACGACGCTCGACATCTGGGAGCTCCACTACGTCCTCGACAAGCTGAAGCTCGGCGACATCATGACCAAGAAGCCGGTCACCGTCACGCCCGACACACCGATCGAGCGCGCGGCCCAGATCATGATGGACAAGCGCGTCGAGGGGCTTCCCGTCCTCGATGCCAAGGGCGTCCTCGTCGGAATCCTGACCGAAGGCGACGTCTTCAAGGCGCTCGTCGACATCACGGGCGTGGGCCGGGGCCGGCTCCGGGTCGACCTCCTGATTCCGGACAAGCCGGGCTCGATCCGCGAGGTCGCCGACGTCTGCCGGACGGCCGGGGGAAGGATCGCCTCGATCCTGGGCTCATACGCGAAGGTCCCGCTGGGCAAGCGCGAGCTCATCATGCGCATCGAGTGCGCGAAGCCGGACGTGCTCCGCGCCGAGCTCGCGAAAGCCTACGGGGACGCCCGCGTCGAAGCCGACTGAGTTCCGGGGCAGGGTCCCTTCGCCGGGACTTTCGCCTCTCTCCGCGCCGGGGCCCCCGCCCCGGCGCAATCTTTAACTCGAAGATTGATTCTTCTGAATCATCGAAGATCCTACGGTTTCTCGACATAACGGACCGACCCGAATTCAGGAACGCGCTCAGAGGAGGCTCCCCATGACGATCCGGCGCATGTTCGTAGCGATCGCGGTCGCGGCGGCCGCGACTTTTTCGGCGACTCCCCTCCTTGCCCAGGCCAAGTCCTTCACGGTCGGAGTGCCGCTGCCCCTGACCGGCGCCGAAGCGAAGTTCGGCGAGATGGAAAAGCAGGCCTACGACATGGCTGTCGAGGAGATCAACGCCAAGGGCGGCATCAAGGGCGTCAAGCTCGCCCTCGACATCCAGGACTCGGGCGGCAAGCCCGAGACCGCCACGGCCATCGTCGAGAAGTTCATCGGGACGAACAAGTATCCGATCGTCGTCGGCGAGTACTCGAGCCAGTGCTCGTACGCCGTCGCCGGCGTCGCCGAGAAGTACAAAGTCCCCTACCTCGTCGTCACGGGCGCGGCCGACAAGATCACGCAGGAAGGCTGGAAGTACGTCTACCGGCTGAATCCGCCCGCGAGCCTCTACAACCTGGGCGTGTTCGGATTCTTCGAGAACGTCGCCAAGCCCAAGACGATCGCGATCCTCTACGAAAACACGGACTTCGGGAATTCGACGAGCAAGGCGATGAAGGAGTACTGCGACGGCCACGGCGTGAGCGTGGTTCTCTCCGAGGGCTACCAGGCCGGGGGCGTCGACTTCAAGCCGATTCTCCAGAAGGTGAAGTCGCTCCGGCCCGACATCGTCTACATGGTTTCGTACCTCATGGACGCGTCGCTCCTCATGCGGCAGTCCAAGGAGCTCGACCTGAACGCGCAGGCCTTCATCGGCGGCGGCGCGGGCCACACGCTCCCCGAGTTCCTCCAGAACGCGGCGGACGCCTCCGAGCTCTGCATGTCCGCGACCCTCTGGACGCCGCAGGCGAAGTACCCCGGCGCGAAGGAGTTCTTCGACAACTTCAAGAAGAAGTTCGGCAAGGAGCCCGACTATCACGGCGTCGAAGCCTACGCGGCCACGTACGTCCTCGCCGACGTCCTCAAGCGCGCCAAGACGGCGACGCCGGAGGATCTCCGCGCCGCCCTCGCCTCGACCGACTTGACCACGGCGTTCGGGCCGGTGAAGTTCGTTTCCTGGGGCAAGTTCACGAACCAGAACAAGATGGAGACGCTCGTCCTTCAGGTCATCAAGGGCAAGTACGAAACCGTGTGGCCCCCCGAGGCCGCGACGGCGAAGTACGTGTACCCCGTCCCGCGCTGGCGCGACCGCAAGTAACCGCCTCGGGACGGAGCGAATGTCACCTCAGGTCGCCGGACAGATCGAGCTCCTCGGACAGGTCCTCATCTCGGGGATCCTGCTCGGGGGTCTCTACGCCCTGATCGGGCTCGGGATGTCGCTGATCATGGGCGTCATGAAGATCATCAACCTCGCGCACGGCGAGCTGATGATGGTCGCGATGTACATCACGTACGGGATGTTCACGCTCTGGAAGGTGGACCCCTACGTCTCGCTCCTCGTGGTCTGTCCCGCGATGTTCCTGCTCGGAATCGCGATCCAGAAATTCCTCATCACGCCGGTGATGAACGCGGACTCGGTCCTTCCGCAGAACCAGGTCCTCCTCACGGTGGGCATCGGGCTGGTCCTCTCGAATCTCGCGCTCCTCCTCTTCACGGCGAACTACCGATCCGTCCCCGTTTCCTATGCGTCGAAGACGATCTACTGGGACGTGAAGGCCGGCGGGCAGACGATCTCGCTCTCCTTCAGCTACCCGTTCCTCGTTGCGTTCGGGATCGCCGTCTTTCTCGGCGCGGCCCTGTTCCTCTTTCTCGGGATGACGGACACCGGCCGGATGATCCGCGCGACGGCGCAGGACAAGCGCGCCGCTTCGCTCCTGGGGATCAACACGAAGCGGATCACGTACATCACGTTCGGCCTCGGCGCCGCGCTCGTGGGTGCCGCGGGCGCTCTCCTGGACCCGGTCTACTACCTCTATCCGCAGATCGGCGGGCCGTTCACGAGCAAGGCGTTCGTGATCACGGTCCTCGGCGGCCTCGGGAACATCCCCGGCGCCGTTCTCGGCGGGCTCGTCCTCGGCCTCGCCGAGTCCCTCGGGTCGGTCTACGTCTCGCTCGGCTACAAGGACGCCTTCGGCTTCATCATCTTCGTCCTCGTCCTCATCTTCCTGCCCAAGGGGCTCCTCGGGAAAGGGCGGGCCTGAGCGATGACGAAGAGCCTCGCCGCCGCCCTCCTGTCCGTGGCGGCGCTCGCCTTGCTCCCGCTGTTCGTCTCGAACACGTACGTCCTCCACATGCTCGTCATGGTCCTCCTGTGGGTTCTCCTCGGCCAGAGCTGGAACCTCCTCGGCGGCTATACCGGCCAGGTGTCCTACGGGCACGCCGCGTTCTTCGGCGTCGGCGCCTACACGACGGCGATCATGGTGAAGTCGGGCCTCTCGCCCGCGATGGCCTGGTGGGGACTCCTCCTCGGGGGAATCCTCGCGGCGCTCGTCGGATCGGTCCTCGGGTGGATCTGCTTTCGCCTCCGCGGCCCCTACTTCTCGCTCTCGATCCTCGCGCTCTCGGAGGTCCTCCGGCTCATCGCGGTGAACTGGAAGGACCTCACGAACGGCGCCGAGGGGATCCTCTACATTCCGGCATTCAACTCCAAGGCGGCGTACTACTGGATCATCCTCGCGCTCGCCGCCGTGAGCTTCCTGACGATCCGCGCCGTGATGCGGAGCAAGTTCGGCTTCTACTTTCTCGCCATCCGCGAGGACCAGGACTGCGCCGAGTCGCTCGGGATCAACACGACGAAGTACAAGCTGTACTCCCTCCTCATCAGCGCCTTCTTCACGGGCGTGGCGGGGAGCTTCTACATGAACTACATGGGCTTCATCGACCCGGGCATCGTCTTCTCGCTCCCCGACATCTCGATCATGATGATTCTCTGCACGATGCTCGGCGGCGCGGCGACGATGGAGGGCCCGGCGGTCGGCGCGGTTCTCTACATCCTGATGTCGGAGGCGTTCCGCGTCTTCCTGAAGTCGGGCCACCTCCTCTTCTTCGGGATCCTCATCATCGTGATCATCATCTTCTTCCCGCAGGGAATCGTCGGCACGCTGCGCGAGCGCTGGGCGGGCCGCCGCCTGAGGGCCGCGTCCCCGGGCATATCGAAGGAGGTCGCATGAGCCTCCTCGAGCTCCGGGGCGTCACGAAGCGGTTCGGCGGCCTCCAGGCCGTCGGGGGCATGACGTTCACCATCGAGAAGGGCGAGATCCTCGGCCTGATCGGCCCCAACGGAGCCGGGAAGACGACGATCTTCAACCTGATCAACGGCTTTCTCACGCCGACGGAAGGCGAGATCCTTTTCAAGGGCGAGCTGATCAACGGCCTCAAGCCCTTCCAGGTCTGCCGCCGCGGCCTCGCGCGGACGTTTCAGGTCGTCAAGCCCCTCGCGCGCCTCACGGTCCTCGAGAACGTGATGGTCTCGGCCTTCTCCCGCACGGACCATCGCAACGAGGCGAGCCGCATCGCGCTCGAGGCGACGGCCTTCACCGAGATGGAAGCCTGGCGCGACCGCCTTGCGGGCAGCCTTCCGCTCGGGATGCGCAAGCGCCTCGAGATGGCGCGCGCGCTCGCGACCAGGCCCGACCTCCTCCTCCTCGACGAGAACTTCGCCGGGCTGAACCCCGCCGAGGTCGAAAAGACGATCACGATCGTCCGCAAGATTCACGCGAGCGGAGTCACGATCCTGATCATCGAGCACAACATGCGCGTCATCATGTCGATCTCGCAGCGCCTTCTCTGCGTCTGTTACGGGGAGAAGATCTCGGAGGGGTCGCCGGCGGAAGTCGCGAACGACCCGAGAGTCATCGAGGCCTACCTGGGAGCGGCGCATGCTTGAGGTCCGGAACGTCGACGTGTTCTACGGCGACGTGCAGGTGCTGTGGGACGTCTCGTTGAACGTCCAGAAGGGCGAGATCGTCGCGCTCATCGGGGCGAACGGCTCCGGCAAGACGACGAGCCTCAACACGATCTCGTCGATCCTGACGCCGCGCAAGGGCGCCGTGACCTACGAGGGCCAGGCCCTTCACACGAGAGAGCCCCACGACCTCGTCGGGCTCGGGATCGCCCACGTCCCGGAGGCCCGCCGCCTTTTCCCGGACATGACCGTCAAGGAGAACCTCCTCCTCGGCGCGCTGACGCCGGACGCGAGGAAGTCGCGGCCCGAGATGCTCGAAAAGGTCTACGGCATCTTCCCGCGGCTCAAGGAGCGCGAGAAGCAGGCGGCCGGGACGATGTCCGGCGGCGAGCAGCAGATGTGCGCGATCGCCCGCGGCCTCATGTCGAAGCCGCGCCTCCTCATGCTCGACGAGCCGTCCCTCGGCCTCTCCCCGATCCTCGTTTCGGACATCTTCCGCGTCATCACCGAGGTCCACGAGGCGGGTGTGACCGTCCTCCTCGTCGAGCAGAACGTCTTCAAGACGCTCGCGGTCGCCGACCGCGCCTATGTCCTCGAGAACGGCCGGATCGTCCTCGAGGGCACGGGCAAAGACCTCCTAAACGACGAGCACGTCAAGAAGGCCTACCTCGGCGTCTGAGGAGGCCGGCAGGGTCTCCTCCTTCTGCATTACTTGACACCCCGCTCCGCCCGGCCTACGCAATATACGGGAGGGACTGCATGAAAGCCTCCAAGGAGGCGTCCAGCGCCTCGTCCCGCGTGGTCGAGGCCTCTGAAATTTCCGCGCTTCTCGCCGCCATCGTGGATTCGGGCTACCGGCTCCTGGGCCCGACCGTGAAGGACGGCGCGATCGTCTATGACGAGATCTCCACCGTAGCCCAGCTCCCGGCAGGCGTCGGGCAGGAACAGACGAACGGCCGCTACCGGCTCCGGCCGCGCGGCGACCGGGCGCTCTTCGGGTACACCGTGGGGCCGCACGCGTGGAAGAAGTTCCTCTTTCCGGCGGCGCTCCGGCTCTTCGGCGCGACCCGGGTGAAGAAAGCGCTCGTCGTGGAGAACCGCGCCGCCGACCCGCGGCCCGACGCGTTCCTCGGCGTCCGCCCGTGCGACCTCGCGGCGATCGCGCGCCAGGACCGGGTCTTCATGGGCGGTTCCTACTCCGACCCGACGTACCGTGCTCGCCGGGAGAGGGCGCTGATCGTCGCCGTCCAGTGCGGCGAGGCGGAAAGCACGTGCTTCTGCTCCTCCGTCGGAACGGGCCCGCGCGCCGCCGGCGGCTACGACCTCGCCCTCACGGAGCTTCTCGACGACGGGCGGCACGACTTTCTCATCGAGACGGGCACCGAGCGCGGCACCGGTCTCCTCGCGATGATCGCGTCGCGACCCGCCGATCCCTACGATCTCGAGGCCGCCCGCGCGGCGACGCGGCGTGCCGAAGGTCTCATGGGGCGGAAGCTCGACGCCACAGGTCTCCGGGGCCTCCTCGACGCCAGCGCCGAGAGCCCGCGCTGGGAGGAGATCGCCGTCCGGTGCCTGTCGTGCGCGAACTGCACGATGGTCTGCCCCACCTGCTTCTGCACGACCGTCGAGGACTCGTCCGACCTCACGGGCGCGTCCGCGGAGCGCACCCGGCGCTGGGATTCGTGTCACACGCTGGATTTCTCGTACATCCACGGCGGCAGCATCCGGATGAGCGCCTCGTCGCGGTACCGCCAGTGGATGACGCACAAGCTCTCGACGTGGGTCGACCAGTTCGGCGAGACCGGCTGCGTCGGCTGCGGCCGCTGCATCACCTGGTGCCCCGCGGGGATCGACCTCACGGAGGAAGCCCGCATTCTTCAGGAAAGCCGGCACGAGCCGGCCGCCTGACGGAGGATCCATGGAGAACCTCGAGCCAATCCTCTCGGAGCACCCCTTCCTCAAGGGAATGACCAGCGCGGAGATCGCGATCGTGGCGGGCTGCGCCCGCAACGAGACCTTCCAGCCAGGTCAGTTCCTGTTCCGCCAGGGAGCGGAAGCCGACCGGTTCTTCATCATCCGCCACGGAAAGGCCGCCGTGGAGGTCAGCGCGCCCCCGCGGGGCGTCCTCACGATCCAGACGGTGTCCGACGGAGAAATCCTCGGCTGGTCCTGGCTCGTGCCGCCGTACCGCTGGCGTTTCAGCGCTCTGGCCAAGGAGCTCACGCGCGTCATCGCGCTCGACGGCCGGTGCCTGAGGCAGAAGTGCGAGGAAGACCACGACCTCGGCTACGAGCTCCTCAAGCGCTTCGCGGACGTCGTCGGCCAACGGCTCGACGCGACCCGCTTGCAGCTTCTCGACGTTTACGCCGCCGAGCTGGTCGGGAGGCGCCGGTGAGCTCGGTCCTCGAGGCGCCGCGGCCCGTCGCTGCGGCTTCGCGACCGGCGCCCGACCCGATGGTCCCGGTCCCGTGCGTCGTTGATCGTACGCAGCGCGAGACGGCGGACACGTTCACGCTGGAACTCCTCCCGCAGGGAGGCCGGACGTTCCCCTTCGCCCCCGGCCAGTTCAACATGCTCTACGTCCTCGGGATCGGCGAAGTGCCAATCTCGATCAGCGGCGATCCGGAGTTCCCGCAGAAGCTCGTCCACACGACGCGCGCCGTCGGCGCCGTCACGAAGGGAATGGGGAAGCTCAAGCGCGGCGACGCGATCGGCGTCCGCGGTCCGTTCGGGACGAGCTGGCCCGTCGGAGAGGCGCGAGGCTGCGACCTTGTCGTCGTGGCGGGCGGGATCGGCCTCGCCCCCCTCCGCCCGGCCCTCTACGAGGTCGTCTCCCACCGGGACCGCTACGGGCGCGTCGTCCTCCTCTACGGCGCCCGCACGCCGGACGACATTCTCTTCCGCAAGCAGCTCAAGGAGTGGCGCGGGGACTTCGACCTCGAGGTCCACGTGACCGTGGACCGGGCGACGGGCGAATGGCGCGGCAACGTCGGCGTCGTCACGACGCTCATCCCGCGCGTCCCGTTCGATCCGTACCACACCGTCGCGATGGTCTGCGGCCCGGAAGTCATGATGCGGTTCACCGTCCTCGAGCTCGAGCGCCGCGGGGTCCCGACCGACAGGATCTGGCTCTCTCTCGAGCGGAACATGAAGTGCGGCGTCGGTCTCTGCGGCCACTGCCAGTGCGGGCCGAAGTTCATCTGCCGGGACGGCGCCGTGTTTCCGTGCCGGGACGTCATGCACCTGATGTCCCGGCGGGAGCTCTGAATGGAGAACGCGAAGCCGACCCTCGCCGTCTTCAAGTTCGCGTCCTGCGACGGCTGCCAGCTCTCGCTCCTCGACTGCGAGGACGAGCTCCTCGCGGTCGCGGGCGCCGTGTCGATCGACAACTTCCTCGAGGCCTCGCGGGCCGTCGGCAAGGGGCCGTGGGACCTCGTCCTCGTCGAAGGCTCCGTCACGACCCCTCACGACGCCGAGCGCGTCCACCAGATCCGCCGCAAGGCGAAGTTCCTCGTCACGATCGGCGCCTGCGCGACGGCGGGAGGCATCCAGTCGCTTCGGAACTTCACGGACGTCCGCGAATACGCAAAGGCCGTCTACGCGTCGCCCCAGTTCCTCGAGGTCCTCGGGAAGTCGACCCCCATCCGCGACCACGTCTTCGTCGATTTCGAGCTGCGCGGCTGCCCGATCGCGAAGCCCCAGCTCCTCGAGGTCGTGAGCGCCTTCCTCGCGGGCCGGAAGCCCGTGACCCCCGCGTCGAGCGTCTGCCTCGAGTGCAAGCGGCGCGGCACGCCGTGCGTGATGGTCGCGCGCGGGATCCCGTGTCTCGGGCCCGTCACGCAGGCGGGCTGCGACGCCCTCTGCCCGTCCTGGGGTCGCGGATGCTTCGCCTGCTTCGGGCCGATGGAGTCGCCGAACACCGCCTCGCTCGCCGAACTCTGGGGCGGCCTCGGAGCTCCGCCGGCGGAACTCGTGCGCGCCTTCCGCTCGTTCAACGCGAGCGCCGAGGCGTTCCGGAAGGAGAGCGAACTCCATGAGTAAGGTCCGGACGATCACCGTGGACGCCCTCGCCCGCATCGAGGGCGAGGGCGGCCTCAAGGTGCGGGTCCGCGCCGGCAGGGTTCAGGAGGTCCGGCTCGACATCTACGAACCGCCGCGCTTCTTCGAGGCCTTCCTGAGAGGCCGCGCGCTCGGCGAGGCGCCGGACCTCACGGCCCGCATCTGCGGCATCTGCCCGGTCGCCTACCAGATGAGCTCCGTTCACGCGATGGAGGCCGCCTGCGCCGTCGATCCCGGGCCTCGCGTGCGCGCGCTCCGGCGCCTTCTCTACTGCGGCGAATGGATCGAAAGCCACGTGCTCCACGCGGCGATGCTCCACGCGCCCGACTTCCTCGGGTACGAGAGCGCCCTCCACATGGCCAAGGACCATCCCGAGGCCGTCACGCTCAGCCTCCGCCTCAAGAAAGCGGGCAACGAGATCGTCACGGCCGTCGGCGGACGCGAGATCCACCCGGTGAACGTCCGAGTCGGCGGCTTCTGGCGCGCGCCCGCGCCCGCCGAGCTCGCGCCGCTCGTCCCGAAGCTCGAGGCGGCGCGCGGAGAGGCCGAGGCCCTCCTCAAGTGGGCCTCGGCGTTCACGTTCCCCGAGTTCGACCTCCGTCACGAGCTCGTGGCGCTGCGCCACCCGTCGGAATACCCGCTGAACGAGGGCCGGATCGTCTCGAGCGAGGGCCTCGACATCGCGGCGTCCGACTGGGAGCGTCATTTCGAGGAAGAACACGTCAAGCGTTCGAACGCCCTCCACGCGCTGCGCAAGGGCGGCGGCATCATCCAGACCGGTCCGCTCGCCCGCTACACGCTCAACTGGGACCGCCTCGGCGCCCCCATCCAGGCCGCCGCGCAGGAAGCGGGACTCGGCAAGGAATGCCGGAACCCCTTCAAGAGCATCCTCGTCCGCTGCGTCGAGACGCTCTGGGCGATCGACGAGGCGCTCCGGATCCTGCGGTCGTACGAACCTCCCGAGCCCTCCTACGTCGAGCTCGTCCCGCGCGAGGCCACGGGCGCCGCCGCGACCGAAGCGCCGCGCGGCCTGCTCTTCCACCGCTATCGGATCGGAGGAGACGGCCTCATCAAGGAGGCCCGGATCGTGCCTCCGACCGCGCAGAACATCCGGGCGATCGAGGCCGACCTCCGCGGCTTCGTCCAGGGCCACCTCGACGTCGCCGAGGAACGTCTGACGCTCCTCTGCGAGCAGGTCGTACGGAACCACGACCCGTGCATCTCGTGCGCGACTCATTTTCTCAAGCTGAAGATCGAGAGGGACTGAGGTGGAGCCGCTCGTCGTCATCGGGGTCGGCAACGACTTCCGCGGCGACGATGCGGCGGGCCTCCTCGCGGCTCGGAGGCTCCACGCCTGCCGCGGCGTGCGAACCGTCGAGCACACGAGGGACGGCCTGTCTTTGATGGAGCACTGGCGCCCGGCCGACCGCGTCGTCGTCGTGGACGCGCTTTGCTCCGGCCATTCTCCGGGAACCGTCTTCCGCTTCGACGCGACGGCGGGACCCGTCCCCGGCGACGCGGGATGGGTCTCCTCCCATACGCCGGGCGTCGCCGAGGGAATCGAGACGGCGCGCATCCTCGGCCGTTTGCCCGCGGCCCTGACCGTTTACGGCATCGAAGCCGCGCAGGTCGACCCGGGCGCCGACGTCACCCCCGCCGTCGCCCGCGCCGTCGAAGAGGTCGCGCTCGCGATCCTCGAAGAGACCGGGCGCGCCTGAGCCCTATTTCCCGAGCTCCCCGGCCACCTTCGCCGCGGTCTCGACACCGCGCGCGAGGACCGACCGGATTCGCCCGTCCTCGAGCGCGAGGATGCCGGCGATCGTGCAGCCCGCGGGCGTCGTCACGTCGTCCTTGAGGGCCGCGGGGTGCCGGCCCGTCGTCAGGACCATCTCGGCCGCCCCGAGCGTCATCTGCGCGACGAGCGTCGTCGCGACGCTCCGCGGCAGGCCGCGCATGACGCCGCCGTCCGCGAGCGCCTCGATGATGATGTAGAGGAAAGCCGGGCCGCTCGCCGACAGGCCCGTGACGGTGTCCATGTGCTTCTCCTCGAGCTCGAGGACTTTCCCGAGAGGCTCGAAGATCTCCGTCGCAAGGGCGACGTGGGCGTCGGTCGCGTGACTTCCTTTCGAGAGCACGGTCATTCCCTTCCCGATGAGGCACGGGGTGTTCGGCATCGCCCGGAGGACGGGCGTCGAATCTCCGAAGGTTCCCTCGATGAAGCCCGTGCTGATGCCGGCCGCGATCGAGATGACGAGCGGAGCCTTCCGGCTCCTTCCCTTGATCGACTCCACGGCCCTTGTGACGTCTTTCGGCTTGACGCACAGGATCACGATGTCGGCGTCCGCCGCGGCCTCGGCGTTCGCGGTCGTGCACGGAAAGCCGAGCTCCTTCGCTACCTTTTCGGCGCTCGCCTTCGTGCGGGCCGTCGCCCGCAGGGCTTTCGGTGCGACCTTTCCCGATCGCAGCAGGCCCGAGGCGATGCTCCGGCCCATGGTTCCCGATCCGATGACGGCGATCTTCTTCTGCGCGAGCATGCTCGGACTCCTTCGACGGCGGATCCAGTTTACGGCGTCGCGCCGGTGCGACGCCGTCTCCAGCGCAGGACGCGGTCCGGGGCCTCGTCGCCCGTCGACAGCGCGATGGGACGAAGGGAAAGGAGAGAAAGATCTTCTGAGAACGAGTAAGAGCGGCGGACGCGCGCACCCACCCGGTTCGGCACGAAGGAGACTTCCGGCAGGTGGATGACCTCGCGTCGCGGCTCGTCGACCTCCCACCGCCCCGCGTACCCGCCGTACGCGCCGCCCGCCGCCGCCAGTTCCGAGGGCGTCGGAAAGAATTCTCTTTGAAAATGAACGCGGGATTCGCCCGCGAAGTGGACCGACATCTCGCCCGAGGCGAGGTAGATGAGGAGCCCCACGGGCTTCTCGAAACCGACGGCCGGCCGCCCAGCCTTATGACCTTCTAAGAAATCTCCATCTTTCTCTCTATCTTCGATTCCCTCGAGCTCCCACACACCGACGAACCTCTCGAAATCGCTCATCCTCGCCTTCCTCGCCCAGGGAACCCTCGGGTATAGTTCGCGCCCATCAAGAGCATCTCAGTCTCAGGAGGCATCCGATGAAGCGTACCGCGGCGGTCTCGGCCCTCGCTCTGCTGACGGCCTTCGGCGCCTTCAGCGCCCCCGCGGCCGACACGATCGTCTTCGGCGCGGCCGTGTCGCTGACCGGCAAGACGGCCAAGGAAGGCGAGTACACGCGCGACGGCTACAACTTTCTCGTCGACAAGCTCAACGAGACGGGCGGGATCACGGTCGGCGGGAAGAAATACAAGGTCTCCGTCAAGTACTACGACGACGAGTCGAAATCCGAGCGCACGGCCCAGCTCATCGAGAAGCTCATCAACGAAGACAAGGTCTCGTTCATCCTCGGCCCCTACGGGTCGGCGCCGTCGGGAACCGCCGCGCCGATCTGCGAGAAGTACCGGATCCCGATGATCGAGGCGAACGGCTCGGCCGAGTCGATCTTCAGCAAGGGGTACCGGTACACCTTCGCCGTCCTGTCTCCCGCGAAGCTCTACCTGAAGGGCGTCGTGGACCTCGTCCTCTCGAAGGACAAGAACGTCCGCACGGTCGCCGTCCTCGGCGAAAACGAGCCGTTCTCGAAAGAGGTCGCGTCCGGCGGCGCCGATTACGCAAGGGAGAAGGGGCTGCAGGTCGTCTACCAGGAGCTCTACCCCAGCGGAACGCAGGACGTCAGCGCCCTTCTGACGAACATCAAGGCGAAGAACCCGGACGTGATCCTCGGCGCCGGCCACCTCCAGGACTCGCTCCTCATCGTCAAGCAGGCGCGGGACCTCGGCGTCTCGCCGAAGGCGATGGGCTTCTCGGTCGGGCCGTCCTCTCCCGAGTTTCGGGACAATCTCAAGGGCAGCGCCGATTACATCCTGGGGGCGACCCAATGGACGGAGGCCCTCAAGTACAACGGCGACGACCCGTGGAAGACTCCCAAGGCGTACGCGGAGGCGTTCCGCGCGAAAAACCCGAAGTACCGGGACATTCCCTACCAGGTCGCCGAGTCGAGCGCCGCGGCGCTCGCGTTCTGGCGCGCGATCGAGAAGGCGAACTCCCTCGACCCGGTCAAGGTCCGCGACGCGATCGCCTCGCTCGACATGATGACCTTCTACGGGCAGGTCAAGTTCGACAGCCGCGGCATCAACGTCTACAAGCCGATGGCCGTCGAGCAGCTCCAGCCCGACGGCCGCAAGTACACGGTCTTCCCGCCGAGCGTCGCCGAGAAGGACGCGATCTACCCGATGGTGCCCTGGGACAAGCGGAAGTGAGCTCCGGCGAGCTCGGGCAGATCGTCGTCAACGCGGTCCTCCTGAGCGGGATTCTCGCGCTCGTCGCGCTCGGTTTCTCTCTCGTGTGGGGGATCATGAACATCGTGAACCTCGCACACGGGGCGTTCATCGTCCTCGGCGCCTACGTCACGTTCTTCCTGCACGAGCTCCTGCACATCGACCCGTTCCTCTCGATCCCTGTCTCGATGCTCGTTCTCTTCACGCTCGGCTGGATCCTTCAGCGGGGCCTCGTGAACCAGGTGATCCGGGCGCCGCTCCTCGCGACGTTTCTCCTGACGTTCGGGCTCGAGCTCCTCATCGTCAACCTCATCAACTTCTTCTTCAAGGCCGACCTGCGTTCGGTCACGACCGGCTACAGCGGGGCGGGCCTGACGCTCGGGCCGGCCCGGATCCCGTATGCCCGTCTCGGCGCCCTCGCGGTTTCCATGGTCCTCGTCGCGGCCCTCGCCTGGTTTCTCAAGAGCACGCGCACCGGGCGCGCGATCCGCGCGACCGGGATGGACATCGACGCGGCGCGCCTCACGGGAGTCAAGGTCGCGGCCGTCTACGCCTCCACCTTCGCGATCGGTGCGGCCATGGCCGGCGCCGCCGGCTCGCTCCTCTCGATGATCGTGCCGTTCGACCCGAATCTGGGCGGAACCTACACGCAGCGCGCGTTCGCGATCTGCGTTCTCGGGGGGCTCGGAAACGTCGCGAACGTCGTCTTGGGCGCTGCGGTTTACGCGTTCGTGGACGTCTTCGTCGGCGCGAGCTGGCCCTCTCTGTCGCGCGCCGTGACGTTTGCGATCCTCGTGATCCTGCTCATCTTCCGGCCGCAGGGAATCGCCGGGAAGCCGGCGTGAGAAAGGGCGTCGCCGTCCTTGGCTCGCTCCTCGCCCTTGGGCTCTGTCTCGCACTCCCGAAGCTCGTCTCGAGCTACCGGCTCCTGACGTACACGCGCTTTCTCCTTCTTGCGCTGACGGCGCAGGGCTGGAACTTCATCGGCGGATACACGGGCTACGCGGCGTTCGGCAACGTCGCCTACTTCGGAATCGGCGCATACACGACCGGCCTCCTCATGCTCGGGAGGTGGCACGTCCCGTTCTTCCCGGCTCTCGCGGCGGGAGCGCTCGTCTCCGGCGCCGTCGCGATCCTCCTCGGCCTCCCGATCCTTCGGCTGAAAGGCCACTACTTCGCAATCGCGACGCTCGGGGTCGCCGAGGCGCTCGCGCAGGTCGCGGACAACTGGGACAGCGTGACCGAGGGCTCGACCGGAATCGACCTTCCGATCCGGAGCGACGGCGAGTTCTTCTACTACACGGCGCTCGGCTTCGTGATCCTCGGAGTTCTGTGCACGGCGTGGTTCTCGCGGTCGAAGCTCGGCTACGGCTGCGTCGCGATCCGCGAGGACCAGGACGCCGCGCGGATGCTCGGGATCGACACGACGCTCTACAAGGGCCTCGCGTACGCGCTCTCGGCCGTGTTCGCGGCCGTGGCGGGCGGAATCACCGCCTACCAGAACGTCCACGTCACGCCGGGCGACTTCTTCCAGATCGACTACACGCTCGAGATGATCATCGCCACGATCATCGGCGGCGCTGGCACGGTGGCCGGGCCGGTCCTCGGGGCCGCGATCTATCAGCTTCTTTCGACGTACGTCTGGGGCCGGTTTCTCGAGCTCCACCCCACCGTGCTCGGGCTCATCATCGTCCTCTTCATCGTCTTTCTCCCGCGGGGCCTCATGACCGTGGTCGGGCGCCGCAGGGCGGCCGGCGAGAGGCGTTTCCGGGCGTCCGACCTCCTCGCGAATGTCCGCGCCCACCGGGTGACCTGATGAGCGCGGCCCCGGCCCCTGCGCTCCGCATCCCGGGCGAGCCGATCCTCGTCGCGACGGGGATCACGAAGAAGTTCGGCGGCCTCGCGGCCGTGGACGGCGTGGACCTCACGATCCGCCGCGGCGAGATCCTGGGCGTGCTCGGCCCGAACGGCGCGGGCAAGACGACCTTCGTGAACTGCATGACGGGCCTCGACAAGCCGACCTCCGGGTCGATCGTCTTCGACGGCCGGGACGTCACGAAGACGGCGAGCTTCCGGATCGGCCGCCTCGGAATGGCCCGGACGTTCCAGGTCGTCAAGCCCCTGCGGCAGCTCACGGTGCGCGAGAACGTCGCGACGGGCGCGATGTTCGGCGCCCGCGGCCGTTCGCGGTCGGCTGCGCAGGCCCGCGCCCGGGCGGACGAGGTTCTCGAGCGCGTCTCGCTCGCCGACAAACGCGACCGCGCGGCGACGACGCTCACGATCCCGGATCTCAAGCGTCTCGAGCTCGCGAAGGCTCTCGCGATGGACCCGCAGCTCCTCTTTCTCGACGAGGTCATGGCGGGCCTGAACGCGTCCGAGATCGAAAAGGCGATGGAGCTCATTCTCTCGATCAACCGGAGCGGCGTCACGATCTTCGTGATCGAGCACGTCATGAAGGCGATCATGGGAATCTCGGACCGTCTCGTCGTCCTCCACTACGGCCGCAAGATCGCCGAGGGCCCGCCGCAGGAGATCGTCGAGAGCCCCGACGTCATCGAGGCCTACCTCGGCGAGCGGTTCGCGCAGCGCGCCCGGGCCGCGGAAGACGGGAGCGCCACGTTCGTGCCTTCCGGCGAGTTCCGGAAAGCGGCTCCCGCCGAGGCGGGTGACGCCCTCCTCTCCGTGAAGGGCCTTTCGTCCGGCTACGGCGACGTCCAGATTCTCAGGGACGTCTCGCTCGAGGTCGGGGGCAAGGAGATCGTGGCCCTGATCGGCGCGAACGGCGCCGGCAAGACGACGCTCCTCAGCACGATCTCCCGGCTCCTCACGCCGATGGCCGGCCGGATCTCGTTCGCCGGCCGCGACCTGACGGCCGCGCCGCCGGAAGCGGTCGTCGACGCCGGCGTCATCCAGGTGCCGCAGGGCCGGCGCCTCTTCGCCGGCCTCACCGTGACGGAGAACCTCCTTCAAGGCGCCTACGCGAGGAAGGATCCGGCCGGCATTGAGGCCGACCTCGACTGGGTCTTCGGGCTCCTTCCCCGGCTGAAGGAGCGCTGCGCGCAGCCGGCGGGGCGCCTTTCCGGCGGCGAGCAGCAGATGTGCGCGATCGGACGCGGCCTCATGGGACGCCCACGCCTCCTCCTGATCGACGAGCTCTCCCTCGGACTCGCGCCGCTCGTCGTCGACCACCTTCTCGACCTCATTTCCCGCATCAACGAGCAGGGGACGGCCGTCCTCCTCGTCGAGCAGGACGTCCAGGTCGCGCTCGAGCACGCGCACCGGGGCTACGTGCTCGAGACCGGCCGCATCGTCCGGACGGGACCCGCCGCAGAGCTTCTCGACGACCCGGGCATCCGGCAGGCGTATCTCGGACTGTGACGCGCAGCGGCGCCCTCCAGCGGCCCGGCTCCCAGAGGGCGCTCCTCGCCCTCTTCGTGGCGTCCGTCGCGGTCTTCGCGGACCTCTACGTCACGCAGCCGATTCTCCCGCTCCTGTCGCACGAGTTCGGCGTGCCCGCTCCGACGGCTGCGCTCACGATCTCGGTTGTCGTCCTGATGATCGCGCTGTTTTCGAACGCGTACGGCCCGCTTGCGGATACGTACGGCCGCAAACCCGTCATGGTCGCGAGCTGCGCGGCCCTCGCCGTCCCGACGGCCCTCTGCGCCGTGGCGCCGACCTTCCCCGTCCTCGTCGGCCTCCGGGCGCTCCAGGGGCTCCTGACGCCGGGGTTCGCGGCGGTGGCCGTCGCGTACATCGGCGACGAGTACGCCGGCGCGGCGCTGGGGCCCGCCGTGGGCAGCTACGTCGCCGCGTCGGTCCTCGGCGGCCTCACGGGCCGCGTCGCGAGCGGCTGGATCGCGAGCCACTTCGCCTGGCGGACTCCGTTCTTCGTGTTTGGCGCCATCACGTTCCTCGCCGCCGCCGGCATGGCCCTCTACCTTCCGGCGTCTTCGCGGAGCCGCTCGCAGTCGGTCGGGAGCGCGTTCCGCGAAATGGCCGGCCACGTGCGGGACCGCCGGCTCGTCGGCGGACTCACGATCGGGTTCATGGTCTTCTTCGGCTTCATCGCGGTCTTCACGTATCTGCCTTACTACCTCACGGCGCCGCCCTTCCGGCTTTCGACGGCGAGAGTCTCGGGCGTCTACCTCGTCTACCTCGCCGGAATCGGCACCTCATGGCTGGCGGGCAGGGCCGCCGAGCGCCTGGGCAGGCGGTTGATCATGGGCGCGGGCTTCGTCGTGGCGGCTGCCGCCGCCTTCGGGACGCTCGCCCCCTCCGTTCCGGCCATCGTCGCGGCCCTCGTCGTTCTCTGCGTGGGGATGTTCATGGTTCAGGGGACGGCTCCGGCGTTCGTCAACGCGACGGCCCGCGAGGCCAAGGGCGGCGCTGGCGCCCTCTACACGACGTTCTATTACCTCGGGGCCACCTTCGGGTCCGTGCTGCCGGGTTACGCGTGGCAGGCATGGGGCTGGCCCGGCGTCGTGGGCGCCTGTGTCGCCTCTTTCGCGGCAGGGGTGCTGGCCGTGATCTTCCTTTGTGCGTAAGCACGCCCGGATCCCCCCGGCAGACGATTGACAGGGTGCCCGGTTGGACTATCCTTCGAGTACGCTTAACGCCCTGCCGAAGAGGAGATTCGTTCTCATGCGGACTTGCGCGCACCCCGCACCACGGAGACTCGGTTCCCTCGTTCTCTCAGCCTTTTGCCTCGCTCTGCTCGGCATGGCCTCGCCGGCTTCCGCGCAGGTCCTGATAAAGGTCAACGACAACATCAACTTCAAGCTCGGCATCCTCCTGCAGGCGCAGGCGGACTGGCAGGAGGTCGCGAACGCGGCCAATACCGGTTCCGGCGGCTTCGCGCAGAACATGATGGTCCGCCGCGCGCGGTTCATCCTGGGCGGTCAGGTCGCTCCGAACGTCTTCTTCTACGTCGATACCGAGAACGCGAACCTCGGAAAGTCGACGCAGACCACGACGAGCGGAACGACGGGAGTCAAGGCGCCGGCCACGGGTTTCAACCTCCTCGACGCCGTCGGCGAGTGGCGCATCGCGAAGGAGCTCAACATCCAGGCCGGCGAGATCCTCGTCCCGACGAATCGCTGGATCCTCACGAGCAGCGCGTCCACGTTCATGCTCGACCAGTCGGCGTACAACAACCTCTACTCCACGGGGCTCCAGAACAACACCGGCCGGGACACCGGGTTCATGTACCGCGGCTTCTTCTTCTGCGACCGCCTCGAATACCGCTCGGCGGTTCTCTCGGGCTACCGGGAGCCGGGCGTCAAGAACTCGCCGCGCTTCACGCAGTGGGCGCAGTGGAACTTCTTCGACACGGAGGTCTACGCCTTGCCGTCGTATGCGGGCGCGAACTTCGGCAACAAGAAGATCCTCGCGCTCGGCGGCGGCTACGACGCCCAGGCCGACTACAAGATGGCCTCGGCGAACCTCTTCATGGACTTCCCGATCGACCTCGGCTCGTTCGAGTCCACGGTCGTCTATCAGTACATCAACGGCGGCACGCTCATCCCGACGCTGCCCCAGGAGAACACGTTCTCCATCGAGGGCGGTCTCTACGTGAAGAACGCGCACATCGCGCCGATCCTCCGGTACGAGCAGAAGACGTTCACGGCGACGCCAAACACGACCAAGAACGAGAGCCGTTACGCGACCGGGTTCAACATCTACCCGTACCCGAAGGCGACAAACAACTTCAACATCAAGGTCTGGTGGCAGTACGTCGCGCCCAAGGTCGGGGTCGGGACGAACGAGTTCACGGTCCAGATGCAGGCCTTCTACTTCTGAGCCCGGAGGATCGAACCCGCGCAGGACGCCGAGCCCGAGAAATCCGCCGCCCCTCGTTCCGAGGGGCGGTTTCGTTCTGGAGGAAGAGATGACGCCGACCCGCCGCCCGCGCCTCCTGACCTTCCTTGCCGCGGGATTTCTCGCGGCCTTCCCGGCGCTCTCCGAAGACGAGATCCGCCTCGGCGCCGTCCTGCCCGTGACGGGCAAGGAATCGAAGATCGGCGGCGCCTACAAGCAGGCCACGGAGTACGCCGTCAAGGAGATCAACGACGCGGGCGGCCTCGACGTAGGCGGGAAGAAGATGAGGGTCGACCTCCGCCTCCTCGACGACACTTCCGAGGCGAGCAAGAGCGCCCAGCTCGTCGAGCAGCTCATGGCCCAGCAGAAGGTCCACGCGGTCGTGGGCGGCTATGGCTCGCAGCTCGTCCAGGCCCAGAGCGTCGTTCCGGACCGGTACGCCATCCCGTACGTGGCGGGCGGCGCGGGCGCGACGAGCATTTACGGCCGCAGCAAGTGGGTGTTCGGAACGCTCTCCCCCGTCGAAAACCTCGCCACGACCCAGATGGAGTTCCTCTCCGACCTCATCAAGGAGGGCAGGCTCAAGCCGCCCCTCAGGATCGCGATCGTCTGGGAGAACACGGAGCACGGGAAGGACTTCCAGAAGGGCATCCACGACTACGTGAAGACCCATCCGAAGGAGTTCTCGGTGGCCCTCGACGAGACGTTCGAGATGTACGCGGCCGATTTCAAGCCGCTCCTCTCCCGCGTCCAGAACGCGAAGGCCGACCTCTTCATGGCGGACGCGCATCTCGAGGACTACATCTCCATGCAGCGCACGTACACCCAGATGGGCCTCACCCATCAGATGGTCACGTACGGCGCCCGCGGCTCGGACGAGGCCGCCCGCAAGGGCCTCGGCGCCGCAACGGACTACATCTTCGCGAGCGGCTGGTGGTCGGATTTGCTGCCCTACCCGCAGGTGAAGGCCTTCAGCCAGAAGTACAAGGCCGCGACGGGGACGACGCCGCAGTGGTACCACGCCTGCGCGTACGAGACCGTCCGCGCGATCTTCGCGGCGATCCACAAGGCGGGCTCGCTCAAGCCCGAGGCCATCCGCGCCGCGCTCGCGTCGCTGGAGCTCAAGGACTCGATCCTCCCCGGCGGCGTATTCAGGTTCAGCAAGACCGGCCAGGCGGTCCTGCCGTTCGTCGTGACGCAGAACAAGCCGAGCGGCAAGCTCGATCTCGTCTGGCCGAAGGAGGACCGCACCGGTCCGCCCGTGGCGCCGATCCCGAAAGGGTGAGGCGGAGGCTCCGGATTTCCGCAGCCTGAAATCGGCTCGGGGGCTCGAATGTACATCCCGGAAGTCTTCGAAGAGTCCGACGTCTCGGTCCTGCACGCGCTCGTCCGGGAGCATCCGCTCGGGACCTGGGTCACGCAGGGAGCCGGCGAGCTCACCGCCGACCACGTCCCGTTCATCCTCGATGCAGACCGGGGACCGTACGGCACGCTCCGGGGACACGTGGCCCGGGCGAATCGGGTTTGGCAGGCGCTTTCTTCCACTGCGGGCTCCCTCGTCGTGTTCCAGGGGCCTCAGGGATACGTCACGCCGTCGTGGTACCCCACGAAGCACGTGCGCGGCGAGGTCGTGCCGACCTGGAACTATGCCGTCGTCCATGCGCACGGCCCGGCGCGGGCCGTCCACGACCGTGGCTGGCTGCTCTCCCTCGTCACGGACCTCACCGCGGAGCACGAGCGGGCCCGGGCCGTCCCGTGGACGGTCGCGGACGCGCCGCCGGAGTTTGTCGACCGGCTGCTCCGGAGCATCGTCGGCATCGAGATCCCGATCGAAAGGCTCGTCGGCAAGTGGAAGGTCAGCCAGAACCGCCCCGAAACCGACCGGCTCGGCGTCGCGTCGGGACTCGAGGCTGAAGGCGACGCCGAATCGAAGGCGATGGCGCTTCTCGTGCGCCGCCGGCTCGCGCCCGATCAGACATGATCGCGGGTGACGCGTCCCGACGCCTCCTCGCCCACTTCCTCGCGGCCCTCGCCTACCGGACGCAGAAGGCGCTGCGCGGCGCGCCCGCCGGGTTCAGCGACTTCCGGGCGGGCGTGAACGTCCGCACGCCGCACGAGCTCGTCTGGCACATGACCGGTGTGATCGGCTACGCGCGCACGATGCTCCGCGGCGGCGATTTTGCCCCGCCCCGCCTCGAAACGTTCGGCGAGGAGGTCGCGCGTTTTCACGCGACGCTCGAAGGGCTCCGCGCCGACTTCGCGGACGAAGGTCTCAGGGCCCGCATCACCGACGAACAGTTTCTCCAGGGACCGCTCTCGGACGCCATGACGCACGCCGGGCAGCTCGCGATGCTCCGGAGGCTCGCGGGCGAGCCCGTGCCTTCCGAGAACTTCATCTTCGCCAGGGTGTCCGCCGCGAACGTCGGGGCCGACCAGCCCGAGCCGGCGGCGCCCGACGCCTGGTGGCGGCCCGACCAGCCGCCCCAGCCGCCCGGACCGCCGAAGAAGACGGGGGGCACGGCATGACCGTTTTCGAAAAGGGCTTTTTCACAATCCTCGCGCTCTCGCTCGTCATGATCCTCGTCGCGCTCCCGCTCGCCCTTCGGAAGGTGGGGCCGAACGTCGTCTACGGCTACCGCACCCGGGCGACGCTCGCGAACGAGGACGTCTGGTACGACGCGAACGCGTTCTTCGGGAAACGCCTGATCGTCGCCTGCCTCTGCGGGGCCGCGGCCGCCTGGGCGCTCTACGTCTACCAGCCGCTGCCTGCGGACATCTTCCTGCCGGTCTCCCTCGTCGTCCTCGTCGCGCCGACGCTCGTTGCGGCCCTTTCGACGGCGAGGTTCGTGAGGACGATCGCCCCGGGGCGACAGGACCGGGGTCCCTGAGCGCCCGGATCCCGCCGCAAGAAGGAGACTCCATGACCGCCAACGTCCGTTCATTCGCCGCGCCCGCGCCGAACGCGCCGCTCGTTCCGCACACGATCGACCGACGCGAGCCCGGTGCGCTCGACGTCGAGATCGAGATCCTCTTCTGCGGCGTCTGCCATTCCGACGTTCATCAGGTGCGCGACGAGTGGGGCAAGGGCGCCTTCCCGATGGTCCCGGGACACGAGATCGTCGGGCGCGTGTCGCGGACGGGCGCGAGCGTCAGGAAGTTCAGGACGGGCGACCTTGCGGGCGTGGGCTGCTTCGTGGACTCGTGCCTCGCGTGCGACCCCTGTCTGCGCGACCTCGGGCAGTACTGCCTGAACGGCGCCGCCTTCACGTACAACGGCACCGAGATGGACCGCAAGACGCCGACGTACGGCGGCTACTCGCAGCGGATCGTCGTGAAGGAGCGCTTCGCCCTGAAGGTCCCCGCCGGCCTCGACCTCGCCGCGGCCGCGCCGCTGCTGTGCGCGGGGATCACGACGTACTCTCCGCTCCGCCGGTGGCATTGCAAGCCGGGCGACCGGGTCGGCGTCGTGGGCCTGGGCGGCCTCGGCCACATGGCCGTCAAGATCGCCGCGGCCATGGGCGCCGAAGTCACGATCCTCTCGACGTCCCGCTCGAAGGAAGCCGACGCGAAGCGGCTCGGCGCGCACGCGTTCGAGCTGACGGGCGAGAAGGGGACGTTCCGGAAGCTGGCCGGCCGCTTCGACCTCATCGTCGACACGATCTCGGCTCCGCACGATCTGGACGCCCATCTCGGCATGGTCCGCACCTCGGGGGCGATGGTGATCGTCGGCGCGCCGCCGGTGCCCGCGAGCCTCGCCGCGATGTCCGTCATCTTCGGGAACAAGAAGCTGGCGGGCTCGATGATCGGCGGCATCGCCGAGACGCAGGAGATGCTCGACTTCTGCGCCGCGAAGGGGATCACCGCGGACGTCGAGGTCATCCCGGCCGCGAAGATCAACGAGGCGTACGACCGGATGCTCAAGAGCGACGTGCGTTACCGCTTCGTGATCGACGCGGCGAGCCTCGCCTAGCCTGCTAATCTCGGGGCCTCTTGCAGGACATTGCCGGGGTCCTCGTCAACACCGTGATCTCCGCGGCGCTGTACGCGACGATGGCGTACGGCCTCGCGGTGATCTACGGGGTCATGCGGATCATCAACCTCGCCCACGCGGGCCTCATGATGCTCGGCGCGTATGCGACGTTTGCTCTGTTTACGCGCTTCGCTCTCGATCCGTTCCTCTCGCTCCTCGTCGTCGGCCCGCTCTTCTACCTCTTCGGGGTCGTCCTCTACCGTCTCGTCGTGCGCCGGCTTCCCCGCTCCGGCGCGACCCCGTCGATGGAGTCCCTCCTGCTTCTCTTCGGGGTCTGGCTCGTTCTCCAGAACTTCGCCTACGCGGTCTGGGGCGGCGATACCCAGTCGATCCTCACGGCGTACACGATGAAATCCGTCGCCGTCTTCGGCGTCCGCGTCGGAGTTCCTTCGCTCTTCGTCTTTCTCGGCAGCATCGTCTCCCTCGTCTTCCTGAACGTCGTCCTGAAGGCGACTTTTCTCGGGCGCGCCATTCGCGCCGTTACGCAAAACCGGGACGCGGCGCTTCTCGCCGGCGTGGACGCGGACCGCATCTCGGCGACGGCGTTCGGGCTCGGGACGGCGTTCGCGGGAGTCGCGGGCGGGATGCTCTCGTCGCTGTACGCCTTCACGCCCGATTTCGGCCGGAGCTTCCTCCTCAAGGCGTTCTGCATCATCGTCCTCGGCGGGATGGAGAGCGTCACGGGCGTCGCCGCCGGGGCGTTCGTCCTCGCGTTCCTGGAGAACGCGCTCGGCGCATGGACGACGCTCCCGACGTCTCTCGAGGACGCCGCGAGCTTCACCCTGCTCTTCGTCGCGCTCGTCGTCTTCCCGCAGGGCCTTCCCGGGCTCGCGGCGCGGCTCAGAACGGCCCTGCGATGAAACGGCTTCCTCTTGCCGCGGCGGCCGTCCTCGCGGCCTTCACGCTCGCCGCGCCGCTCTTTCTCGAGCGTGGGACGCTCAACGACGTCTGGAGCCTCGCGTTTGCCGTGATCCTCGCCTCGGCCTGGAACATCCTCGGCGGCTTTGCGGGACAGGTCTCGCTCGGGTACTCGGCGTTCCTCGGGATCGGCGCGTACACGACCGTCCTCCTGTCCCTGGCTGGCGTGAACCCGTTCTGGACGCTGGCGCCCGGCGCCGTCGTCGCGGCCCTCTTCTCGGTCCTGATCGGCCTCCCCGCCTTCCGGCTGCGCGGCCCCTATTTCACGATCGCGACGATCGGCGTCGGCGAGGCGGTCCGCGTCGTGGCCTCGAGTGTCTCGTTCACCGGGGGCTCGAGCGGCCTGAGGATGCCCGCGGGCTCATTCGACTTCACGCTCAATTACGAGGCGATGGCGGCGCTCGCCGTCGCCACCGTCGCGATCTCGGCCGCGGTGACGCGCAGCGCGTTCGGGCATGCGCTCGCGGCGATCAAGCAGGACATCGACGCCGCCGAGGCGCTCGGCGTGGGCTCGACGCGCTTCAAGCTCGGCGCGCACGCGCTGTCCGCCGCGCTCGTCGCGCTCGCGGGTTCACTCTACGCGATCAACTTCCAGTACATCGCCCCAAGCTCGGTGTTCGACTTCCGGCTGAGCCTCGCGATCGTCCTCGCCCCCATCGTGGGAGGCGTTGGGACCGTGGCCGGGCCGGTTCTCGGCGCCGTCGTCTTCTCGACGCTCCAGATCAAGCTGCTCTCGGTCCCCGCGCTCCGCGACTCCTACCTTTTCATTTATGGCGGCCTCCTGATCCTCGTGATGCTCTACGAGCCGAAGGGCCTCGTCGGCCTCGCGCGCCGCCTCCTCGCGCGCGTGCGCCGGCCCCCCGTCCTGCCGCCGGAGGCCGCGCGTGCCGCCTGACCCGATCCTCTCCGTCCGCGGCCTCACGAAGCGGTTCGGAGGCCTGACGGCGCTCCACGACCTGTCGTTCGAGGTCGCGGCCGGCGAGATCTTCGGCGTGATCGGGCCGAACGGCGCCGGCAAGACGACCCTCTTCTCGTGCCTCGTCGGCGCGCAGGCTCCCACGGCCGGCGAGGTCCGGTTCCGGGGAGAGCGCATGAACGGCCTTTCGACGAATGCCGTCGTCCGCCGCGGTCTCGCCCGCACGCACCAGATCGTCCGGCCGTTCCGCGAGATGACGGTCGAGGAGAACGTCTCGATCGGCGCGCATTTCGGCGCGGGGCGCCGCCGCGGGGCCGAGGCCCGCCGGCGCGTCGCGGACGTCCTCGAGCGGACCGGCCTCGCGCGGCGCGCGCGCTCTCTCGCCGGGACGCTCTCGATCGGCGATCTCAAGCGACTCGAGATCGCGCGCGCCCTCGCCGCCGAGCCCGCCTGCCTGTGCCTCGACGAAGTGATGGGCGGTCTGAACCCCTCCGAGATCGTGTCCGCGATGTCGCTCGTCAGAAACATTCGGGACGGGGGCGTGACCGTCCTCATGATCGAGCACCACGTCCACGCCGTCGCGGGCGTCACGGACCGGATCCTCGTCCTGAACTTCGGAGAGAAGATCGCCGAGGGCCCGCCCCGCGGGGTCCTGTCGGACCCCGCCGTCGTCACGGCGTACGTCGGCGCCGACGACGAGGAGGCCGCCTCGTGAGCCTCCTCTCGGTCGAGGCCGCCGACGTCTTCTACGGCGACGTGCAGGCCGTGCGGGGCGTCTCCTTCTCCGTCGACAAGGACGAGGTCGTCACGCTCGTCGGCGCGAACGGCGCCGGCAAGTCGACGACGCTCAAGACCGTCGCCGGCCTCCTTTCCCCGCGAGCCGGACGCGTCGTCTTCGAGGGCGAGGTCGTGAGCGGGTCGCCCGCGCACCGCCTTGCCGCGAGAGGCCTCGTCCTCGTGCCTGAGGGACGACAGCTCTGGCCCGCGATGTCCGTCCTCGAGAACCTCCGGATGGGGGCCTATCCGCGTGTCGCCCGCGCGAAGGCCGGCGCCACGCTGGAGAACGTCTTCGCGATGTTCCCGGTCCTGAAGCGCCGGATCCACCAGAAGGCGGGCACGCTTTCCGGCGGCGAGCAGCAGATGTGCGCGATCGGCCGGGGCCTCATGGCGCAGCCGCGCCTGCTCCTCCTCGACGAGCCGGCGCTCGGCCTGTCTCCCCTCCTCGTCAAGGAGGTCTTCGCGTCGCTCCGGAAGATCCGGGACGGCGGCGTCACGATCGTCCTCGTCGAGCAGAACGTCCCGCACGCGCTCGCCCTCGCGGACCGCGCGTACGTGATGGAGACGGGCGCGATCACGCTGGCCGGCACGTCGTCCGAGCTGCGCGACGACGCGCGCGTCCGCGAGCGGTATCTCGGGCACGCATCGGTATGACGACGGGCGGCGCGCACGATCGGCTCCTCGGCTCCCTGCGGCGCCGCGCAGCGCATCCGGCCGTGGTCTGGGACGGGCGCTCTTACACCTTCGAAGAAATACGGCGTCTCGCGAATCTCTACGTCGACCGGCTTCGCGCGCTCGGCGTCCGCCGCGGCGCCCGCGTCGCCGTCTTCGCCGAGACGTGCCCGGAGCTGATCGCCGGCTTCGTCGCTCACCTCGAGACCGGCGTCGTCCACGTCCCGATCAACACGCGGTACAAGGCCGACGAGGCGCGGCACATCCTCGAGGACTCCGGCGCCGTCGCCGTGCTCACGGGCGGCGAGGGCGAGGAATGCCGGGAGGTCCTGGGAGAGATTCTTCGAGTGAAAGAGCCTCCGGGCCTGCGGCACGTCCTCACGGTTGCCGATGCGTTCCGGGACGGCCAGCCGGCCTCGGCCGCTCCGTCCCTCCCCTCTTCACCTTCCTCTAAGAAGGATCTCTCTTCGAGCCCGACGACGGGCGATGAGCCCTCCGACGACGACATTGCGATGCTCATCTACACGTCCGGCACGACCGGCAAGAGCAAGGGCGTCGCGCTTTCGTACCGCGCCCTCGCGGACAACACGGCGTCGGTCACGGGCCTGTGGCGTTTCGCTCCGGAGGACAGGCTCGTCCTCGCGCTGCCGCTTTTCCACGTGCACGGACTCGTCCTCGGCGTGGCCGGGATGCTCGTGAACGGACTCACGCTCCTCCTCGAGCCCCGTTTCGACGCGGCGCGCATCGCCGAAGCGTTCGCGCGCGAGGGAGCGACCGTCTTCATGGGCGTGCCGACGATGTACGTGCGCCTCCTCGAGCACCTCGGCGTCCACCCCGAGGCCGCCGCGGCCCTCCGCAAGGCCCGGCTCTTCACGGCCGGCAGCGCTCCCCTGCCGGCGGCGGACTTCGAGGCCTTCCACGGGCACACGGGCCACGCGATCCTCGAGCGTTACGGGATGAGCGAGACGCTGTTCACGCTGTCGAACCCGTACGACGGCGAGAGGCGGCCCGGCACCGTCGGCCGCGCGACGCCGGGCTGCTCCGTGAGGATCGTCGACGACGAAGGTCGCGACGTGCCCGACGGCGATCTCGGCGAGATCGTCGTGAAGAGCAACGGCCTCATGAACGCGTACTGGGGACGCGAGGCCGACACCGCCGCGTCGTTCCGGGACGGCTGGTTCCTGACGGGCGACGTCGCTCGGCGCTCCGCGGACGGCTACGTCACGATCGCGGGCCGCAAGTCCGTGGACATCATCAAGAGCGGCGGCTACAAGGTCGCCGCTCGCGAGATCGAGGACGTCCTCCGGCGCCACCCGTCCGTGAGGGACGCGGCCGTCGTCGGGGTCGAGGACCGCGTGTGGGGCCAGCGGGTCGCCGCGGCGCTCGTCCTCGCCGAAGGCTGCGAGCCGATCACGGCCTGCGCCGAAGTTGCGGCGTTCGCGGCCGCGCACCTCGCGGACTACAAGAAGCCGCGCGACGTCGTCGCCCTGCCGGAGCTGCCCCGGAACGCCCTAGGGAAGGTGCAGAAGCACCTTCTCGCGAGGGCCTTCGGGCCGAAGAGCTAGTTTCCCGGGGCCGGGCTGGCCGCAGCCGACTTGTCGGACGTCCAGCGCGTCCCCCACTCGAGCATCTCGGCGATCGTGTCGAGGACGCTCTCCCGCGCCCGGTAGCCGTGCGCCTCGTCCGGAAGGAGGACGAGACGGGCGGTGCCTCCGTTCCCCTGAATCGCGGCGTACAGGCGCTCGGACTGGATCGGGTAAGTTCCCGTGTTGTTGTCGGCCTGGCCGTGAATGAGCAGAAGCGGCGTCTTGATCCTGTCGGCATACGTGAACGGCGACACCTTGAGGTACGTCTCCGGCGCCTCCCAGTACGTCCGGCGCTCGCTCTGGAAGCCGAACGGCGTGAGCGTGCGGTTGTAGGCGCCGCTCCGCGCGATGCCGGCGGCGAAGAGGTCGCTGTGCGCGAGGAGGTTCGCCGTCATGAAGGCCCCGTAGCTGTGGCCGCCCACGACGACATTCTTCCGGTCGACGACGCCGCGCGCGTCGAGGGCGTCGAGGGCCGCCTTCGCGGCCCCGGTGATCTGGTCCACGTACGTGTCGTTCATCTTCTCGGGGTCGCCGACGACGGGCATCGTCGCGTCCATCAGGACGGCCCAGCCCTGCGTCAGGAAGAAGAGCGGCGAAGCGCCCACGGGTCGCGTAAACGCGTTTGGCGAGGCACGGACCTGCCCGGCCGTGCCCGCGTCCGAGTACTCGAGCGGGTACGCCCAGATGAGGCACGGCAGGCGCGTGCCGGCTTCGTAGCCCGCCGGAAGATAAAGCGTGCCCGAGAGCGCGACGCCGTCGGCCCGCGCGTACTTGAGGATCTCCTTCTTCACTCCCGCGAACTTCGGCGCAGGGTCCTTGAAGTCGGTCAGGCGCTTCTTCTGGCGCTGCGCGAGGTCGACGAGCCAGAGGTTCGGAGGCTCGGACGGCGTCTCGCGGCGCGTCACGATCTTCGTCCGGCCTTCCCCGAGGAATCCGACGAAGCGCTCCAGCGCGTCCTCGGGCGACTCGAACAGGCGGCGCGTCTGGCCTGTGGACAGGTCGACCGCGTCGAGGAACGGCCGCGCGCCGGCGGGCGTGGCGCCCTCGCCCGCGAGGAACGCCACGACGCCGTCCTGCACGATCGTGCGGCGGCCGCGGCGCGACGTCGCGAGGACGAAGCGGCCCGGGTCCTTGTACGCGTCCTGTGCCGACAGGTCGAAGAGGACCTTCGGCGGCGTCGAGGCGTTGTCGAGGTCGACCACGGACGTCGTCCGCCAGCGGCGGGCGCGGTCGTACTCCGTCACGATGGCCGTTCCCGGCGTGACCGTCCATTCGACGTCCACGAGGCGGTGGACGAGCTGGCGGACCTCCCGGGCCTCGCCCGCGAA
>DATKLW010000079.1:0-31919 GCA_035542215.1 Thermoanaerobaculia bacterium | reverse complement strand
AGCCCGCGGCGCTCTTCGCCGCGTTCGCGCTCTACGGGATCACGCTCCTCCTCGTGTCGCGTCTGGTGAGGCGACGGAAGAGAAGCGAGGAAAGAATCTCCTAGGAGGTTTGATGGCGCCGAGGCTCGACCCTCGCGCCGGCGTTCCTCGCCGCCCCGGCTTCCATCACCTTCGAAGGGCTTCTATTTTTCCGCGGCGACGATCGCGCGGAGCTCGGTCTGCGTGCGATAGACGCCGCCGCGGACGACGGCGTTCAGCTTCCGGAGGTTGGCGATGTCGAGGAGCGGGTCCGCGCCGACGAGAAGGAAGTCGGCCCGCTTGCCCTTCGCGAGCGTCCCGACGTCGTCGCGCCCCATCGCACGCGCGGCGACGCTCGTCGCGGCAACGAGGACTTCCATCGGCGTGAGGCCGGCGGCCTGCATGGCCTCCATTTCCGCGTGGACCGACGGCCCATGGAGCGTGCCGGGGTTCCCGGCGTCCGTGCCCATGGCGATCGGGATGCCCGCGTCCCGCACGCGGCGGAGGTTCGCGTCCGCGACCGCCCGCGTCGCCGCGGCGCGCTTCTCGAAGCGCGGAAGGTCCACGGGCTTCGGGAGCTCGAGGCGGGCCGTCTCGGCGAGCCGCGCGCGCGTGGACGGGTCCACGCACCCGTTCGGGTCGTCGAAGGCGACGGGCGCGTGCGCCGCGAAGCCCCGCGCGACCGCGACGTAGCCGTCGAGGACGACGAGCGTCGGGTCGTAGAACGTGCCGTTCGCCTTCGCGAGTGAGAGGAACTCGTCGTCGACCGGCAGGTCCGACACGCTGTGGACGAGGAGCTTCGCTCCGGCCCTGAGCGCGACCTTGGCCTCGGCGAGGCCCGTCGCGTGGACGATGAGCGGAAGGCCGGCCTTCTTCGCCTCCTCGCCCGCCGCGAGGACCGCGGGCGTCGTCGCGGTGACGGGCAGGTCGGGCCGGACGAGGTACCAGACCTTCACGGCCTTCGCGCCGCGCGAGGCGAGATACGCGACGTCGGCCTTCGCGCTCGCCTCGTCCTTGATGAAGAGGAACTGGCGCTCGCCGGGCTGCGTCACCCAGTGGTCGACCGTCGAGAGGAGCGGGCCGGCCGCCGCGACGCGCGGGGCGAGGCTGTCGTCCTCGGCGCGCGCCGGGAGGTCGAGCGTCCACGGGTACCCGCCGACGTCGAAGACCGAGGTGACGCCCGAGCAGACGTACGACCGGAAGAGGCGCTCGGGATGCTCGCGAAGACCCTTCTCGACGAGGTCATACGGGTGCGACGCGCGGACGTCGAACGCGTCCGGCCGTCCGTCGGCCCAGCCCGTCTGCGAGAAGTGGACGTGCGCGTCCACGAGGCCCGGCACGATCCACGAGCCCTTCGCATCGGTCACGGCGACGCCCTCGGGAACGGCGCAGGCGGCCGCGGGCCCGGCGCATGCGATGCGCCCGTCGCGCACGACGACGACGGCGTTCTTCACGGCGGGCGCGCCCGTGCCGTCCACGAGCGTCGCGCCCGTGAAGGCGTGAGGCGGCGGGGGCGTGCCGGCGGGCGACTCGAAGGCGGACGTCACGGCGATCCGCCAGCCCTTCGGCGTCTTCAGGAAGAGGCGCTCGGAGAGGCCGGAATGCTCCTCGGCGCCGTAACGCACGCGATACCGGTAAGACCCGGCGACGACGCCGGGGGAGACCGGCGTGAGCCTGAGGTCCTCGGCGACGAGCGTGTCGGGCCATTTCTCGCCGGCCTGCTTCGCGAAGTCCGAAAAGCCGAGGACGGGCCCCTCGGGCGCGACGCGGACGAGCTCGGCCGAGTCGAGATAGCACGCGAGGTACGCGGCCTTGTCGCGCTTCTGGATCGCCGCGAGGTTCCGCTCGAACAGCGCGCGCGCGTCGTCGACGTCGGAGGCGAAGGCGGCCGAAGACACGAGCATTAACGCGGCGAAGACGAGCGAGCGGTTTGGTCTCATGGGAACGGATTATTGAAGATTTCTTAGAAGGGTGAGTGGGGATTGCGCAGCGGGTCAGGCCGCGGCGTCTCCCGACGCCCCCCTTCACCTTCCAGGAAACACGGCGGTGGGTTCAACGAGACGCGACAGGCTTGGCGATCCCGTCCCCCCGCTTCGCGAGGCCCGGAATCGTGATCGGGAGGCGTCCCTCGATCGCCGCTTCTCCGAAGAGCGCCCGGACGGCCGCGACCTGGACGACGTCCTGCGAGCCCCACGCGGCGAGGTACGTCGGGAGCGCGGGGAAGTCGCGCAGGAGGTACGGGCTGCCGAACGCGACGGCGACGACGGGCTTGCCGGAGGCGAGAAGAGCCGGGATCGCGGCCTTCGCCGCGTCGGGGATCACGAACCTTCCCTGCCCGGAGCGCGCCCTCACGAAGAGCGACAGGAGGACGGCATCGGCGTCGCCCGCGGCCGCGATGGCGGCCTTCGCCTCGTCGGGAGTCGAGCGCGTGTCGAGGCGGACGGTCTTCGCGCCCGGGACGCGCGCGCGGATCTCCTTTTCGAACGCTCCGGCCGGCCCGTTGAGCGTTGGCTCGTCCGCGACGACGAGCGAGAGGAGCTTCCGGTCCTTCCGGAGAGGGAGGACGCCCGCTTCCTCGCGCACGAGCGTCATCGAGCGGCGGGCGATCTCGGCCTCGAGGTCCTCGTGCGCGCGCGTTCCGACGACCGTCGCGATCTTCCCGAGGGCCGGGACGCCCGCGTCGTAGAGCCCGAGGCGCTTCTTGACTTCGAGGATGCGCGCGACGCTCTCGTCGAGCCGCGCCTCGGGGATGCGGCCGGACCGGACGGCCTCGACGACGGCCTTGATGGCGGCGTCCGTGTCGCCCGACAGGAGGATCTGGTCGGCGCCCGCGAGGATCGCGCGGATCGCGGCCTCGCCGGGCTCGTAGTAGGACGTGATGCCGCCCATCCGCATCGCGTCCGTCACGACGAGGCCCTTGAAGCCGAGCTCGTTCCTCAGGACGCCGGTCACGATCGGAGCCGAGACCGTGGCGGGGACAGCGCCGGACGGGATCGCGACGACCTCGCCGATCGCGTCGACCGGCCGCGGCGCGTTCGGGAGGGCCGACACGGTCGCGGGGTCGAGCGACGGGACGGAGACGTGCGCGACCATCACGGAGTCGGCGCCGGCCGCGATCCCCGCGCGGAACGGGACGAGCTCGACGGATTCGAGGCGCGCCCGATCGGCGGGCACGGTCGCGAGCGAGCGGTGGGAGTCCTCTGCGGTGTCGCCGTGGCCGGGGAAGTGCTTGAGCGTCGCGAGGACGTGGCCGTCCTCGAGGCCGCGCACCGTCGCGGCGACGTAGCGCGCGACGTCGGCGGGGTCCTCGCCGAAGCTCCGGACGTTGATCACGGGGTTGTCGGGGTTCACGTTCACGTCGGCGACCGGCGCGAAAACTTGCGTGACGCCGATCGCGCGCGACTCCTCGGCGGTCGCGAGACCCCGCCGTTCGGCGAGAGACGGGTCGCCCGTCGCCGCGATCGCCATGTCCCACGGGCCGTACGTCGTGTCGTCGAAGCGCATGCCGAGGCCGGCCTCGAGGTCCGCAGAGAAGAGGAGCGGCGTCTTCGCCAGCTCCTGGAGCTTCTGGACGAGGACGGCGGCGCCGTAGACGTTCGAGCGGGAGGAGAACATGATGCCGCCGACGCGGTCGTCGACGACGAAGTGCCGGAGGGCGAGGAACGCGTCGGAGTCCTCGGCGAGGTACGCACCCCGCGCCTCGACGACGAAGAGCTGCCCGACCTTGTCCGCGAGCGGCATCGGGACCGCGCGCGCGGGCTCGGCCGCGACGCCGGGGTCGACGATCGGCCGGGAAGCCGGGTTCGAGCTGCACGAGGACAGGAGCGCGGCCGAGGCGGCGAGTGCGGCGAGACGAGTAGTTCTTTGCTGCATCATGGCGGTGGGGGAATCTTGGCATACGCGCGCCGCCCGGCCGCCAAGGCGCTCTTCCTGGTCGCCGTGCTCGCGGCAGGGCTCGAGGCGCGCAGCGAAACGTTCCGCGTGGCGGTCCCGGGAGCGACGATCGTCGTGACCACGGGACCCGGGACGCCTCCCGTTCCGCGCGGGGCGCTCGCCACCTGGATCGAGAATGCCGCTCGCGCGGTCACGGCCGTCTTCGGGCGGTTCGGGGTTCCCGAGGCGCGCCTCGACCTGAGGACCGGAGGGCCGGGGCGCGCGCACGGCGGTCACACCGACGACCTCGTGCCGCACGTCTCCGTCGCGCTCGGATCCGGAACGACTCCGGCGGACCTTTCCGCGGACTGGGTCCTGACGCACGAGTTCATCCATCTCGCGACCCCGACGCTGCGGCGGCGCGCCGCGTGGTTCATGGAGGGTGCCGCGACCTACCTCGAGCCGCTCGCGCGGGCGCGGATCGGCCTTTTCGACAAGCGGGAGCTCTGGGCGGGCCTCATGGAGGGACTTCCCAACGGCCTCCCGCTCGCCGGCGACGGCGGACTCGACGTGACGCACACGTGGGGGCGGACGTACTGGGGCGGCGCGCTCTTCTTCCTTCTCGCGGACCTCGAGATCCGCGAGAAGTCGGGAGGGCGGCGCTCACTCGACGACGCTTTCCGCGGGATCCTTGCCGAGGGAGGCGACGTGCGGGCGGGCTGGACGCTCGAGGAAGCCCTCGCGGCCGGCGACCGCGGCGTTGGAGGCGGGTGGAACGTCCTGTCGAGGCTGCACGCGGCGCAGGGCCGCACGGCGGTGTCCGTGGACCTCGAGGCGCTCTTCCGGCGCCTCGGCGTCTCCCGCGCCGGGGGACGCGTCGTGTTCGACGACGAGGCGCCGCTCGCGGCAATCCGCCGCGCGCTCACGTCCGGGGAGCGGGAGCCTGCGCAGCCCGCGGCCCCGGCGCCCTAGCCGATTTCGTCCCGGAAGAGGTCGTCGACGGTGCCGCGCCGGCGGATGAGCCGGGCCGCGTCGCCGTCGACGAGGACCTCGGCGGGCAGCGGGCGGGCGTTGTAGACGGACGCCATCGCGAAGCCGTACGCCCCCGCATCGAGGAAGACGACGTGGTCGCCCGCCGACGGGAGCGGGAGCGTGCGGGCCTCCGCGAGGATGTCGCCCGTCTCACAGACGTCGCCCGCGACGTCGAGGAGGCACGGCGCGCCCGGCGTCGCGCTCACGACCCGCGCGCGGTGGAAGGCACCGTAGAGCGCGGGCCTCAGGAGCGTGTTCGATCCCGCATCGACGTTCACGAACGTCTTGAGAGGCGTCGTCTTGACGGTGTTCACGCGCGTGACGAGGAAGCCGGACGCCGCGACGAGGGAGCGCCCCGGCTCGAGCCAGAGCGCGGGCTCGTACCCGGCGTCCGCGACGCCGTCCTTCCAGATCGGCTCGAGGGCCGCCGCGAGCCTCTCGGGGCTCATGACGGGCTCGCCGTCCCTGTACGGGACGCCGATGCCGCCCCCGAGATCGACGAAATCGAGCCGGATCCCGAGCGTCTCCTTCAGCTCCTTCACGAACGCGAGCATCTTGCGGGCGGTCTTCTCGTAGCCCCCGGGGTCGGCGATCTGCGAGCCGATGTGGCAGTGGATGCCGGCGATCGCGACGCCCGGCAGCTCTTTCGCGCGCGCGTACGCCGCGAGCGCGTCGCCGCCGTCGAGGTGGACGCCGAACTTCGACTCGGGGATGCCCGTGTTGATGTGGTGGAGCGTGTCGGGGTCGACGCCGGGGTTGAGGCGGAACGAGAGGCGGACGGTCCGGCCCGTCCTCACGGCGGACGCAGAGGCCTGCTCGAGCTCGTCGCGCGAGTCCGCGTTCAGGCCGGCGCCGATCTCGATCGTCCTCGCGATCTCGGCCGGCGTCTTCGAGGAGCTCGTGAAGAGGACGTCCTCGCCGCGCCAGCCCGCGCGGAGAGCGGTCTCGATCTCGCCTAAGGAGACGACCTCCGGGAAGGCGCCCTCGGCGCGCAGGATCCGCCCGATCGCGAGGCTTCCGTTCGCCTTGAGCGCGTAGTGGAGCCTGAGCTTCGGGAACCGCGGCGCGAACGCCGCGCGCAGCGAGCGAATCGCCCCCCGGATCGAGGCGGCGTCGTAGACGTAGAGCGGCGTCCCGAACTCCCGCGTGAGCCGGGCGACGGCGGAGAGGGCGGCGGGGTCGGAGGCGCGGTCGTCGCGAAGGGCCTCTAGGCCCTCGTGGAGCGTGTGCTGCGGCATCGGGCGCCGATTCTGCCACCCGGGGGTTCGCGGTACGATGAGGATCGTGCACGTCGAAGTCCGCAAGCTCGGAGACGTCGTGATCGTCGATCTCCAGGGCCGCCTGCTCGCGGGCGTCGGCGACGAGATCCTCCGGGACGTCGTGAACGAGCTGCTCGCCGAGGGCTGGAAAAAGATCCTCCTGAATCTCTCGGCCGTGATCGCGATCGACAGCGCGGGCACGGGCGAGCTCGTCGCGAGCCTGAAGATCTGCGAGAAGTTCGACGCGCGCCTCAAGCTCCTGAACCTGCACGAGCGGGTCCGCAAGAGCCTGCACCTCTCCGAGCTCCTGCCGGTCTTCGAGGTCTTCGACGACGAGACGGCCGCCCTCGAGCACTACGCCTAGGCCTGGCCCGCAGGGGCCGGAACGTCGGTTCGTTCCCGGGCCGTGGAAGAGCGTCGCGGCGTGAAAAGCGGGGGCGAAGGCTCGCCCCCGTTTTCACTCGCACCGAGGAGGCCCTAGAACAAGAACTTGACGCGACCCGCAAAGGTGCGCGGCGGGATCACGTGCGTCCCTCCGAACGTGGAGAGGAAGTTGTAGAGACCCTGTTCGTTGAAGGCGTTCAGGAGGTCGAGCTGGACTTCGGCGGGGATGCCGTAACCCTGCAGGCGCGCGCCGAGGGAGAAGCTCCAGACCGTGCGCGACGCCACGCGCTGCGGGTCCTGGTCGAAGTGGATGTAGGGATACGCGTACGCGGTGTCCGGGCTCGAGAGAACGTCCGCCGGCGCGCCCGCGTCCGTCACGAGGCCGGAGTCGTACCGCTGCGTCATGCCCGCCCAGAGGCCCGTCTTACCGATGTCGTAGAAGAGTCCCACCTGCTCCTGGATGTCCTGGTCGTGATCGATGATGAAGCAGCCGCCCTGGAACGAGTCGAGGGCGTCCGAGGACAGGAAGAGGCCTCCGACGAAGGGGTTGCAGTACCGTGCGACGACGTGGCCGACGGACGCGTAACCGTGCAGCCCGCCGAGGACGGGCGCGAGGTCGAGTCTGAGGTTCCAGCCCTGCAGGTAGGCGGTCGCGAAGTTGAGCGGGAAGACGATGCCCGTGTTGAAGAACTGGTCCTGGTCGGCCGCGTTGTGGACGCGCCGGTACCAGAGCGAGCCGTCGAACCGGAGCTTCGACCCGATCCCCTGCTGGACGCCGAAATTCCAGGCGTCGTGCCTCTCGGAAACGTTGTAGAGCTGGCCGTTCCCGAGACCCTGGCTGTCCTGGATGTCGGGCGGCGTGATCGACGCCGCCTGCGGCGACGACGAGAGGAGGATGTTCTCGTACTCGGGCGTGATGAACATCCGGTTGTAGGAGGCGCGGAAGACGGTGTTCGTCGCCGAGAGGAGATACGCGATCCCGATCCGCGGGGCGAGCTGGTGCTCCGACTCGAAGAGGTGGTTGAGGTCGTACCGGACGCCGACGTTCACGGTCAGGTCCTTCCAGCGGATGTTGTCCTGGACGAACGCTGCGACGTAGGTGCCGGTGTCCGAGCCCGAGAAATAGAACGGATGCCCTCCGCGCGTGCCGTCGTACGGCACCAGATTCGGGTTGTACCCGTCCACGCTCGGGTCGTTGAAGGCCGGGTCCGTGATCAGGAACGAGAACTGCTCCTGAATCGGGAAGCGCTTGAGCTGGAGGCCCGCCTTGAGCTCGTGGATTCCGACGACGTCCGAGAGCGACAGGTTGATCCCCTGGTTCGCGAGCGAGCGGTTCTGGGACGCCTCGACGGGCGTGTCGTACGGCGACGAATACAGGGTGAGGCGGTTGTCGCGGGCGTAGAGCTGCCCGTCGAGGATGAGCCCGTTTCCGAGGACGTTCTCGTAGCCGAGGTTCAGGTTCCAGTCGTTCGAGACGACCTTCTGGTCCTGGCCGGCGGCTTCCTGGGAGGGGAGGTTCGTCACGTCGCGGTCGGTCCTTCCGATGTTCCCCGTCAGCCGCCAGTTGCTCGAGGCGTCCGCGGCGACGCCGTCGAGGCGCAGGAACGCGCGCAGCGTGCTGCCCGTGTTGTGGAAGTTGTCGAACGAAACGGGGTCGAGGAAGCGGTCGGAGCGGGACGCGTCGACGTCTGCGAACCACCCGAACCGGTCGTCGCCGCCGCCCGCGGACCCCGAGCCGGACGCGGTCTTGAAGCTCGCGGCGCCGAGTGACAGCTCTCCCTTCGTTCCGTTCGTGCCGAGGCCGGAGCGCGTCGTCAGGTTGATGACGCCGTTCGCCTTCTCCCCGTACTCGGCCGGGATGCCGCCGGTGATGATCTCGATGCCCTCGGCGATGTCCGGGTTGAGCGAGTTCGAGAACGTGATCCCGACCTGGTCGCCGATCGGCTGTCCGTCGATCACGAGGAGCTGCTGGGAGTGGCCGCCTTGGAAGTGGTAGCGGCCGTTCTCGTCGGCCGAGAAGCCGGGGGCCGAGGTCACGATCGACTCGAAGGCGCGCCCGGGTATCGCGGCGGCCGTCTGCCGGATGAGCGACTTGTCGATGTCGGTGTGCGTCATGGACGTGTCGCTCTCGAGCTCGACGCCCTCCGCCTCGGCGTGGACGGCCTCCGTCGCGGTCACGCCGAAGGTCAGGGCGACGTCCTTGACGATGGGGGCGCTCCCGCGCACGTCGACGTCGGCGTGAAACGGCTGGAAGCCCTGGACTTTGACCGTCAGATGGTACGGGTTCGGCGGGACGTTGTAGAGGAGGTACGTGCCATCGGCCCCGGTCTTCGCCTCCTGGCGGTGGCCGGAGAGGTCGTTGACGAGGACGACGACGACCGCCGCCATCGGCTTGCCGTCGGGGCCGGTCACGCGGCCGCGAACCTGGCTCGCCGTCGGCGCTGCGAACGCCATCCGCGCGGGCGCGAAGAGGCCCGAAAGAAGAAACAGAAGGGCGAGAAAAGACACGGCGCTTCGTGCCGTTCTGGGAATGAACATGGGAGTCCGGCCTCCTCGTGCCGGTCGGTGCGCGTGTCGTCCACGGCAGGAGCCGAGGGCTTCCGCGTACCGCGAAATTCACCTTCGAAGAAATGGTCTTCGGGGGGTGCTGCGGCTACGTCGTGTCCGGAGGGGGAGAGCGGCCGGGAAGCTCGGGGAGGGCGGGAGAGGGCGCCACGCGTTCGACGCGAACAGCGAGCGCGAGGCGGATCTGGGGCTGAATCCGGAAAACGGGCGCGGCCGCGGGCGGCAGGACGTTCGCCACCGCGCAGGCTGCGCAGGCATGGTCCTCTGCCGGAACGAATGGGGCGTGAGCCGGATGGTCGGGCGGGAAGAAGAACGTGCCGTGCGAGAGGACCTCGAAGCTCTCGACGTGGCCGAACGCGCCGCCGACGAGGAGCGGCGCGAGCGCCGCGAGGACGAGAACCCGGAAGAGCCTCGACATCAACGCATGAGAGTTTATCTCATCGACGGGTCGGGGCCGGCAAGAGCCGCGCGGAGTTCAGGATGAACGTGAGTTCCGACGCGACGTGGACGAATGCCGCCAGCAAGGGGTTCAGCAAACCAAAGCCCGCGAGGCCCACGCCGATTGCGTCCACGGCCAGGGTCCCGACGAAGTTCTGACGGATCACCCGCCGCGTTCGCCGCGCGACCCTGACCGCTTCGACAAAACCCGAGAGGTCGTTCCCAAGCAGCACGACGTCGGCGCTCTCCCGAGCAACGTCCGTCCCCGAGCCCATCGCGACGCCGACCGTCGCCGCTGCAAGGGCCGGGGCATCGTTGACGCCGTCGCCGACCATCGCCACCTTCCGCTTGCTCGAGACGAGCGCGTCGATCCGTGCGAGCTTGGCCTCGGGAAGGAGCTCCGCTTCCACCTGGTCGACTCCGAGCTCGCGGCCCACAGCCTCACCGACCGCGCGTGCGTCACCTGTGAGAAGGATCGTTCGCATCCCCATCGCCTTCAGCGACCGGATCGCCTTCAGCGCTTCAGGGCGGACCGTGTCCGCGACGTAAATTGCGCCGAGAGGAACCCCGCTCCTTGCGATGACGACCTCGCTTGTCGCGCGTTCCTCGCCGCTCGACGACGCCACCGGGATGCCACGCTCCCTCAGGAATGTCCGGTTACCCGCGAGGATCTCGACTCCTCCGAGTGTCGCCGCGACACCCCTTCCCGGGTGATACGCGAAGGCACGCGGCTCGGTCACCGGAATCCCTTCCTTGACGGCTCGCTCGATGATCGCCTTGCCGAGGGGATGCTCCGACCGTCGCTCGGCAATTGCCGCCGCTTCGAGCAGGACCCGAGGCGCGACGCCAGGCTCCGGCCGAAGATCGCGGACTTCCGGGCGTCCGAACGTCACCGTCCCGGTCTTGTCGAAGACAGCCGTGTCTATCGTCGAGAGTGCTTCAAGGAAGAGGCCACCCTTCACGATGGCGCCGCGCCGCGCGGCTTGCCCGATCCCCCCGAGGATCGCCAGGGGCGTGCCGGCGGCGATCCCGCAGGCCCCGGCCACGATCACGACGGAAATCGTCGAGCGCATGTTGCGGGTGACCGCAAACGTCAGGATCGCCGCACCGATTGCGAAGTAGACGAGGTACGCGGCGTAGCGATCCGCTACCTTCTGGATCGGGGCGCGCGAGTGCTCGGCCCTTTCGACAGCCTCGACGATCTTCCCGAAGCTCGTGTCGCGGCCGAGACGGTCCACCCGGAATTCGAGTGATCCGGACTGGTTGATCGTGCCGGCGTAGACGAGTGCGCCGGCTGCCTTTTCGACCGGAACCGATTCGCCCGTGATGGCCGCCTGGTCGACGAACGACCGACCCGATACGACGGTCCCGTCGGCGGCCAGACGGGCCCCCGGGGCGACGACGACGAGATCTCCCGGGAGGAGGTCGGAAAGGGACACCTCCTGAACCTCAGAATCACGTCGGACGGTGACGGTCTGCGGAAGGAACCGAAGGAGATCCTGGATGGCCCTTCGTCCGCGCGAGACCGTGAGTTCTTCCAGGATCTCGGCCACAAGAACGAAGAGTGCGATCACGAGTGCCGTGAAGAACTCGCCGATCGCTGCCGCTGCGATGAGCGCAATGCTCATCGACAGCTCCATGGTCATTCTCCGCTGCAATGCGTTCTCGGCCGCTTCGCGGAGGATCGGCCAGCCCCCGATCAGAAGAGTCACGATCCCGAGGACGCTGAACCGCGGGAATGGCTCCCAGACCCGGAACCAGACAGCCGCAGCCCCAGCTGCGACGATTCCAATGCGCGCGGCGTCGCTAACCCGAACGGGAAGATCGTGTTCCTGTTCCTGCACCGGAGGGCCTGCGCTCACTTCGCCGCGCTCTCCTTCACGAGCCGCAGCTTTGTGCCTCCGCCACGCCCGTCGATGACGTACGTGGTGAACTTGGGAACGAGGCGGCCGGCCGTCTCGAGCCAGAGGCGCGAGCGCAGAAGAGCGGGATCGGCTCCGGCCTCGCGCGCGAGGGCGGCGAAGCGGTTCGCGTCGCCGCGCGCGGCCTCGACGCGCTGAACGCGCGCGGCCTCGGTGCCCTCGATCAGCGCTTGCGCCTCGCCCCGCGCCTTGGACGCGAGCTCGTCGGAGTAGGCGCGCGCGTCGTTCTGGAGGCGCTCGCGGTCGGCGGCGGCGTTCTGGACGGCCTGGAAGGCGTCGATCACGGGCGGCGCCGGGTCGAGCGAACGCCACGCGGCGGAGATCACGACGACGCCGAGCCCCCGGCCGTCGGCCTCGCGCTGCACGCGGGAGCGCACGCGCTCGAGAAGCGCCGTTCGACCGACCGAGAGGACGTCGTCCACCGGACTCGCTCCGAGCTCTTCGGTCAGCGCCCCTTCCCCCTCCCGCTTCAGGGTTTTCGACACGTCGGCGGCGCCGACGAGGAACCGGACCGGATCGGCGATTCGGTACTGCAGGGCGCATTCGGCGACGAGGAGGTTCGTGTCCCCCGTCAGGAAGGAGGCGGCCCGGGCGCCCGAACCCGCGTCCGCGCTCCCCGCCGAAACCGTGAACGTGCGCGTGACCTCGACGCGCACGACCCGGTCGACGAGCGGGATCCGGGTCCCGAGGCCGGGCCCGAGCGTTCTCTTCAGCGGCGAGCCGAAACGAAAGACGACGGCGCGCTCCTGCGGCCCCACGACGACGATCGACGCGAGGAGGACCGCGGCGCCCGCCGCGGCGGCGAAGACGAGCGCGAACCTCTTCACTTGCGCGGCTCCCGCGTGAGAGGCGGGCCGTCGACGAGCACCTTGAGGAGGGGAGAGTCGGCGGGCAGAACCGCGGTCGTGCCCGTCGCGAGCATCTTCTCGTAGGCGTCGAGCCTCTGGATCAGCCGGAAGAGGTCGGGGTCCCTGGCCGCGGCGGCGGCGTAGAGCCGCGCCGCCTCGGCTTCGCCCGCGCCACGGCTCTCCGCGGCCTTCCGCGTGGCGTCGGCGAGGAGCTTCGCCTTGTCGCGCTCGGCCTCCGCGCGGATCCGGAGGGCCTGCTCCTCGCCCTCGGAGCGCAGGCGCCGGGCGATCCGCTCGCGCTCGGATCGCATGCGCTCGAAGACGCTCGCGAGGTTCTGCTCCGGGAACCCGAGCCGCTTCACCGCGAGCGTCTCGACCGCGATGCCGTAGTCCTCCGCGGCGCGCGCCCGGACGCGCCCCTCCACAGCCGCGGCGACGTCGGAGAGCTTCGCCTCGCCCGGGACGGCGGAGATGAGCCGGCTCATCGGGACGGTCCCGAGGGCCGCCGCCAGCTCCGAGGAGGAGAGATCCGAGAGCCGCGCCTCGGCAGCCTCGCGTCCGGCGAGCGTCTCGAGAAAGCGCTTCGGGTCGGCGATCCGCCACAGGAGGAAGGTCTCGACGGCGAGGTTCTTCTTGTCCTGCGTGAGGAACTCTGCCGCGGGCGGGTCGAAGCTCTGGAGGCGCTTGTCGAGACGGACGACGCCGTCGACGAAGGGCATCCGCGTGTGGAGTCCCGCTTCGGTCACGATCTCGACGGGGCGTCCGAGGCGTGTGCGCACCACCTGCTCCGTGGCGTCCACGACGTAGAGAGCCCGGCTCGCGGCGAGCGCGAGAGCGGCGCCGACTGCGAGCCGCGCCAGAAGGGTCGGGTTCGGCTTGATCATCGAACTCCTCAATTCGGAGGCGTCGGTGGCGGCGTCACCGAGGAAGGTGCCGGAACTGCTCCGGCGCGTCCGGGCGGCGTCATCCACATCTCGACGCCGGGAAATCTGCGGGGATCGGGAAGGACGATCTTCGGGGCGCCCGCGAGCGCACGCGCCATCCGCTCCCAGTAGAGGCGCTCGGCGAGAAGCCCTCCGGACCGTCGCGACGCCGCGGCGAGCCTCTCGAAGACGTGCGCGTCCGAGGCCGCCTGGCTCGTCGAAGAGAGGCGCGCCGCGTCCGCCATCAGGACCTGACGGGCCGCCTCGCCCGCCGCGAGGCGTACCGTGGACTCCTGCTCGACGAGCGCACGGTTCCGCGTCGTCGTCCGGTCCTCGGCTGCCGATGCGACGTCGCGAAACTCCGCGTGAACCTCGTCGGGCGCGTGGACGTAAAGGAGCTCCACCGCCATCACCTCGACGCCGAGCGTCTCGTCGAGTCGCGCCGAGCGCAGCCGGGCGAGAACGGCCGCCTCGATTCCGGCCCGGCTGGACGCATAGAGCGCGTCGAGGGGCGTACCGGCGATCTCGGACGTGAGCGCCGCGCGGGCAATTCCCTGGAGCGAACGCTCGACGTCCGCCGACCGGAACACGAAACGTGAGGGGTCGGCGACGTGCCACAGGACGGATGCCGTGGCGTCGACGATGTTCTCGTCTCCCGTCACGTAGCGGGACTCGGAGAGCAGGCGGTTCCCGGACAGCGGATACAGGCTCCTCGCGGCCGAGCCGGTCCGGTAGCCGACCTCAAGGACGCGCACGCGGTCCGCCGGAACGATCCGCGTCTTCCCGACCGGCCAGGGCGGGACGATGTGGGCGCCCGGACGGCGCGGCTCGCCGGAGACTCGCCCAAGCACGGTAACGACGCCACGCTCGCCCGGCCGCACGATGAGAAGGGCCGTCGAAGCGCATGCGATGGCGGCCGCGATCCCGACCGCGGCGCCGGCCGCCCGCGTGACGAGCCTCCAGGGAACGCGCGGCCTGAGCGATCGGAGGAGGGCACGGGCCTCCCCGAATCCCGCGCGCGCGTCCTTCCACGCATGGAGGAAGCTCCCGCGCTTCACGCTGGCGGCGACGAGCCCGACGAAGGCGAGAGCGGCGAGGATTTCCAGCCAGGTGAGGGCGGCGCTCGTCCCGCTCGCACCGGGCGTCAGGAGGGCGGCCGCGTCACGGGAGATCACGGCGTCGAACGCGAAGCCGGCGGCGATCGCGACGGCGAAGATGGAGCCGAGGTAGAGCGCAAGAATGCGGCGGCCGAAGAGTCGCGCCACGACCGCCAGCGTCGTGAGGTTCGTCGCCGGGCCCGTGAGCATGTAAACGAGTCCGGCCCCGGGGCTCAGGCCTTTGGCGATCAGGATTGCGGCGACCGGCGTCGAGCCGCTCGCGCACACATAGGTCGGAATGCCCACGAGCGCGGCCGCCAACATGCCGAGGACGGGATACGGGAGGAGGCGCGCGAGGGCGTCGGGCCCGAGGCACGCGTCGAGGAGCGCCGAAAGGAGGAATGCGACGACCAGCCAGGGGGCCAGCTCGTCGAAGACCTCGACGAACCCGTGCCGAAGGGCGCGACGGAGGCGGTCCGCGAGGGACGTTCCCGGCGCAGCGGGCTCCTCGGCTTCATGGGCCCCTTCCGGGAAATCCGGTTCCGGGGCGGCCGTTGGTGGCGGCTCGGCCCCGCGGCGAGAGAGGGTCAAGGTGATGATTCCCGCGGCGAGCGCCGTAACGATGGCGGCCAGCGGCCGGGCGATCGCCATGGCGGGGCCGAGGTAACCGTACGTGAGGAGGATCGAGTCGACTCCGGTTTCGGGGGTCGAGATCAGGAAGGCGACGACGGCCCCGGGATTCGCACCTTTGCGCCTCAGCTCCCGCGCGGCCGGGACGACGCTGCAAGAGCAGAGGGGGAGCGGCATCCCCAGGATCGTCGCGAGGAATACGGGCCGAAGGCCGCCGCCCCCCAGCAGCCCGGCGATCCGCTCCGAACGGACGAATTCTGCGAGCAGACCGGCCAGGAGGAAGCCGCCCAGCAGGAAAAGACTCCCGTCCAGGACGACGCGGATCAGTGCTGACGTAAAGGTTCCGATCAAGCTCGTTGGCCTCCAGCCCGTCGAATGCGACACCGCGTCGTGGTCATGACTTCGACAGAAGGATCGCAGCGTAGATGGCGGCCGCCCCGAAGACTGACATCAGACTCGTCACGACCTTGGGGTGGCGATGGTGGCTTTCCGGGATCAGGTCGCTTGTGCCGATGAAAAGGAAGAACCCGCAGAACAGGGCGAGGAGGATTCCGAGGTGGGATTCCTTGAGGGAGAGGAAGGTGGTGGCGAGGACGCCCGCGATTGGTGCCGCCGCGTCGACGAGGAGCCAGCGAAACGCATTGTGGCGATTTTCGGCAGCCCTTAGGACCATGCCCACGGTGTTGATGCCGTCCGAGAAGTCGTGGGCCACGACCGCAATCGCGACGACGAGCCCCACCGCCGTCGAGGCCTGAAACGCGAGCCCGAGCCCGACGCCATCGAGGGCGCTGTGAAACACGAGGCTGCCCGCTCCAAGCCACGTCGGCGGAGTGTGCGGTACATGGTCCTCGTTCCCATGGGCGTGCAAGAGGAGCGTTCGGCTCAGAAGCATGTACAGGAGAAATCCCGCCGCAACGATGGCTGTGACCGTCGGTGTCCCGTATGGCTTGGCTCCGAGCTCGAGGGCTTCGGGGAGAAGGTCGAAGAACGCGACCCCGATGACGGCACCTGCGCTGAACCCCAGGATGAGGTGAAGCCGATCCTGCTGCTTGAGCGCCAGGAGGCCGCCGAGCAGTGTGGCCAACCCGGCGGCGCAGCCGAGGAGGAGGACCATCAGCGTGAGTTCCTTCCACGCGCGGAGACGTGTCGCGGCAGGTTCAGCGGCCTGCCTTCGACGCGTCGCCGACGAATGTAGGAAACGACCTCGCGCTGTCGGGTCGAAAGGTCGGGCAATGCACTCAGACTTCGAGTCTCGAGCGGCATGGATCCCCCTGCGATTCCTTCGAGAGCACCAGCCCAGAGCTGCGTTGGCAGCCTGGTTCAAGACGCCAGGACGGAAGGACTACGCTCTTGGGGGTACCGGCGGAGATCGGCCGGAGAGCGCGGGAAGCGCGGGCGGGGCCGTCGTGCGCGCGATGAGGACGACGGGTGCGAACCCGATCTCAGCGGGGACGATGTACACGGGCGCGGCCGCGGGTGGCAGGACGTTCGCCACCGCGCAGGCCGCGCAGGGATGCTCTTTCTCGGGGACGAACGGGGCGTGAGCGGGATGGTCGGGCGGGAAGAAGAACGTGCCGTGCGAGAGGACCTCGAAGCCGTCCACGTGGCCGAACGCGCCGCCCACGAGGAGCGGCGCGAGCGCCGCGAGGACGAAGGCGCGCAGGGCACGTCCCTTCATGGTGGTTGCGATTCTATCTCGACCGCGCGACGGTCACTTTCTTCACCTAAAAGTCGTACGAGACCTGGGCCTTGATGTAAACCGGAGCCACGAGCTGGCCGGACGAGTCGCTCCCGCTCGGCGCCGCGTTCGTGTACTGGTAGACGGGGAATTCGACATCGGCGTAGAGCCGGACCTTCGCGAGCCGCGCCTCGAGGCCGGGCGCGACGAGAAGGCGTTTGTAGCCCGAGTTCTCGGGGTCCGAGGCGGCGCCGCTGTCGCGCTCGCGCCAGCTGCCGATCAGCTGGAGGACGGGCGTGACGCGCGTCTGCGAGCCCCGCGCCCCGAAACTCCAGGTGAGCCCGAGCGCGGCGTTGAGGTCGTTGCCGGGCCGGTAGTCGTTCCGGGTGAGCATCGCGAACTGGTACTTCGCCTGCGCGAACCACGCGAGCGATGCGTCGGAACTGAGGGCGCCGACGTGGTACGCGCCGAGGACGACGTCGGTGCTGCCAGTCCCCGGCAGCGTGTCCCGGTCGAACTCCGCTCCGCCGAGAGGGCCGTTCGGCCCGGTGTAGTTGCCCGTCGGGAGCTTCACCCCGAGGCTCAGCCCGGTCGAGCGATCCTCGGAGAGACCCGTGTAGATGCCCATGAGCGTCATGTCGCCGAGGTCGGTGAGGTTCGCGGTATAGAGGCTGCCGGCCGGCCCGGCGACGCTGCCGTCGTCGGTCGAGGTGAACTGCCTCGAGTAGATCGGGAGCTCCAGCATCACCGACCAGGAGCGGTTGATCATGACGTTGCCGCCGAGCGTGTAGAAGCTCGTCCTGATCCGGACGTCGCTGTTGTCCGAGGCGGGCGCCTTCGAGCTCCCCGCCCAGTTCTGGTTCTGATCCATGTAGGCGTATCGGAACCAGAGCGAGAAGCCGGACTCGGAGTTGACCGGCATGATCGTGCCGGCGCCGACGTCGAAGACGCTGCACCCGCACGCGCAGGCGAGGCCTGCTTGCGGGGCGAGAAACCACGAAGCGAAGAGGGCGATGCCCAGAAAGCGCAGGGCGCGCCGTGCGTTGACGGTTTTCAAGATGCAGTTCTCCTTCTGAAGAAATTCGGAGAGAGGAATTTCTTAGAAAGAGAGTGCGCGGGGGGGAGGCGTGGCGGGACCGGGCGCGTTGGAGCGCGGCCGCGTGGCGGCGAGGTCGGCGAGTGGGGAGGGGGCCACCCGCTGCCTTCCTTCGAAGAAATCTCCCTTCACCGCTCTCTCGAACGCATCGAGCGGCGCGGCCGCTGACGCCGGCGCCTCGCGCCGGCACGTCCGCCACTCGGGCCCGTCGGCGGGCGGCTCGTCCCCGCCCATCGTGCACGTTCCGTTCTCGCAGCAGGCCATTCTCACGGCGCAATGGCAGCCGTGGCGCTCGCCCGACGCGGCGAGGGGCAGGACGGCCGCGGCCACCACGAAGGCGAGGAGGAGTGCGGTGGCGGCCGGCCGCAGGCGGGGCATGGGCGGAATTCTAAGCCGGGGCCTTCTGACTCTCTCGGGTCTCGGGGTGCTTCGATGAGCTGCGGGAGCGCTGCGGCCTAGAATCGCGCCATGCCGACAAGCCGACGCACGTTCCTCGAGGAAGTCTCCTTCGCCTCCCTCATCGCCGGATTCCCGCTCTCCGCGCAGGCCGCGCTCACCAAGTACGCCGAGAAGCCGCCCGAGCCCGTCTTCCCGAAGGCCCTCCAGCCGGGGATGACCGTCGCCCTCGTGGCGCCGTCGTCGCCCGAGTGGGGTCTCGCCGGGAACGAGATGGCCGCCGAGATCATCAAGGCCCTCGGCTTCAAGCCGAAAATCTTCCCGCACGCGGGCGAGTCGACGTATTACCTCGCCGGGCCCGACGCGCACCGCGCCGCAGACCTGAACGCCGCGTTCGCGGACACGTCGGTCGACGCGATCTTCTGCCTGCGCGGCGGCTACGGCGCGTCGCGCATCCTCCCGCTCCTCGACTACGAGACGATCCGGAAGAACCCGAAGGTCATCTGCGGCTACAGCGACATCACGGCGCTCCTGAACGCGATCCACCGCCTGACGGGCCTCGTGACGTTCCACGGCCCCGTCGGCGGGGAGCTCCCGACCGACTACACGCTCGCGTCGTTCCGGAAGGTCGTCATGACGGCGCAGGCCGCGGGGCGCATCGCCGAGCCGCCGTCGCCGAAAGGCCCGCCGCGCGAAATCTTCGTGGACCGCGAGAACTGGATCTACAAGCTCGCGCCCGGAAAGGCGAAGGGCCGGCTCGTGGGCGGGAACATCAGCGTCTTCTCGACGCTCGTCGGGACGCCGTTCGAGCCGGACCTGAAGGGCCGCATCCTCTTCCTCGAGGAGGTCGAGGAGGACCCGTACCGCATCGACCGCTGGCTCACGCAGTTCCTTCTCACCGGCAAGCTCTCCGGCCTCGCGGGCGTCGCGCTCGGAAGGTTCTCGCACTGCACGCCGAAGGACTACAAGCCGAGCTTCTCGGGGTTCGGCACGTGGACGTGGCAGGAGGTCTGCCAGGACCGGCTCGGCAAGCTCGGGATCCCCGTCGTCGCGAACCTCGTCTTCGGCCACATCCCCGACAAGGCGACGCTCCCGCTCGGCGTGATGGCCGAGCTGGACGGCGAGGAAGGCACGCTGACGCTCCTGGAGGCCGCGGTCCGGTGAACGGCTGATGGCGGACCGGGATTCCCGCGCGGGTCACTCGTACGCGACACGCGAGATCCTCGACTGGCTCGCGCGGACGCATGCGCCGCACGACGCGGCGGCCGCCCGCACGTTCGACGCGCCGTCCGCCCACGGGATGCCCGCGATCCAGCTCGGCGCGTCCGAGGCGAAGGCCGTCGGCCTCCTCCTCAAGCTCGCCGGCGCGAAGAAGGTCGTCGAGGTCGGGACGCTCGCGGGGTACTCCGCGCTCGTGATGGCGCGGGCGCTGCCCACGGACGGGCACGTCTGGACGGTCGAGTCCGACCCGAAGCACGCGCGCATCGCGCGCGGAAACCTCGAGGCGGCGGGCCTCGCGTCGAAGGTCACCGTTCTCGAGGGCGCGGGGCTCGCGGTCCTGCCCGCGCTCGAGCCGCTCGGCCCGTTCGACGCGGTCTTCGTCGACGCCGACAAGAGCAATTACGACGCCTACGGGCGCTGGGCGGCGCGCAACGTCCGGAAAGGCGGCCTTCTGGTCGGCGACAACGCCTTCCTTTTCGGGCGGCTTCTCGAGGATTCCGCGGAGGCCGCGGCGATGCGGCGCTTCCACGAAGAGGCGGCCGAAACGTTTGACACGGCGTGCCTTCCGACGCCGGACGGGATGCTCCTCGGCCTGAAGCGCTGACGTCGGGGACGCCCGAGGGATTCAAACGCATCGCTATCTCTTCTTGTACCTCGGCGTTACATTCGCTTCGTATGAACACCGACTGGAAAGACCGCTTCAGCTGGAAGATCTCCTCGATCGAGGACGCCATTCACGCGATCCCGCCCGGTCGCCGAATCCTCGTCGGCTCGGGCGCGGGTGAGCCCGGGAGGCTCGTCGAGGGGCTCGTCGAGCACGGCGCGCACCTGCGCAACAACGAGATCGTGCACATCCTGACGCTCGGCAAGGCGCCCTACGTCGCGCCGGGTCTCGAGCAGCGCTTCCGTCACATGGCGTTCTTCATCGGCGCGAACGTGCGTGGCGCCGTGCAGGAGGGCCGCGCGGACTTCATGCCCGTCTTCCTCTCCGAGATCCCGACGCTCATCACGTCGGGGCGCGTCGGGATCGACGTCGCGCTCATCCAGGTCAGCCCGCCGGATCGCCACGGCTACGTGAGCCTCGGCGTCTCGGTCGACGTCGTGCGGGCGGCCGTGGACACGGCGCCGCTCGTTCTCGCCGAAGTGAACCCGCGGATGCCGCGGACGCTCGGCGACTCGTTCCTGCACGTGGACCGCATCGCCCACCTCATCCCGGTCGACGAGCCGCTCTTCGAGCTCGCCTCCGAGCAGCCGGACGACGTGTGCCGGCAGATCGGCACCCATGCCGCGAGTCTCGTCCCGGACGGCGCCTGTCTCCAGATGGGCATCGGTCGCATCCCGGACGCCGTCATCAGCGCGCTCGCGGACCGCAACGACCTCGGGATTCACACGGAGATGATGTCGGACGGCGCGATGCGCCTCATCCAGTCCGGCGTCGTGACCGGCCGGCGCAAGAAGCTCCTTCCGGGCAAGGCCGTCACGTCGTTCATCATGGGCTCGCGCGCCCTGTACGAGTGGGTGCACGACAACCCGGGCATCGAGATGCGCCCCTCCAGCTTCACGAACGACCCGTTCCAGATCTCCCGAAACGACGACATGGTCGCGATCAATTCCGCGGTCGCCGTGGACCTCACGGGGCAGGTGGCCGCGGATTCGATCGGCTCGCAGTTCTTCTCCGGCATCGGCGGACAGGTGGACTTCATGCGAGGCGCGGCGCGAAGCAAGGGCGGCCGGCCGATCATCGCGCTCCCGTCGACGGCCAAGGGCGGCACGGTCAGCCGGATCACGCCCGTTCTCGCCGAGGGCGCCGGCGTCGTCACGAGCCGGGGCGACATCCACTACGTCGTCACGGAGTACGGCGTCGCCGACCTCTGGGGACGCAACATCCGCCAGCGCACGATGGCCCTCATCGCGATCGCACACCCGGATTTCCGGGGCGAGCTCCTGGCCGCCGCGCGCCAGCGCCGCTTCATCTTCCCGGGCTGACCGGAACCTTTCGCCGCGCCGGGCGTTTAAAGGGGGAGAGGCCTCTCATGCGCAAGCTCCACGCCGCCGCCATCCTCCTTGCGTCCGCCCTGTCGGCCGCCGTCGCCCTCCCCGCCGCCGCGCTCCCGTCCCGGGACGTCTCGAAGACCCTGCCGCTCGCCGCGGGGGAGACCGTCCGGGTCGACACATACAAGGGCACCGTGAAGGTGACCACGTGGGACAGGGCCGAGGTGGCCGTCGAGGCCAAGGTCGAGGCCGACGATTCCTGCGGGGACGCGAAGGACCTCGCGAAGTGGGTGGACCAGACGAGGGTCGTGATCGAGAAGCGCGAGGGCGGAGTCTCGATCAAGTCGGACTACGACGCGCTCGAGGAAGGCCAGCGCTGGTTCGGCTCGTGCACGGCGCGCCCGTTCGTGCGCTACGCGATCCGCATGCCGAAGAGCGCGGCCCTCTCGATCAAGGACTACAAGTCCGACCTCTACGTGAAAGGCCTCGCGGCCGACCTTGCGATCGACACGTACAAGGGGACCGTCGACATCGGCGGTCTGGCGGGCGCCCTGAGCGTCGACACGTACAAGGGCGAGGTGAACGCCGAGATCGTCCGGCTCGCGGGCGAGGTGCACGGGGAGACGTACAAGGGCTCGATCGTCCTGCGTCTGCCGGCGGCGGCGGCCTTCGAGCTCGCGGCCGAGTCGAGCCGGGGGAACCTGAGCGTCGAGTTCCCGGCCCCCCTCACGGACGCCTCCTCCCGGTATCGCCGTCACGGCCTCATGGCCCGCGGAAGCGTCAACGGCGGGGGGCCGCGCGTGAGCCTGAAGACCGAAAAGGGAAGCCTCGCGCTTCGCAAAGGCTGAGCGGGCCGCCGGCTCCGTAACCTTCCTCCCGGTCCCCCGTCATACTGGCGTGGACGCCGTCGCCGAAGAGCGGGAGGGGTGCGTGGAGCCGGACGGGATCAGCGCCGAACAGGAAGCGGATCTCGAGGCGCTGGAGATGGTTCGGCTGGGCGACGCGTCCGGCGCGGCCCGTCTCTTCCAACGCTGGTCCGGCCCCCTCCTGAGGTTCACGGGGCGCTTGCTCGGCAACGCGGCGGAGGCCGAGGAGGTCACGCAGGACGTTTTCCTGAAGGTGATCGTCCGGGCGGGCCAGTACGACGGACGGGCCTCGGTCGCCTCGTGGCTCTTCGCGATCGCCGCGAACGCCTGCCGCGACCGCCTGCGCCAGGGCGCCCGGCGCCAGAAGGTGTCGCTCGATTCCGTCGTCGAAGCCGCCGGTTCGGACATTCCGGTCGACGTCCGGCTCGTCGAAAGGCAGCGGCGCGCCTCCGTGCGCCGCGCTCTCTCGCATTTGTCCGACGAGCAGCGCGAGGTTCTCGTCCTGGCCCGCTACCACGGCCTCCCGTACGCCGAGATCGCCCGCTCCCTCTCGATCAGCGAAGGCGCCGTCAAGACCCGGATCTTTCGGGCGATGGAGACGCTGAAGTCCGTGTTCTCCGAAGGAGATCCCCCATGGAATGCCGCGAGTCACTGAAGGTTCGTGAATTCGTCCTCGCCCGCCTTTCCGGCGAGCCGGCCGGAGACGGCGCCGCCGCGCTCGCGGCGCACGTCGCGGGCTGCTCCGCCTGCGCGGCCGTTGCCGCCGACATGGAGTCCGTCTGGGCTCGCCTCGGCGACGACGACGCCTCCGACCTCGCAGTCTCGCCGGCCTTCGAGGCGCGCGCGTCGGCGGCGATGGCCGCCGCGACGAGGCGCGCGACGAACGTCCGCCCGTTCCGCGTCCCGGGAACGGAAACCCCGCTCCTGAAAGTCGCGGCCGTCCTCACGGCCGGCGTCGCGGGCTTCTTCCTCGCGCGCGCGTCTGGCGGCGGCGCCCTCCCGGGCTCGGCCGCCTTCCAGCCCACGCCGTCCCCGTTCCACGGCGGCGAGAACGTGTCCCTCGTGGCAAACCGGACGCTGGACGCGTCCCGCGCGGCGCTGGACCTCTCGGGCAAGCCGCGCCTCGCGAACGTCTCGTACACGCCCGCGGACGCCGCGGGCCGCGTCGCCGTCTCCTTCGACGTCACGACGCGCTACACGGTCGTCGGCAGGCCCGAGGACCAGGCCGTCGCGAACCTCCTCGTGTCGCTCGTGTCCGGGGCCGCCGGCTCCGAGGGCGCGAAAGGCGGAGCGCTCGACCTCGTGTCCGAGGGGACGCGCGGGGGAGCGCCGGTCTCGCCCGAGGTCGTCGCGCTCCTCCGTCGCACGCTCGAGACGGACAGGAATCCCGGCGTGCGCAAGAAGGCCGCCGAGGCGCTCGCGCAGATGCCGCCGTCTCCGGAGACGCGCGACGCGCTCGCGAAGGCGCTGAAGACCGACACGAACCCGGCGGTCCGCATCCTCGCCGTCGAAGGCCTCGCGAAGTCGGCCGCCGCCTTCAAGGATGCGTCCTCCATCGAGAGCCTGCGGCAGAAGGCCGCCGACGACCACGAGAACGGCTACGTCCGCAGCCAGGCCGCGCTCGCGCTGTCGAAGATCGAGATCTGAAGACACCTTTCCGCGATTGGAGCGTCTCTCTGACATGAGCACGAAACCCGAACCCGAAAACCCGCGCCGCGAACGGCGCGCCCTCGTCTGGGCGCTCGCGATCGCTGCGCTCGTCCTCTTCTCGCTCGCCGCCGGTCTGAGGGCGCAGGCGAAGGAATGGAATGCGAAGGCGACCCGCACGGAGACGTTCAATGCGTCCGGCGACCTGAAGTCCCTCTCCGTCGAGACCGTCAACGGCCGCGTCGAGATCGCCGCCGGGACGGCGTTCCGGGCCGACGTCGACGTCACGGCGTGGGGGGCGACCGACGCCGACGCGAAGAAGAACCTCGGCGACGTGAAGGTCCGCTTCGAGAACGAGAACGGGGACCTCTCCCTCTACACCGAGGAGCCCGGCGTTCACATGAGGCACTCCGGCCACAAGTGGACCTTCGACAGCCGCGGGGACCGCTGGATGAGCGAGACGAAGTACCGGATCGCCGTTCCGCCCGGGGTCCGTGTGAGCGTCTCCGCGGTGAACGGCGCCGTCTCGGTGACGGGCGTCGCGGCCCCCATGGAGCTCACGACGGTGAACGGGAAGATCTCGCTCGCCGGCGGCCGGCGCGACGCGAAGCTCAACACGGTCAACGGCGCGATCGAGGCCGGCTTCGCGGAGCTGCCGAAGGGAGCCTCTCTCGACGTCCGCACGGTGAACGGCGCGATCGCCCTGACGCTGCCCGCGAAGGCGGGATTCCATCTCGAAGGGCACACGATGAGCGGCGAAATTCTCTCGAGCTTCGCCCTGCCCGCCGTGGCCGCGCCCGAAGGGGGCCGCGAACGCGACGAGGCGAACGCCACGCGCGAGAAGATCCGGGCCGAGCAGCGGAAAGTCCGGGACGAAATGCGCCGGGCGGAGAAGGAGAAGGTGAAGGCGAAGGAAAAGGCGTCGAAGGACGAGGACGATGTCGTCATCGACATGTCCGACCTGAACGAAGCGATGGCGGACCTGAACCGGGAGATGGCCGACCTCGACCGGCAGATGGCTGACGTCGGCCGCGAGATCTCGCGGAGCATCACGGTGAACCTGAACCGCGCTTACGAGGGCACGGTCGGCGACGGCGGCGCCTCGGTCCGCGTCTCGAACCTGAACGGGCGGATCCTGGTCCTCGCCGAGGGCACGACCGAGGCCCAGGCAAAGCGTCTCACGTCGCCGCGTTCGACCCGCATCGTGACGGTTCCCCCGGTGCCGAACATCCCGCGCATCGTCGTCCGCGAGCACCCGGCGCCGCCCTCGCCCGTGCCCCCGGCCCCCGGGATCGCGCCGTTCGCGCCGGCCGGACCGATTGCGCCGATCCCGCCCGACCCGTGGGGCCGGTCGATCGTCGTGGGTGACGTCGACGGCGACTACGCGCCGGCGATCGCTTCCGGCGACGTCACCGTCGGGAAGGTGTCCGGCCGCGTGACGATCACGAGCCGCTCCGGCCAGATCCGCCTCGCCGGGGCGGGCAAGGGCGCCGAGGTGTCGACGGCCGGCGGCGACGTCCGCGTCGAGTCTGTGACCGGCGACCTCAAGGCGACGACGTTCGGCGGCGACATCCGCGCGGGCTCCGTGAGCGGCGACGCGCGCCTCGAGACGAGCGGCGGCGACGTCGTCGTCCGCTCCGCGGGAGGCTCCGTGAACGCGCGCACGGGCGGCGGGGACATCGTCATGAAGAAGGTGCGCGGCCCGGTGACGGCGCGCACGTCGGGCGGCTCGATCACGTGCGAGATTTCGGGCGCGGCCGTCCCGGGCGGCGAACTCTCGACGAGCGGCGGCGACGTGACGGTGACGCTGCCCGCGAATTACAAGGCCGACGTCGAGGTCCACGTAACGGGCGGCGAGCCGGATTCCGACTCGATCGTGTCCCAGTTTCCGGGCATCTCGGTGTCCCGGCGGTCCGGCCAGATCGTCGGGGAGGGCAAGCTCAACGGCGGCGGGCCGAAGCTCATGATCCGGTCGTCTTCCGGGGTCGTGACGATCAAGAAGGGCCCCGCCGCCTGACGAACCGGGCGGGCGAGCACGTGGATCCGTATCGAAGGATCCGGATCCCGGGAACTTGCGTAGAATCGGGACGTCCATGGGCACGGTGACTCCTCCCCCGGCGGCACCGCGGCCGCCGTCCGGCGCGACCCCTGCCGGAGGCTCGCCGCCTTTGGCCGGGCCTTCGGCGTCTCCGACGTCGCGCTTTCGCATCCCGGACCGGCCTGTCTCGATGGGTCCCTCGGGATCCGCGATCATCGGCGTGATCGTCGCGGTCGCGGTCGGCGCCTGGCTCTACCTGAAGCCTCCCGCCACGGTCGGCGAACAGGGCCTCCAGCGGTACATGGGCTTCGAGAGGAACATGGAGATCGTCGTCCTGAAGAACTGCGAGCCCCCGGGTTGCGCCGCCGTTTACCTGACGCCGACCGTCGGCCGCAAGTCGCTCGACGCGACCGCCAAGGCGGTCGAGCTCTCGAGCCAGCTCGCCGAACAGGGGATCGAGTGCTTCATCGTGATCGGAGGCGAGCCCATCGCGGAGGCCGTCAAGCGCGCCCGGGGAATCCGGCGGCCCGTCGTGTTCGATCCGAACGGGGATTGGGCGAAGGACTCGGGGATCGAAAAGGCGCCGTACTGGATCGCCTGGCGCACCGGCGGTAAGGTGCGGCTGCGCAGCGAAGAGCCGGTGACCGCCGCCGACGTGGCCTCCGCCGTTCGCTGACGCGAAGGAGGAGCCCATGGCCGCCGGAACTCCCGGTCCCGTCGTCCCCGACCGCTACCTCGAAGCCCTCGGAGACGCCGACCCCGTCGCCGCCATGGCCGAGGCCCCGGACCTCCTCCGCCGTCTCGCGCGCGGGCTCACGGAAAGGCAGCTCGCGAAAAAGCCCGCCCCCGGGAAGTGGAGCATCCGCGAGATCGTCGCGCACCTCGCCGACAGCGAGGTCGTCCTCGGCAGCCGCTATCGCTTCATCGCGGCGATGGACCGGCCCCCGCTGCCCGGCTACGACCAGGACGCGTTCGTCGCGAACCTCGGCGTCGCGCGCGCGGCGACGGCCGACCTCCTCGACGACTTCGCGATGGCCCGCGCCGTGAACCTCGGCCTCCTCGAGCGCCTTGGCGAGGGCGCATGGGACCGCGTCGGGATCCACGCCGAGCGCGGCGAGGAATCGCTGGGCCGCCTCGTCACGATGTACGCCGGGCACGACCGCATCCACCTCGCCCAGGTCGAGACGATCCGCACGGGCCTCTTCCCGAAGGCGGGACGCGCCCCGGCGCGAAAGGGCGGCGCGAAGAAGCGGCCCGCGAAGAAGGGCTCCGCGAAGGCGAAACGCCGCTAGAACGTGCTCTCGGCCGTTCCCCGGTGGACGGGGACGGTGTCGCCCGCCTTCCACTCACTCTCCGCGGCGAGCTCGAGGAACGCATCGGCGCGGGCGTGCGTCAGGATGTCGTGCGAGCCGCGCGACGCGAGCGGCTCGGCGGCGAGCCGCGCTCCGTCCCAGGAGAGCAGCGCGGGGTGGAACGCGAGCCGCGGCCCCTTGTTTTTGACGGGCGCCGTGAGCCGGGCGGAGACGGGCGGGGGGAGCGGCGGGAGGAGGCCGGCCGCCGCTCGCAGCGCGGGGCGGACGAGAAAATCGAACCCGACGGCCGTCGAGACGGGGTTTCCGGGGAGGCCGAACACGAGCGTCGTCCCCCGCGTCGCGAAGAGCACGGGCTTCGCCGGCCGGATCGAGACCCGGTGGAACCGCACGCGCGCCCCCGCGGCCGCAAGGGCCTCGCCGACGTAGTCGTAGTCGCCGGCCGAGACGCCGCCCGTCGTGAGGAGAACGTCGAGTTTCGCGGCGAACGCCTCCTTCAGGGCCCGCGCGAGCGCGCTCTTCTCGTCGGGGACGACGCCGAGGGAGAGCACCTCGGCTCCGGCCCGGCGCAGCGCCGCGAGGAGGAGAGGCGCGTTCGTGTTCCGGAGCTGGCCCGGGCCCGGGCGCGTTCCCGTCGGGACGAGCTCGTCGCCGGTGACGAGGACGCCGGCGCGCGGCGCTCGCGCGACCTGGAGTGTCGCCCGGCCGGCGGCGGCCGCGAGGACGAGATCGGCAGGAGTCAGGCGGCGGCCCGCCGCAAGGAGCAGCGCGCCGGGCTCGATCACCTCGCCGCGCCGGCGCACGTGCGCGCCCGGTTTCGGAACGGCGTCGAGCCGGACGGCGCCCCCCTCGACGGGGGCGGCGTCCTCCACGGGGACGACGGAGTCGCTCCCGGGCGGCATGGGCGCGCCCGTCATGATTTTCCACGCGGAGCCGGAGGGGAGGACGCCCGGAACGGTTCCGGCCCCCGAGGCGCCCGCCACGGCGAGGAGCGTGGGCGCCCGTTCCACGTCCGAAGCGCGCACGGCCCAGCCGTCCATCGCGGTCGTGTCGAATCCGGGGACCGGCAGGTCGGCGCGAACGTCCGCGGCGAGAACGCGGGAGACGGCGTCCTCCAGCGGGACCGTGCACGCGGGCATCGGCGTCGTCGCCTCGAGCACGCGCGCGAGCGCCTCGGAAAACTCGATCACGGAGGGCATGCTAACAAGGCGGCCCCGCCGCGTCGTGAGTAGAATCCGCGAACCGTGGAGGGCCGCTTCCAGTACACGGGGGATCTCGCAAAGGAACCTCTTCCCGAGGTCCTGCGGACGATCCACTTCTACCGGGCGCCGGGCGTCCTCACGCTCGACGCGAACGGCGTCTCGAAGAAGGTCTATCTCCTCGGCGGAAACATCATCTTTGCGACGTCGACGGACCGTTCGGAGTCGCTCGGCGAGTACCTGCGCCGGAGCGCGCTCATTTCGTCGGGCGAGCTCAAGGCTTCGGTGGGGCGGCTCGACCTCGCCGAAGGCCAGGGGCGTCGGCACGGTGAGCTCCTCGTCGAGATGGGGATCCTCACGGACGCGCAGCTCCGCCAGATCGTGACCCAGCAGGTGAAGGCGCTGCTCTTCGCGGCGTTCTCGTGGGAACAGGGCTCCGTGACGTTCGAGGTCGGCCGGTTCAAGACTGACGAGCTCATCCGGCTGGACCTTCCGACGCCCCAGGCAATCGTCGACGGCATCCGGCGGATGCCCGACCCGCGTCGCTGCGTCGCACGCCTCGGGCCGTCCTGGACGCTCTTCGATCGGGCCGAGGCTCCGCCCGAGACGCGCGACGTCGCGTTCACCCCGGCCGAGATCTCGCTCCTGACCTCGGTGGACGGCCGGCGAACGCTGCGCGACCTCATCACGATGGGGCCGGGCGACCTTGGGTCGAACGCGAAGCTCCTCTACGCGTTCTGGGTGCTGCGCCTCATCGAACGGCGCGAGCTGCAGTCGAGCGGCATCCGCCGCATCCAGTGGAAGACGTCCGGCGGGGTACCCTCGGCGGGCGGCGACGGCGCCGGCTGAACGCTTTCGGCGCGGACGAAAGGGAGACCGACGATGCCCCTGTACGAGTACGAGTGCGCGAAGTGCGGCGAGAAGCTCGAGGTGATTCGGAGCTTCTCCGATCCGCCGCTGACCGTGTGCCCGGAATGCGGGGGCGCCCTCGTCAAGCTCCTCTCGCCGCCCGCGATCCAGTTCAAGGGCTCGGGCTTCTACCTGACGGACTACGGGAAGTCGGGGAGCGCGCAGGCCGGGGAGAAGGAGAAGAGGAGCGCCGGGAAGAGCGAAGAGGCCAAGGACAGGGGCGAGTCGAAAGGCGACGCGACTGCAGACTCGAAAGGCGACTCGAAAGCCGGCGAAACCGCGGAGACGAAGAAAAGAGAAGATTCTTCGAAGGGTAAGAAGGACGGGAGCGAGGGCGCGAACGCGGCTCCGTCCTCGCCCACCGCGACGCCTTCTCCCGCGCCTTCCAAGAAAAAGAACCGCGGCGCGAAATAACGCAGCCTTCTCTCGCGAGTCGCGGGACGAACCCGACCGGGGGCTCTCCCGCTAAACTGTCGCGTGCCGCCTCGCGCCCGAACCGCCGTCCTCGCCCTCCTCGCCGCGCTCGTCGCGCCGGCCGCGTCGGCGGGCGAGGCTCCGCGCGGAGTCTCGGGCCTCTGGTACCGCTATCCGCTCCCGGGCGCCGAGGTGAAGTCGCTCGTCGCCGATCCCGCCGTCCCGGGCCTCTTCTGGGCGGGCACCGCGCAGGGCGGCATCTACCGGTCGTCGGACGCGGGCGCGTCGTGGCAGAGCCCGCCCGAGGGTCTCGCGTTCCCGGGCTACGCCGTCACGTCGCTCGCGCCCGATCCGCTCCGTCCGGGAGCCGTGTGGGCGGCGCTCACCGGAGTCGTGAAGGGCGGGCTCCTCGCGGTCTCGACCGATGGAGGCCGGCGCTTCGACGTCGTGCGCCGGTGGGAGGATCGCGCGGCCTCGCGCGTCGTCGCCCTTGCGGCGACCGCCGGCCGCCGCGTCGTCGCCGTCGGAGGCGACTACGGCATCGAGATCACCGAGGACGACGGGCTCACGTGGCGCTCGTCGGCTCCTCCGCTCGACTCCGGGAGCGGCGTCTCGTTCCTCGCCTTCCACCCTTCGCGTTCCGGCGTTCTCTACTGCGGGAGCTTCCGTCACCCGTTCCGGTCCGCGGACGGCGGACGCACGTGGACGCGGATCGCGGCCGGGATGGTGGAGGACACGGAGGTCTTCGCGATGGACTTCCCGGCCGCGTCGCCCGACGAGCTGTGGGCGGCGACGTGCGGGTGGATCTACCGGACGACGGACGGCGGGACGAACTGGACGCGCTTCAAGGAAGGCCTCCTCGACCGCCGCACGCAGGCGGTCCGCGTGGACCCGAGGGATCCGGCGCGCGTGCTCGCCGGGACGACCGGCGGCGTCTTCGAGAGCCGGGACGGCGGCAAGTCCTTCCGGCGCCTCTCGCAGGACGTGGTCGTGAACGCGCTCGTCTTCGACCCGCGGGAGCCCTCCCGCCTCCTCGTCGCGACGGAGGCCGAGGGGATCCTGAGAAGCGAGGACGGAGGCGTCACGCTGACGGAGTCGAACCGCGGACTCGCCGAGGCGCGCGTCTCGGCCGTCGCGCTCCGCGCGGACGGCCGGGTCGTCGTCGCCCGTGCGGCCGACGGGAGGAGCGGCGGCCTCTGGGACGTCGACCCCGCCTCCGGCGAGGCGACGCGGCTTGCGCTCCTGCCGCCCGCGACGATCCTCGCGCTCGCGCCGGCGGGTGCGGGCCTCCTCGCCGCCACGCCCGACGGCGTCTTCAGGCAGGATGCCGCGGACGCGCCGTTCCGCCGCGCGCTGGCCTGGGGCACCCGCGCGTTCGCGAGCGATGGCGCGGGCCGGACGCTCGCCGCGACGGACGCCGGCGTCTTCGAATCGCGCGACGCCGGGCGCACCTGGGCACGTCTCGGGACGCTCAGGTCGCGCGTCGAGGACGTGCGCCGCGGCCGGCTCGACGACGCGGGGCTCAAGACGTGGGCGGCGGACGCCGAGGGTGTCACGCTCTGGTGGGACGGGCGCGACTGGGCGCGGCGGCCGCTTCCCGGCGGAGGCCGGACGCTCTCGGGTGGCTTCGGGCGCCCGCGGGCGCAGCCGCGCTTCGCGCCCGAGCCGATCGGCGTCGCCGTGGACAGGGAGAAATCGATCCTCGTCTTCCGGCCGGACGACGATGCGGACGGCGGCGTCGCCCTCGCGCTGCCCGAGACGGGTCTCGCCGTTTCGGGATGGGCCGGCGACCCCCGAACGGCGTCCGGCCTCTACCTCGCGACGATGGGCCGCGGACTCTTCCGCTTCGTGCCGACGCCGGCCCTTCCCGCGATGGCGTCGTCCGCCTCTCCGTCCGCGGGCGCCGCGGCGCGCTGAGTCAGCGTCCCGGGATCTCCATCCACCTCAGCTTCGCGCCGGCGACGGCGCCGGTCGCGTCCGCGACGCCCGCGTTGACCTCGAGGACGGTGTCGGACTTCGCCTTCGGGTACGCGCTCTCGCACGGCGCGGGGTCGGGTGGGCAGGGCGGGAGAGCCTTGAGCACGTCCACGACGGTCCCGTCCTTCGTCGCGTAGACGAGGTCGAGCGGGAAGTGGCAGTTCTTCATCCAGAACGGCCTGATCTC
>DATKLW010000078.1:0-22662 GCA_035542215.1 Thermoanaerobaculia bacterium | reverse complement strand
ATCCTCCCGCTCGCCGGGATCTTCTTCCTGAAGCTGCTCTCGTCAGGCCGGCGTCGGCGTGATCGTCGCGACGACGATCGTGGACGTCCCCGGCGTGCGGCCGGGCGAGACCCCGCCCGGCGATGGCGTGGGCGTTCGCATCGGCAAGGGCGATGCCGCGCCGTCCTCCCCATTTGCCGATTTCCGGGTGCAACGGTTCGTGGTCCGGCTCTTGCGACCGCTTCTTCAGCGCGTCGCGTCGGCGGGCCGCCCCTGAAGCACCGCGTTCACGAGCTTGGTCTGTCTCCTTTCGTCCTCCGTGTCCCTCAGCGCGAGGTGGTCCGCGACCGCATCGGGATGGAGCCATTCGTCGAGCCAGTGTTTCTCGACGACCGGGTACGCCGCGACGAGCGGCAGCGCGAGGACCGCACCGGGGATGCCGCCGAGCGTGCCGCCTCCTAGGATCGCGAGGAGCACGGTCAGCGTCGACAGGCGCAGACGGTTGCCGTAGAGACGCGGGAGGAGCACGTAGGCCTCGAAGAGGTGATAGGCGAGGAAGATCGAGCCGACGAGAAGCGCGGTCGCCGGGCTGATCGTGAGCGCCAGAAGGGACGCCACCGCGATCACGACGCTGATTCCGGCCACCGGGATCACGTCGCAGACGAACGCCAGGAGAGCGACCGGAAGGACGCCGGGCACTCCGGTCGCCGCAAGCACGATGCCGGCAAACGCGGCGAAGAGCGACGAGGCGATGAGCTGGCCGGTCGTGTACGCCTGCACGACGGAGAAGAGCTCGGGCACCATGTCGCCCATGCGGCGGCGGTGCGCGCGCGGCGCGTAGGCGAGGAGCCACGCGACGACCTTGGGGCCGTCCAGAAGCAGGTAGAGGCTCAGCACGACGACGACCACCGAGGCACCCGCCAGCTCAAAGGCCGGCGGACCCCACGCGAGCGGACGGGCGAGCCACGCATCCACCTCCGGCGCGTGAGGAAGGTCCAGGAGAGGAAGAAGGACGCGTGCGGCCAGGCCGCCGCCCTCGAGCGTGTGGGCGATTCGTCCGCGCATCGCGGGGAGCCCCTTCCACATCGCACCGATCTGGCTCACGAGCGGCGGCAGGGCCAGGAACGCGAAAGCGGCCACGGCCACGAGGACCCCGAGGGCGAGGAGGCCGACGGCCCGCCCCCGCGACAGGCGCCGTCTCTCGAGCGCGTGGACGAGGGGACTCATCGCGATCGCGATGAGCGCGGAGAAGAGGAGGAGCTCCACGCTCGTCCAGAGCTTGACGCAGACCCAGGCCGCCAGGACCGCCGCCCCGATCTTCAGAAGTGTGGCCCACGGAACCCGGGCCTCCGCCGGCGCGGGTTCATCCGCGTGTCTCGTCACGTCTCCTCCCTGGACCGTTCCGCGATCGTGTCTCAACCCTGGCGCGGGGTGGGGGCCGCGGCTCCGGGGGTCGGCGTCGGCGTGGCGACGGGGTCGAGCGAACGCGGCGGGTCCTTCTTCCCCTTCCGGACGGGAGGGGCGAGGGGCGTGCGCGTCGGCGCCGGTGAGATCGTTGCCGGAGGCGTCGGAGGCGGCGTCGGCATCATGTCCTGGCCGTTCGCGTCGAAAACGGCCAGGCCGAGCGCGGCGGCGAGCAATTTGTACTTCAACGGTTCCTCCCTGCCTCCCCATGGCAAAGCGGATGCCGAGGTTCCGCCGCCCCGGCCGCGGTGGCCCGCATCTTGCGGCTCAGCTCCGGGTCCCATGCCGGGGCGGAAAGGAATCCCAAATGGAAGGACGCGGAGGATCGTACGAGTCGAACCGCGCCGAGTCGGTCCGCAAGCTCGGCGAGCTCATCAGGGGGATCCGCATCGCGATGCTCGTGACGCGCTCCGGCGACGGGTCGCTCCGCGCCCGCCCGATGGCGGCGCAGGAGGCTCCCTTCGACGGGACGGTCTGGTTCTTCACGGCCCAGCACTCGGCAAAGGTCGATGAGCTCGTCCGCAACCCGGAAGTGGGCGTCGTCTACGTGGATGCGTCGGGAAATCGCTACGTCTCGCTCTCCGGGCGCGCGGCGTTCGTCCGCGATGCCGCGAAGGCCCGCGAGCTCTGGAGCCCGCTCTACCGCGAATGGTTCCCGAAGGGCGTCGAGGATCCGGACCTCGCGCTTCTCCGGATCGAGGTCGCGCGCGCCGAGTACTGGGATTCGCCCGGAATGCTCGGGATGGTAGGAAAGCTTTTCGCCGGCTTCACGGGTGAGATTCACGAGCCCGAAGAGCAGACGGCGTCGATGCACGGCACGGTCAGGCTCTGACGAGCCGACGGGAGGAGATCGTCATGCCCGGAAAACGAAAACTCCGAGACCTAGAACCCCACCCCGCGGGGACGGCGTTCGGCGCGGCCGGCGCGGGAGCTGCGGGAGCCCTGGCCGGCGCCTCGGTCGCCGGGCCGGCCGGCGCGGTGGCCGGCGGCCTCGTCGGAGCCGCCGCGGGCGCGCTCGCCGGCAACGCGTTCTCGTCGGAGTTCGACGCCGAGGAGGAGGCGCGATACTGGCGGGAGAACTTCGCGTCCCGCCCTTACCGCGCCTCCGAACGCGACTTCTCGTACTACGAGCCCGCCTACCGTTTCGGCTGGGAGAGCGCGAGGCGTCTGCAAGGGGACTCGCGATCGTTCGAAGAGGCCGAACCGGAGCTGAAAGACGGCTGGCTCGCGTGGATGGTCGGCGACTCTTCGCCCGGCCACGAGTGGCACGAGTTGCGGGAAGCCGTGCGCGACGCCTGGCGCAGGATCCGGGGCGCGTGACGCGCAAACGGCGGACGGGTCGCCTCCCGTCCGCCGCGTCCGTCAGGTCGTCCGAAGCCTCTCCCCGTCGAACGACTTGAGGAGGTCCGCGAGGTCGTCCGCGTGCTTCTCTTCCTGGCCGAGGATCCACTCGAAGAGCCGCCGGGTCGTCGGGTCCGTCTCTCCGATGAACGCGATCATCTCGCTGTACGACTCGATCGCAATCCTCTCGGCGACGAGGTCCTCCCGGATCATGTCGGCGAGGCTCTCGCCTTCCTGGTACTCCGTGTGGCTCTTCGGCAGGAGACGAGTGGGGTCGAAGTCGGGCTCGCCGCCGAGCTGGCGGATGCGGGCCGATAGAGCGTCCGCGTGCGCCATCTCCTCCTGGGCGTGCTCGGCGAACTCCGCCTTCACCGGATCGGCGTGGATGCCGTCCGCCATGTAGAAGTGCCGCTTGTAACGCAGGACACAGACGATCTCCGTCGCGAGCGCGACGTTGAGGAGCTCGAGGATGGCGCCGAGCTGGCCGCGGTACCCGGGGGTCAGGGCGCCCTCCTCGATCTCGCGCCGGGCCCGGCTCCGGAGCTCCGTCACCTCGCTCAGGAACCGGCCGGGACCTTCCGGCGCCTCCGCGGGTTTCCGTCTCGTGCTCATCGCGCTCACGACTCTCTCGTGACGAGGTGGCCGACGAGGATGCCGACCCCGAACGCGGCGACGGCGACGATCGCCGTGTTTTCGTCGGCGTAGTCGCTCATTCTGCCGGCAGCCCTGCCGATGTTCCGGCGCGCGGCGCCGGCAATCTCCCGTGCCCGCCCGGAGAGTCTCCCCGCCGCGTCCCTGGCCTGGTCCGCGGCGTCGTTGCCGCGCGAAACGGCATTCTCGAAGTCCTTCTTCACCTCGGACCCGAGCTTCTCGGCATCCCTCGCGGTTTTACGCGCCTGGTCGGCAGTGGCAGGGCTGTACAAATTTTCCATGGCAGAGTCCTCCTTCAATCGAGGAGCAACGCATGTGCCACGGAGCTCGCGGTCGCGGGCGGCGGAGATCTTGCAGCGAGCCGGGGGCCGGATTCTTCCGGAAGGAGTTTCACGATGGCGCAGAAGGTGTTCGATCAGATCCTCGAAGCGTTGCGCGCCGGAGCGTCGGACCTCGGCGGGCGGACCGGAGAGACGGTTTCTCAGGTCTCCGACTCCGTGAGCCGGGTCCTCGACGAGGCCGGGTCCGAGGGCGCGAAGATCAAGAAGACGCTCGTGCGCAACTGGACGTCGCTCGAGAGACCCCGGCGCAGCCGGACCGTGCCGGTCCTCCTCGGGATCCTCGCTCTCGGCGCGGCGGCGGCCTATCTCGTCGGGCGCACGACGCCCGTCGACTCCCCCGACTGATCGGTCCTGAGCCCGCCCGGCCGGCCCTCGGCCTCGAACCAGCTCGCCGCTCCGACGACCCTGAGGGACGGCGCGGCGGGCCCGAGGCCGACCGCGATTGCCAGGGCGCCTTTCCTCGCGAGCAGCGCGCCCCATTCACGTCCGCCCGCGAGACGCCAGTCGGCGTCGAGCGAGAACGTCCCCGCCGAGGCATGCACCGGCGAGACGGTGAGGCGGCCCGGCGCGATCGCCACGCGCGCGGTCGCCGCGAAGTCGCTCAGGTTCACGAGTCCCGCAGCCCATTTCGGCGGCCCGGCCGGCAGCAGGGAGACGAGAGGCTCCGCGTCGCGCAGACGGGCCGCGACGCTCCCGCCTCCCCGTCCGTCGCGCATCGAGACGCGGATCCGGACGCTCCCGCCGCCTGTGGGCGAAGGCCGGTTCCCGTCCGGCGACAGGAACGGGACGGCGTCGAGCGTTCCGTCGAGAGGCGCCGAACCGGACATGATCTTCCACACTTCGTTGCCCGGGTAGGCCTGCGTGTCGAAGCGCGGAAGCCAGGCGCGGACGCGGCCAGCCGTGTTCCGCGAAACGACGTACCTCCCCCAGTGCAGCGTGCCGTGGGCGACCGCAAGCTCGCTCGGCAGGACCTCCGCCTCGATCCCCGGATGCAGTCGGAAGCCCCCGCTCAGGCTCCCTTCTCCCTCCCAGCGCCAGGCGTCGATCCAGATGGCCTTCACGAGACCGACGCGCAGGTCGTCGACCGCCACGCGCCACGGGTCCCCGGGCGGCTCGGGAGGATGCGGCGGGTCGCGCCGCGGCGGATCGGGATAGCCCGTGATTTCCGGGTAGCGCCCGGCCCGAGCCGGCGTCGCCTCGCGGCGCGTGAGGCGCTCGCGCAGCCGGAACGTCAGGCCGGCGGCGCGGACCGTTCGCGCGTGAAAACGGCGGGCGGCGAGATCGACGAGCGCGACGTCCACCGTGGCGTCCTCGAGTCTCGCTTCCCACTCGACGTTCGAGTCGCGGCTCCGGAGCGTGAGCGTCTTGAAGCGCAGACGCCCCGGCACGAGAGACGCCCTCGGCTCCGTGAACACGACGAACAGGGAGTCGGGGTCCGAGTCGATCTGCTCGAGAAGCCAGTCGGACCGGAGGAAGAGGGCCGTCGCGCCCGCGAGGCCCAGGAACGCAGCCGCCGCGCCGGCCGCGAGGCCCAGCAGCCACATTGCAGGTCTCCGCACCCTCATCCTTCCTCCAAAAAGAAAAAGGGACGTCCGCTCGGGACGTCCCGTGGGACCAGAGAGGCGGGGACCGCCTCGGACTGCCGGAGTGGCCTCAGCTCTCGGGGGTGATCGAGAGCGTCTTGGATCCGTCGGCGGTCTTCGACTGGACGACCTTCACCTTCGAACCGACGGCCACGGACGGGTCGACGTTGGTCGCGACCGTCTTGGAATCGAGAACGAAAGAGTGGGTCTTCTTCCCGACCAGCACGCTGATCTTCTTCCCCGCCTTGTAGGTCTTGACGGTTCCGACGACGGTGTGGTCGGTGGACTTCATGGTCCCGTTCGTCGTCGTGACTTTCTTCTCGTCGGTCTTCTCCATGGGCTTGTCCTGCGCGAGAACGGCCGGGGCCGCGCCGAGCAGGCATGAGAGAGCTGCGGACGCGAAAACTTTACGGTTCATTTCTTCCTCCTGAAGATCCCTTGCAGCGAGCGTGCCAGATCACGCGCGGGTGATCTCGGGCACCGGAACCTGGGCATGGTCGAATCTCCTCGCGGCCTCCTCCCAGTCGGCCGCTGCGAGAAACGCGTCGATGTACTCGGCGCGCTTCGTCCCGTAGTCGCCCATGTATGCGTGCTCGAAGACGTCCATGACGAGGACGACGGGACACCCCGCGAGCGCGCCGCGATCGTGCTCGTCGATCCAGACGTTGAAGAGCCTGTGCGCAATCGGGTCCCACGTGAGGGCGACCCACCCGATCCCGCGGAGGCTGCCCGCGCCGCGGAAGTCCTTCTCCCAGGCCTCACGCGACCCGAAATCCTTTCCGATGCGCGCGACGAGCGGCGCGTCGCGCTCCGGAGGCCGGGCGGTCTTTGTCATATTTCCAAAATACGTCTCATGGAGACGCATCCCGTTCCACTCCCATCCGAAGCGACGTTTGAGCTCGGACCATGCCGGCGTCGGCGGCTTCGCCGGCGACGAGGCTGCGAGCTCGTCGGCAAGCGCGTTCGCGTTCTTCACGTAGCCCGCGTAAAGCTCGAAATGCTGCTTCAGGAGCCCGTCGGAGAAGCCGGGAGTCCCCAGAAGGCGGGAGAAGTCTTTCGTTGAATAGAGCGCCATGGCCGTCCTCCTGCGACCGAGAGAGCACGATCCGTTCCACGTTTCCGGCACGGCTGTTGCTCAGCGGAAGAAGGAGGCAGAAAAATGCTCTGGACCATCTTCGTCATTCTTTTGGTCTTGTGGTTGCTCGGCATGGTCACGTCGTACACGATGGGCGGGTTCATCCACATCCTGCTCGTGATCGCGATCGTCATCGTCCTGATCCGGGTCATCCAGGGACGACGGGTCGTATGACCGTCCGGGTGCGCGCCTCGCCCTTTCGCGCGGCCGGCTGCGGTCACGAAGGGGCGCGGCCGCTCCCGCAGAACCGTCCGATGACCTCGAGAAGACGCTCGGGATCCAGGGGTTTGCGCAGCCATCCGGCCGCTCCGATCTCGCGCGCCTTCTCGGCGGCGAGGACGTCCGCCGTGCACACGACCACCGGGATGCCCGCGAGCGCCGCGTCCCTCATCTGCTCTTCGCGGAAGCGCCAGCCGCTCATGACCGGCATCGTCATGTCGAGGAGGATGAGGTTCGTTCTTTCGCCGGTGCGCAGCTTCTCGAGGGCGCGCCTCCCGTCCCGCGCGTGAGAGGCGTGGTGACCAGCCTCCTCGAGGAGGCTCACGAGCGCTTCCGCGATCGCCTCGTCGTCCTCAACGACCAGAACTTTCACTCTCGCCTCCGAGCCGGCGGGGCAGGCTGACACGAAAAGCCGCGCCGGCGCCCGGACGGCTTTCCACGGCAATCTTCCCGCCGTGCGCCTCCACGATCTCGCGCGTAATCCAGAGGCCGAGGCCCATGCCGGGGTACGTCTCGGCCGTCACGGCGCGCTGGAACCGTTCGAAGATCCGCCTCTGATCCGTGTCGTGGATTCCGATTCCCCGATCCACGACGGACAGCGACGCGTCGGCCTGCTGCGCGGTGACCTCGACGACGACGGGTTCCCCGGCTCCGAACTTCAGCGCGTTCGTCAGGAGGTTGGAGAGCACCTGATCGAGGCGGAGCCGGTCCCAGAAACCCGTGACGGGAGTCAGGGCCCTCAGCTCGAGCATGCAGTCCGCGCGGCGCGCGCTCTCGTCGAACCGGTCGACGACGTCCCGCGCGAGCTGGGCGAGGTCCATTTCCTCGGGATCGAGGTGCAGCCGCGCCGCGGAGATCCGCGAGACGTCGAGGAGCTCGTCCGCCAGCCGGATGAGCCGCGCGACCTGCTTCTCGCAGCGTCCCGCGAGGTCGACCGCCTTCTCGTTCCCGAGCACGCGCACCTGACGCGCGAGCTGGTAGACGATCAGGTTCAGCGCCGAGAGCGGCGTCCGGATCTCGTGGCCGGCGACCGAGAGGAAGGCGTCGCGCGCCTTCACGGCGTCGCGCGCCTCCTCGTAGAGGCGGTTGCGCTCGGCCTCGACTCGCTTGAGCTCGGAAAGGTCCACGACGAACGAGGCCCGAATGGGTGCGGCCCCTCCCATGTCCACGTTCGTCGCTCCGAAGAGGACCGGAACGCGCGAGCCGTCCGCGCGGAGGAGCTCCTTCTGGTAGGGGCGGCACGTGCCCGTCTCCCGAAGCTCCTTCTCGCAGTTCTCGTCGAGTTCCCTGAACTCCGGGGCCGTGAATCCGAAGAGACGGTGTTCGTCCGCCTTGAACAGGCCCCGCTCGATCCCGATCATCGAGAGGAACGCGTCGTTCGCCTCGGTGACGCTGCCGTCGTTCGAGAACAGGACGCCGATCAGGTTCGCGTCGATGAGCCGCCGAATCCGCGTCTCGCGCTCCCGGATCGTGGCCTCGGCGCGGTTGCGGCGCGCGAGGTCGGAACGGATCAGCCACCAGATGAGGATCAGGAACGCGAACAGAAGCGCGCCGCCGATCCCGAGCGTCGTGATGAGGCTCCGCGCCGTCGAACCGGACCGCTCGTTCCTCACGCGAAGGAGCTCCCTCTCCTGGGAGCGCATCGCCACGACGAGCGTACGCACCTGCTCCATCGTCGTGCGGCCGGTTCCAGAGCGTATGAACGCGCGCGCTTCCTCGAAGCGCCCGGCCGCAGTGAGGCGGATCGCGAGCTCGAGCTGCGCGGTTCTCTCCTCCACGAGCTGCCGGAGCCGGCGGGCCCGCTCCTGCTCGATCGGGTTGTCCCCCGTCATCGAGTCGATGCGTTTGAGGTGCTCGCTCATCGCGAAGGACGCGCGATGGTACGGCTCGAGATACGACTCGTCGCCCGTGATGAGGAAACCGCGCTGCCCGGTCTCCGCCTCCGTGATCGCGGCCTGCACGCCGTCGAGCTCCTCGATCACGTCCTTCGTGTGATCCACCCAGCGCGCTTCGCGAATGAGCTGCCTCGCGCTCATCGACGTCACGGAGACGAGCATCAGCAGCGCGCCGAAGGTGACGCCGATGGCGACCGCGAGCCGGGCATCCATCCCTCGCGGCCGCCACCGGAGCCGGCTGGTGGTCGTGTCCTCGATCATGCGCTCCGGCGAGGGTGCGCCCTCAGGCGCGGCAGGTCCGCCACGAGGGAGATTGTCTCAGCCCTCGAGCTTCACCGTCACCCGGCGGGACTTGTCGTCTCCCGTCTGATCCGTGACCCTCACGCGGGAACCGACGGCGACGCCGAGATCGACCGACGCGACGGTGCCCTTCGCGTCGAGCGCGAACGAGTTCGTCTTCTTGTCCGCGGTCATGACCTCGATCTTCTTTCCGGGCTCGTAGACGGTCACCGTCCCGACGACGACCTCGGCGGCGGACTTCACCGTGCCGTTCGCCGTGTCGGCCTTCGTTTCGGACTTCGCGTCCAGCGTGCTCCCCTGCCGCGTCGATTCCGACGTCGTCTTGACCTCTCCCTGCGAAGTCTGCGTCGTCGTCTCGGTCTTGCGCTCCTCGGTTCCGGGCGCCTTCGAGCACGCGATGGTCGTGGCGAGCGCGGCGCCGCCCAGGGCGCCGAGAGCGAGCAGTTTCATGCGATTCGACATGGCATCAATCCTCCGATGGTCCGGGGAGCAGGGGCCATGCCAGCGGCAGCTTGAAATTCCTGCACGGAAGGCCGGTCTCGGCCAGGAAAATGGGGACTCTCCGGGTGGCTCGCGGATTGCGAAGAAACCCGGCGTGAACGAGGAGCACAGCCGCGCCTCCCTGGGGGAGTTTCTGCCGGTCGACCGGCTGGAGGAGCACGCACGCGGCCTCGGAGCGGGATGGACCGTCGCGCCGCACGGGGGCGGCCGGAACGTGCTTTCGCGACTGCGCGCGAACCTGCCCGCGCTGAGGCGCGCATATCGCCTGCTCGCCTCCGACGTCCGCGCGGGCGAGCCCGCGACGCCCGCGGTCGAGTGGCTGCTCGACAACTTCCATCTCATCGAGGCCGAGGTCCGCGGCGTGCGTCACGACCTCCCCGGTGCCTACAACCGCGAGCTCCCGCGTCTGACCGGGCCGGAGCACGGGGGCGCGGCGCGCATCGAGGCCCTCGCGCACGAGCTCGTCCTCAGGAGCGACGCGCGTCTCGACGCGGCGCGGCTCGAGACGTTCCTGACGGCCTTCCAGAGCGCCTCGCCGCTCACGCTCGCCGAAATCTGGGCCTGGCCGAGCTTCCTCCGCGCCGCGCTGATCGAGCACCTCCGCCTCCTCGCCGACGAGCTCCTCGCCGTCCGCGCGGACCGCTTCCGCGCCGACGCGGCGCTCGCGGGGCTCTCGGCCGGCCGCACGCCGGCCGTCCCGGACCCACTGCCGACCGCGTTCGCGGCGCGCCTCCTCCAGCGTGCGCGGGAGTACGGGGCGCCCGCCGCCGAGCTCGTCGGAACCATGTCCCTTCGCCTCGCGGAGGCCGGGAAGACGCTCGAGGACGAGGTGCGCGCCGAGCACCAGCGCCAGGCGGCTCTCCAGGTCTCGATCGCGAACGCCGTGTCGGCCCTCCGTCTCTGCGGAACGCTGGACTGGGGCCCCTTCGTCGAGCGCGTGAGCCTCGTCGAGGAGGCCCTCCGCCACGACCCGGGCGGCACGTACGGACGGATGGACTTCGCGACACGCGACCGCTACCGCCACGCGGTCGAGAAGCTCGCGCCGCACTCGGCGGACGACCAGCTCCGCGTCGCGCGCCGCGCCGTCGCCCGGGCGCGGGAGACGCCGCCCGACGCCGACCCGAGAGAAGCGCACGTCGGTTATTTCCTCGTCGGAGCAGGCCGCCGCGGGTTCGAGACCGACATCGGGCGGCGGCACACGCTCGTCTCGCACCTCAAACGCGGTTTCTTCCGGCACGCGACGGCGGCGTACCTCGGCGCGATCGCCGTCCTGACCGCGGCGGGGCTCGCCGGCGTGGCGGCGTTCGTCCGTTCCACCGGGGCCGAGCCGGCGGCCGAGCTGTGGGCGTTCGCGCTCGCGGCGCTTCCGGTCTCCGAAATCGCCATGTTCCTCGTCCAGCGCCTCGTGGACGACGTGATCCCGCCGCGCCGGCTGCCCCGGCTGGACTTCCGGAACGGGGTCCCGGACGGCGCGCGAACGCTCGTCGTCTTTCCGACGCTGTTTCCGAACGTCGCGTCCGTGGAGCACATGCTCCGGCACCTCGAGGTCCAGGCGCTCGCGAATCCCGACGCGCACATACACTTCGCGCTGCTCTCGGACTTCGTCGACGCGCTGGAGCCGACGCGGCCGGACGACGACGCGATCCTGGCAGCGGCCTCCGAGGGGATTGCCGCGCTCAATGCCGCGCACGGCCCGGGCCGTTTCTTTCTCTTCCACCGTTTCCGGCGCTGGAACCCGAACGAAGGCCTGTGGATGGGCTGGGAGCGAAAGCGCGGGAAGCTCGAGGAGCTCAACCGTCTCCTGCGCGGCGCTGCGGACACGAGCTTCGGGCTCCAAGCCGGCGACCTCACGGTCCTGCCCTCGGTCCGCTACGTCCTGACGCTCGACAGCGACACGCGCCTGCCGCGAGACACCGCGAGAACGCTCGTCGGGATTCTCGAGCACCCCCTGAACCGGCCGCGCCTCGATCCCGCGACGCGGCTCGTCACGGAGGGCTACGGCATCCTGCAGCCTCGGGTCGCGATCGCGACCACGAGCGCGGCCGCCTCGCGCTTCGCCCGCGTGTTCTCGGGGCACACGGGCGTCGACCCGTACACGACGGCGGTCTCCGACACGTACCAGGACCTCTTCGGGGAGGGCGTGTTCACGGGCAAGGGGCTCTACGACGTCGACGCGTTCATGGCCTCGCTCGAGGGTCGGGTGCCCGAGAACTCGCTGCTTTCGCACGACCTCTTCGAGGGCCTCCACGCGCGGACGGCGCTCGTCACGGACGTCGAGGTCGTGGACGACTACCCGGGCAACGTTCTCGCGCACGCGCGGCGCCAGCACCGCTGGGTGCGCGGCGATTGGCAGATCCTGCGCTGGCTTCTGCCGTTCGTCCCGGTGCGCGGCGGCCTGGAGCGCAACAGGCTCCCGCTCGCGGCGCAGTGGAAGATCCTCGACAACCTTCGACGGAGCCTGCTGCCGCCCGCCCTCTTCGTCCTCATCATCGCCGGTCTGACGGTCCTGCCGGGACCGCCGGTCGTGTGGCTCTCGCTCGCCCTCGCCGTCCTCGGACTTCCGCTCGTCCCCGTCGGCCGCATGCTTCTCGACGGGCCGCGCGAGCAGCAGCCGGTCTCTTCGTTCGTCCGCGAGGTCGGCCAGGAGCTCGAGATGGCGCTCGCGCAGGCGCTCGTCGGGCTCGCCTTCCTGCCGCACTACGCGTTCGAGGCGGTGCACGCCATCGTGCTCACGCTCGTCCGCCTCGCCGTGACGGGCCGGCGCCTCCTCGAATGGGAGACGGCGGCCACCGGCGCCGCCCGCGCCGCGGGCCTCCTTTCCGGCGGACCGCGCTCGTTCTTCCTCGAAATGGCCGCAAGCCCGCTCGCCGCAGTCCTCGTCGGGATCGTCGTGGCGGCCGCCCGGCCTTCCGCGCTCGTCCTCGCCGCGCCGCTCCTCGTCCTGTGGGCCGCGAGCCCGCTCCTCGCGTGGTGGCTCAGCCTCGCGCCGCCCTCGGGGACACGCGCCCTTTCCGAGGCCGACCGCGTGTTTCTCCTCGCGGCGGCGCGCGAGACGTGGCGCTACTTCGACGACATGGCGGCCCGCGGCGATTCGAACGGCCTCGCGCCCGACAACGCCGCCCTCCGCGAGCGCGGCGGAACGGCGGTCGTCGCCCACCGGACGTCTCCCACGAACGCCGGGCTCGGGCTCCTCGCGGACCTTTCTGCGCACGACTTCGGCTGGCTCGACGCCGACGGCCTCCTCGAGCGGATCGAAAAGGCGCTCAGGACCCTCGAGGGCGTCGAGCGCTGGAGAGGCCACGTCCTCAACTGGTACGACACGCGCACGCTCGAGCCGCTCGAGCCGCGCTACGTCTCGACGGTCGACAGCGGGAACCTCGCGGCGTGCCTCCTCGTCCTCGCCCATGGCCTCAGAGAGCTCTCCTCGCCCGGGGCCGAGCCGAGGGCGGAAGACCTCGCGCGGCGCGCCCTCGCCCTGGCGGACGGAATGGATTTCGGCGCGCTCTTCGATGCGGGCCGCGGCCTCTTCGTGACGGGCTGCCGGCCCGTCACGCAGGGGAACGCCGTGCGCGACGAGACGTTCTACGACCTCCTCGCCTCCGAGGCGCGCGTCGCGAGCTTCTTCGCGATCGCCAAGGGAGACGTGCCGCAGAGCCACTGGTTCCGCCTCGGCAGGCTCGCGGTCAGCCTCCACGGCGTGCCGACCCTCCTGTCGTGGAGCGGCTCGATGTTCGAGTACCTCATGCCTCTCCTCTTCATGCGGACTTACCCGGGCACGCTCCTGGACGAATCCTGCCGGATGGCGGTCCGGCGGCAGCGCGAGTGGGGCCGGGCGAACGGCGTGCCGTGGGGGGCGTCGGAGTCCGCCTACCGCGCGGTGGACGTCGCCGGCGAGCACCAGTACCGCGCGTTCGGCGTCCCGGGCCTGGGCTTTCGCCGCGGGCTCGATGAAGACCTCGTGGTCGCGCCGTATGCGAGCGTTCTTGCGGCCCAGCTCGCGCCCGTGGAGGCCGCGAAGAACCTCCGCCGGCTCGCGGCGGCGGGAGCCGAGGGACCGTGGGGCTTCTGGGACGCCGTGGACTACACCGCGGGGCCTGCCGGCACGGACATGGCGCCCCTTCCGCAAACGACCGACGGACGGGGCGTGATCGTCCGCACCGCGTTCGCGCACCACCAGGGGATGAGCCTCGTCGCCCTCGCGAACGTGCTCCTCGGAGGCGTCATGGTCCGGCGGTTTCACGCGGACCCGCGCGTCAACGCCACGGAGCTCCTGCTTCAGGAGCGGCCGCCGCGGCAAGCTCCCGTCGCACAGACGCGGCCCTCGTCCGACGAGGTCTTCCCGATCCCGGCGTCGCCCGCCGCCGCGCCGCGCCTCTGCCGGTCTCCGCACGCGGCCTTCCCCGCGACACAGTTCCTCTCGAACGGCACGTTCGTCACGTCGATCTCGCAGGCCGGCGGCGGATGGAGCACGTGGCGGGGCCTCTCGGTCGTGAGGCGCCGCGACGATCCGACGGTCGACCCGGCGGGCCACGCGCTCTACCTGCGCGACGTCCGGAGCGGCGCCGTGTGGTCCGCCGCCTTCTCTCCGACGCTCCGAGAGCCCGAGGTCTACCGGGTCACCTTCCTGCCGGAATCCGCGTCGATCCGCCGCCGGGACGACGAGATCGAGTCCCTTCTCGAAGTGGCCGTGTCGCCCGAGGAAGACGTCGAGGTGCGCCGCCTGACGCTCACGAACCTCGGGTCGGCGGCGCGCGAGATCGAGGTCACGAGCGCCGTCGAGGTCGTCCTCGCCCGGCCCGAGGACGACGTCGCGCACCCCGCATTCGGCAAGCTCTTTCTCGAGACGGAGATCGTCCCCGAGAACGCCGCCCTCCTCTGCCGGCGCCGGCCGCGCGCCGCGGGCGACCAACCCCTGTGGGCCGTGCACGTCCTCGCGGTCGCCGGCCGGAGACAGGGCTCGCTCGAGTGGGAGACCGACCGGGCGCTCTTCGTCGGCCGCGGAAGGGACGCGTCCGATCCGGCCGCGCTCGAGGGCCGCGCACTCTCGGGGACGACGGGGACGGTCCTCGACCCGATCTTCAGCCTGCGCCAGCGCGTGCGTCTCGCGCCCGGAGCGATCGCGCGGCTCGTGTTCACGACGGGTGTCGCCGAGACCCGCGACGCCGCGCTCGCGCTCGCCCAGAAGCACCACGACCCGTCAGCCGCCGTGCGCGCGTTCGCGCTCGCCCGCACGCACGCGCAGGTCGCCGTGCGGCACCTCGGTCTCACCCCCGACGACGCGCGCCTTTTCGAGGAGCTTGCGTCGTGCGTCGTCGGCGCGGACCGCAGCCTCGCCGCGGAGCCCGGAGCTCACGAGGCGAACGTCCTCGACGCGTCCGCGCTCTGGCGCCACGGAATCTCGGGCGACCTGCCGATCCTCGCGGTCCGCCTCGAACGCGCCCAGGACCTCGTCCTCGCGCGCCAGGCGCTCGAGGCCCAGGAGTACTGGCGCCTCAAGGGTCTCGCGGCGGATCTCGTCCTCCTCAACGAGCATCCCGAGGGGTACCGCAAGGAGCTCCACGACGTTCTCACCGAGCTCGTCGAACGCGGTCCATGGGCCCCGCACGCGGGCACGAAGGGCGGCGTCTTCCTGCTCCGGGGCGACCTCCTCGGACCCGACGAGCAGCGCGGTCTCCTCGTCCACGCGCGCGCCGTCCTGCGCGGGGAGAACGGCGACCTCGCACTCCAGCTCGACCGCACCGCGCGCTGGGCGGCCGAACCGCCGCCGCCTCCCGCCGTGCAAGCGCCGGAGGAGACCGCGCCCGCCGCGCCTCTGCCGCGTCTCGAGATGGCGAACGGATACGGCGGCTTCGGAGAGGGTGGGCGCACGTACGAGATCGTCCTCGACGGGGACCGCGAGACGCCCCATCCGTGGGCGAACGTCCTCGCAAATCCGTCCTTCGGCTCGCTCGTGACGGCTTCGGGCGCCGCGATGACCTGGTCTACGAACAGCCGCGAGAACCGCCTGACTCCCTTCGCGAACGACGCCGTCAGCGACCCCTTGAGCGAAGCCGTCGTCGTCCGCGACGAGGAGACGGGCGCGCTCGTCGGCGCGACTCCGGGCGCGCGCCCCCGCGAGAAGACCGGGCGCTGGCGGGTCACGCACGAGCCCGGGCTCTCGAGGTTCCACAGGACCGCCGGGGGCATCGCGCGGACACTCGACACGTTCGTCGCCCGCGAAGACACCGTCAAGATCTCGCTCCTCACGCTCGAGAACTTCACGGCGCGCCCGCGCCGTCTCTCGGTTTTCGCCGTCGCCGACTGGGCGCTCGGGCCGCCGCGCCCCGAGGCCCCGCGCCACGTCGTCACGAGGCTCGCGGCCGACGGCCGGTCCCTGCTCGCGCACAACCCGGAGAACGCGGCCTTCTCGGGCCGGGTCGCGTTCCTTGCGTCGAGCGAGCCGCTCGTCTCCTTCACCGCGGACCGGCGCGAGTTCCGCGGCGCCGGCCGGACGCTGCGGAACGCGTCCGGGCCTCACCGCGCGCGCTTCTCGGGCCGGACGGGTGGCGGGCTCGATCCCTGCGCCGCGCTGCACGTCGCCGTCTCGCTCGCTCCCGGCGAGACGAAGACGATCGTGTTCACGCTCGGAGAGGGCTCGAGCGAAGCGGCCGCCGTCGATCTCGCCGCGCGCTTCGCCGATCCGGCGGCCGCCGCGGCCGAACGCGGGCGCGTGCGCGCCGCCTGGGAGGACACGCTGAGCGCGCTCAGCGTCAGCACGCCGGACGATTCGCTCGACCTCCTCGTGAATCGCTGGCTCCCCTGCCAGATCATCGCGTCGCGCCTGTGGGGCAGGACCGGCTACCAGCAGCCGGGCGGAGCCTGGGGCTTCCGCGACCAGCTTCAGGACGTCTCCGCGCTCGTGCTCGTCCGACCCGATCTCGCGCGCGAGCACCTCGTGAGGGCCGCGGGCCGACAGTTCCGCGAGGGCGACGTGCAGCACTGGTGGCACGAGCCTACGGGGCGCGGCACGCGCACGCGCTGCTCGGACGACCGGCTCTGGCTTCCGTGGGCCGCCCTCCGCTACGCGGAGGCGACGGGCGACGCCGCCGTGTGGGAGGAGAAGGCGCCCTGGCTCGAGGGGCCCGTTCTCGCGGACGGCCAGCTCGAGGCTTACTTCGAGCCCGCCGTCTCGGCGGATACGGAGACGCTCTTCGGCCACGCGGCGCACGCGATCGACGTCTCGCTCGCGGCGGGCGCACAGGGGCTTCCGCTCATCGGCACCGGAGACTGGAACGACGGCATGAACGAAGTCGGCCCCCAGGGCCGTGGCGAGAGCGTCTGGCTCGGGTTCTTCCTTCACGCGATCCTCGTCCCCTTCTCCGCCCTCTGCGAGGCTCGCGGGGACGCGGCCCGTGCGCAGCGCTACCGGACCGAAGCGGCCCGGCTCCGGCACGCGCTCGACCTCGCGTGGGACGGCGACTGGTACCGGCGCGCAACGTTCGACGACGGCGCGCCGCTCGGCTCGCGGCGGAACGTCGACGGCCAGATCGACTCGATCGCGCAGTCGTGGGCGGTCCTCTCGGGAGCGGTGCCGGCGGCGCGCGCCGAGCGCGCGCTCGACGCCGTGCTGTCGCGCCTCGTGCGTCGGGACGCGGAAATCGTCGCGCTCCTTGCGCCCCCGTTCGATCGCGGGCCGGAGGCGCCGGGTTACATCAAGGGCTATCCGCCCGGGATCCGCGAGAACGGCGGGCAGTACACGCACGCCGCCGCGTGGGTCGTCATGGCGGCCGCCGCGCTGGACTCCGCGGACGAGGCGCTCGAGATCTTCCACATGCTCAACCCGATCAACCACACGCGGTCCGAAGGCGCGGTCCGCCGTTATGCCGGCGAGCCGTACGTCGTCGCGGGCGACGTCTCGGCGCACCCCGCGCGCCTCGGCCTCGCCGGCTGGACCTGGTACACGGGCTCGGCGGGCTGGCTCTATCGCGCCGCGACCGAGAGCCTCCTCGGGCTGCGCCGCGAAGGCGCCGTCCTGCGCATCTCGCCGTGCATCCCGAGGTCGTGGCCGGGCTACGCCGTGTCCCTCCGGATCGGCCGGACGCGCTGGGAGATCGGCATCGAGAACCCCGACGGCAGGACCGGAGGCGTCGCGACGCTCACGGTGGACGGGAGGCCCGTGGACGGCAACGGCGTGCCCCTCGTCGACGACGGCGGGATCCACCGTGTGCGCGGCGTGCTCGGCGCCCCGCGCGCCTCCACGTCCGCTCCCCCGCCCGCGGCGCGACCCGCCCGGCGCCGCGCTCCGGAGCCGCCGTCGGCGCGTCCGCAGCCGGACGTTCTCGTCGTGGACGACGACCGCGCTCTTCGCGACGGGCTCCTCCGCCTCCTGGACGACGAAGGACTGAGCGGCGTGGGAGCCGAGGACGGCGCGGAGGCCCTCGAGCGTCTGGAAGCCGGCCTCAGACCGCGCCTCGTGATCGTCGACCTCGAGATGCCGCGGATGAACGGCTGGGCCCTCGTCCGGCGAATCGAGGAGCTCCCCTCGTTTGCCTCCCTGCCGATCCTCGTGATGTCGGGAATCGCCGCGCCCGGCTTCGCCCCGCCGCGGAAGGTCGACGCCGGGTTCCTGAAGAAGCCCCTGGAGCCCGCCGAGCTGCTCAGCGCCGTGCGCCACTGGCTCGTCGAGGCGTGAGCCTGCGCCGCGCCCCGGGCGCCGTCAGCGCTCGAGCTCGTACTGCTTGATCTTGTTGTAGACGGTCTTGAGGCTCACGCGCAGCATCTCGGCGGCCTTCCTCTTGTTGCCGCCGACGGCGGCGAGAGTGCGCTCGAGAAGGCGCCGCTCGACGTCCTCGAGCGAGTCCCCGACGCGGACGGGGACGACGAGCGGATCGTCCGCGACGGTGGGCGCGCCCCCGGGGGCGGGCTCGACGGCCTCCACGCGAGGCGAGGAGCCGGGCGCGGGCGGCCGCACCGAGGCAAACACGCCGCTCGAATGCCCGGCCAGGACGGCCGCCACGACGGCGTCGTCGACGGTGTCGCCGTCCGACAGCACGTACGCGCGGTGAACGGCGTTCCGGAGCTCGCGCACGTTTCCCGGCCAGGGATGGGCAGCGAGGCTCTCGAGAGCCGCGGGCGAAAAGCTGCGCCGGCCGCCGCCTTCGCTCTCCGCGATCCGCGCGAGGAAGAACCGGGCGAGGACGGGGACGTCCTCCCGCCGTTCGCGGAGAGGGACGACGTGGAGCGGGAGGACGTTGAGCCTGTAGTAGAGGTCCTCGCGGAGCGTCTTCTTCTCCACCGCCTCGGCGAGGTCGCGGTTCGAGCTCGAGATGACGCGCACGTCGCTCGCGATCTCCTCGTTCCCGCCGACGCGGCGGAACGACCTCGTCTCGAGAACCCGCAAGAATTTGACCTGGAGGTCGGGCGGCATCTCCGTGACCTCGTCGAGGAAGAGCGTGCCGCCCTGGGCGAGCTCGAAGTAGCCCGACCGGCGCTTTTCCGCGCCCGTGAACGCGCCCCGCTCGTGACCGAAGAGCTCGCTCTCGATGAGGTTCGCGGAGACCGCGCCGCAGTTGATCGCGACGAGCGGCCTGCCGCGGCGCCGGGACAAGTCGTGAATCGTCTGGGCGGCCGCCTCCTTGCCGCTTCCGCTCTCGCCCGTGATCATGACCGGCGCATCCGAGCGCGCGACCCGGGCGATGACGGCGCACATTTCCCGCATCGCGGGCGAGACGCCCACGATCGCGCCGAAGCGGCCCGTCTCGTCGAGCGTCTTCCAGAGCGCCGCGTCGCCGCCGCCGTCGGGGGCGCCGCGGCGCAGACGCCCGAGGACGGCCTCGAGCTGGACCGGGCGGAGCGGCTTGACGAGATAGTCGAACGCGCCGGCCTTCATCGCCTCCACCGCGGAGTCGAGCGAGCCGTGGCCCGTCAGGACGACGATCTCGCGCCTTGGATCCTCCGCCCGGGCCTCCCGAACGAAGTCGAGCCCGTCGCCGTCCGGAAGCTGGAGGTCCGTGAGGCAGACGTGCGGGTCGAACGCCGCGAGGGCGGCGCGCGCCTCGGCGAGCGTCGCCGCCGCCCGCACGTCGAGGTGGAAATCCTCGAGGAGCATCTGGAGGCCCTCACGCGTGTCGCGGTCGTCCTCGACGACGAGGATCTTCATGGCGCCACCTTCGGCAGCGAGGCCGTGACGGCGAGGCGGCCCCCATCCTCGACGCCTTCCAGGCGCCCGCCGTGCGCCTCGAACGTCCAGCGCGCCAAAAACGGGCCGAGGCCCGCATTCGGCCGGCTCCGTGTCTTGAAGAGCATTTCCCCCGGCCCGCCACCGGAGAGAGGCACCTGAAATTCGAACGCGACGTCCTGTCTTGCCGAGCGCGTCTCGAGCTGCGCCTCGCCGGGCGAGGCCCAGCGCGCCGCCGCGAGCAACACTTCGCGCGCCGCGGGCCCCAGCTCGTCCGCGAACCCGTCCACGAAGAGGCCGCCGGATGGACCGCTCGCGCGGACCGAAAGGCCGCGCCGTTCGAGCTCGGGTCCGGCGTCGCGCAGCGCCTCACGGATGACCGCCGCGAAGTCCAGGCGGCCGGGCGCGCCGGTGCGCGCGCTCCCGAGCGCCATCAGACCGTCGAGAAGGTGTGCGACCTCGTCGAGCTGTTGTTTCCCCGTTTCGAGCCCGCTGCGGAGCTTGGCCGGGATGCCGCCCTCCAGGCGCTCGGCCGCCCGGCGCGCCAGCTCGAGGTGCAGCCCCGCCGCCGACAGCGGGGTCGCGAGCTCGTGGCGAAGCGCCCGGCAGGCCCGGAACGTCGCCTCGAGGCGGGCCTGATCGAAACGCTCAGGCACGAGGACCCCCTCCCGCACCGGTTCGGATTCGCATGACCCTTCCGTCAGTGCAACGGCGGGGCCATGGTAATCCTTACAACGTGCGAATGGGTCTCAGATTCCGCTGCCCCGGAGGACCGTGACGACCGTCCGGAGGAGGACGAACAGGTCGAGCGCGGGCGTCCAGTGGAAGAGGTATCCGAGGTCGTACCGCAGCTTCACGTCCGGCTCCGTCGCGTACGCCCCCATGACCTGCGCGAGCCCGGTGAGGCCCGGCTTCAGAACGTGGCGGAGCCGGTACGCCGGGACCTCGTTCTCGAACGTCGCGACGAACTCCGGACGCTCGGGCCGGGGTCCGATGAGGCTCATGCTGCCGCCGACGACGTGAAACAGCTGCGGAAGCTCGTCGAGGCGCGACCTGCGGAGGAGCCCTCCGATGCGCGTCACGCGCCCGTCGTCCGGGGAAGACAGCGTCGGGCCGGTGCCGGCCTCGGCGTCCTTCCTCATCGTCCGGATCTTCCAGAGCATGAACGGCACGCCTCCGCGTCCGACGCGCCTCTGCCGGATCCACGGTGCGCCGGAGCTCTCGAGCGCCACCGCCGCCGTGACGAGGAGGAGGGCCGGCAGCGTGACGACCGCGAGCGTGGTCCCGAGAACGAGGTCGAGCGCGCGCCTCCATGCGAAGGCGAAACCGCTCGCGCCCCGGTTCGCGACAGGCACGAGGGGAAGGTCTCCGAGGCTGCGCGTCACGACGCGGGAAGCCACGACGTCGGCGACGCCCGGCAGGATCCAGAGGTCGAAGTCGTGTTCGAGGCTGCGCTCGAGAAGCGCGACGAGCGTACGCCGGTCCTCGTGCCGGTCCGAAGCGAACAGGACGTCGCGCGCGGCGCCGACGTCGAAGGACGACACGTCCTCTCGCCACGCGAGCAGCGTGTGGCCCGTGATCCGGCCGGAGGAAAGGGCCCCGGCCGCCCGGCGCGCGTCCTCCCCGGAGCCGAGGACGAGGACGGGGCGGACACCGATCGGCGCGACCGAATCCGCGGCGCGCCGCCAGAGCCCGAGGACGATCGAGAGGAGCGCCACCCAGAGGAGGAGCACGGTGCGCGGCACGGCGCGGCCCGCGAGGAAGTAGAGGGCGAGGAGGAGGCCTCCCGCGAGGAGCGTCCCGACGAGAAGTCCGCCGCGCTCCTTCAGGGACGCGAGCGGCTCGTCGTACGTTCCCGCGAGCCAGAGTGCGGCGAGCGTGACGAGCGCGACGCCGCCCATCCAGAGGGCGTCGAGCGGAACGTTCGGCGCCGGGAGCGTCCCGAGCGTGCCGGGCAGAGGAAGCATCCGGCGAACGAGGACGACGAGGCTGAAGAGTCCGCAGGCGAGGACCGCATCCCCGGCCGCAAGGAACACCGTCCGGCCCGCGAAGCGCCCGTGGCCCTTCACCCGCGCTCCCGCGCCGCGCGATAGCCCGCCGCGAGCGCATCGATGGAGCGGTCGCGGTTCGCGTGCGCTTCGACCCACGCCCGGCCGCGAGCGCCTTCCCGGGCGGACGCGTCCGCGTCGTCCAGGAGGGACGCGAGGGCCGCCGCGAATTCCTCGTCCGAGCGCGCGGCGCGAGCGGGCGGCTCTTCGCCGCCCGCGGCCGCCCGCGAGACGGCTTCGGGAGAGGCGACCACCGCCGCGCCCGCCTCGAACGCTTCGAAGAGCTTGTTCGGCGTGCCGGTTCCCATCGCGACCGGAGCGGCTGCGACGCGCGCCTCGCGCAGAAACGCCGGCATGTCCGGCACGGGGCTCACGACGTCCACCCCGTCGCGGCCCGAGCGCGCGAGGAGCCAGTGCGGGGCGTCGGCTCCGCCGATCCGGAGACGGGCTTCGGGAACGTCGCGTCTCACGCGCGGCCAGATGTCGTCGAGCAGGCGCTTCACGGCGAGGACGTTCGGACGGTACTTGAGACGGCCCGAGAATGCCACGATCCTCCCGCGCGGCCCCGGCATGAGCGGCCCGAGCGCGACGCCGTTCGCGACTGCGCGCGTTCCCGCGGGGAGGTGCGCCGCGTCGAACGGCGTCGTCGCGAAGAGGACGGCCGCACCCTCCGCGGCTCGGGCCTCGGCGCGCGCGAGGCGGGGCGCCTCGGCTTCCCAGTAAGCCCTTCTCCACGGGGCCGGGTCGTCGTTCGCGGCCTGCCGCGCCGCCGCGGCGAGCGCGTCGACGTAGTCCACGACGCGCGGGACGGGCGGCAGCGCTCCGACGTGCGCGAGGAGGCGCGGGAGGAGGACCGCGACGAGGAGATCCGCGCCGCGAGCCGCCCCCGAAAGAGAGGAGCCGAAAGATCCTTCGAAGAGGGCGGACTGGAGCGGCGCGCCCGAAATCGCCGCCGACGCGAGCCCGACCGGCAGCAGGGACCGCCGGAGCCGCACGGCGTGAACCGCCGCCGCATTCTTCACTCGAAGAAATCCCTCTTCTTCTCTCAG
>DATKLW010000077.1:0-12938 GCA_035542215.1 Thermoanaerobaculia bacterium | reverse complement strand
CGCGTATTACGGAAATGGGCTCCTCGACAGGTTTTTTCGAGAGGTTTCTACCCGGTACGTCGTGGCTCGACGGATCGAAGGGGGGCCGTGGGTGACCTTCCAGAGAACGGCGCACGCGACGGAGGGACTACTGCTCGTGCCGCGGACTGGTGCGCTCGGAGAAGAAGTCCATCTAAGTCGCCCGGGAGGTTCCACCGCAAGGGAGGCACCTCCGGATGACGCCGCTGTACCATCGCGGTGAAACAAGTTTAGGGGCGCAGAGGGGGCTACCGAGGCGCGTCAGGCCGTCTCTCCCCACGCGATCGCCCGCTGCCGCAGGGCGTCGCGCGAGGCGGTGTCGGGGAGATCGAGAAGGACGGGCACGATCGGGAGGTCGCCGGGGTCCCAGTCGACGAGCGCGGCCGCGGCCGGCGCGACGCGCTCGGCAAGCGGCCACGTCCGCGCGGTCTTCCGCGCGACTCGGCCGGCGCCCGCCGCGTCGCCGATCTCCTCGTCCTCGCCGAAGAGCTCGGAGACCGCCGCGCCGCTTCTCCGACGCGCGAGAGCGATCGCGTACTCCGTCCAGTTCGGGAGGTCGGCCCCGAGGCGCTCCTCCTCGAAGAGACGCAGGATCTCCATGAAGCGGTCGCCGGCGCGCGCGACCTGGCGGCGCGCGTCGACGTTCTCGGGACCGGCGGGAGCCTCCAGCGCCGCGGCCGCGACGCGGTGCCGCTCGACGAGGTCCTTGAAGCGCGTCCAGCTCATCCGGACGTGGAAGCCGGGCCGCCGCGGCCCGTCCGGCGACTCGGCGCCGAGCGCCTTGAGCTCGGCCTCCCGCGCGGCGACGCCGGGCGCCCATCGCTGCGCCGAGATCAGGACGGCCTCTCCGAGCGCGAGGTCCGCTCCCTGCACGAGGCGCAGCGCCTCGCGCGCCCTCGCGCCGGTCCCGGACCGGTCCACGAGGCGTTCGGCCGCGAGGAGGTGCGCGCCCGTCCGCGCGAGGAGGCGCAGGCCTTCGAAGCGGTCGGGTCCGCCCCGGTAGACCTCGTCGAACCGCGGGAGGATCTCCTCCGGCCCGTCCACGACGCGCCGGGCGGCGACGAGCTCCATGTTCGCGAGCGTCGGCGGCAGGAGCGCGAGGGCCCGGCGCGCCACCGCGTCGACGGAGACCTGGATCTTCCGCGAGCGCGCGGTCTCGCCCGCCGCTTTCGCGAGGCGCCGCGAAATCGCCGGAACGTCGCGCACGGGCGCGTCGAGGACGGCGAGGATCTCGAAGGGGTCCGCCGGATGGCCGCTTCCGTCGCGCCCGACGAGCGTCGCCCCCTCGCCACGGCCGAGCGCCCCGCCGAGCGCGGCGCCCGCCCACGCGTCTCCGGCGGCGTCCTTGAGAGCCGAGAGGAGCGCCCGGAGACCCGCGGCGGCGCGGGCTTCGGCTCCCGCGTCGCGGGAGCGCGTGAAGGGACGGGCGGCTTCCAGAGTCTCGCTCGGCACGAGCACGGGCAGGATAGCGGGTTCGAGGCGACAATGGGGCCGTGACCGCCGCGAATGTCCTCCGCGCGACCCTCGAGTACGACGGCGGGCGCTACCGCGGCTGGCAGTCGCAGGTGAACGCCCGGACGGTGCAGGGCGAGCTCACCGCCGCGTGCAAGGGCGTCCTCGGCGCGGACGTCAAGGTGAACGGCGCGGGCCGCACGGACGCCGGCGTCCACGCGTTCGCGCAGGTCGCCTCGCTCCACGGCCTCTTCCGGGCGCCGGCCTCCGAGCTCGGGAAGATCCGGCAGGGGATCAACGACCGGCTTCCGCCTGACATTCACGTCCTTCACCTCGCTCCGGCGGCGCGCTCCTTCCACGCGCGCCACGACGCGGGCGAGCGCGTCTACCGCTACCGGATCTCGCGCCGGCGCACGGCCTTCGGCAAGCGTTACGTCTGGTGGGTCAAGGACCGGCTGGACGCGAAGGCGATGCAGGCGGCCGCGGCGCTCCTTCCGGGGCGCCACGACTTCGGCAGCTTCTGCGAGAACCCCGAGGGCCACGACTCGACGCTCGTGGAGGTCGCGTTCGCGCGACTCGAATCGCCGCCCGAAGCGCCCGACCTCCTCCTGTTCCGGATCGGCGCGTCGCACTTCCTCTGGAAGATGGTGCGGCGCCTCACGGGGACGCTCGTCGAGGTCGGCACGGGCCGCCTCGCGGTCGCGGAGGTGAAGGAGATGCTCGGGACGCGGACGTCGAAGAGCGCCGCGTGGACGTCCCCTCCGTCGGGCCTCTTCCTCGAATCCGTCACGTACCCCGGGGACCCGCCGCCTCCCCCGATCGACCCCTTCCGACCCGGCTTCTGAGGCAGAATCCGCTGGTGAGACCTTCCCGGTTCCTCCTCGTCGCCGCCCTCGCCGGACCCGCCGCCGCTCTCCCTCTCGCCGCCGCCGAGACGGCGAAAACCACCCCCGCGGCCGTTCATGTGCCGTTCGTCGAAGGAAGGCCCTTCGCCGAGTCCCTCAAGCGCGCGAAGGCCGAGGGCAAGGCCGTCATGCTCGACGTCGTCGCGTCCTGGTGCGGCCCCTGCAAGATCATGGACAGGACGACGTTCTCGGACGCGGCCGTCGTCGCATGGGCGAAGGCGTCCGTCGTGCCGGTTCGGGTCGACGCCGAGAAGGGCGAGGGCCGGAAGATCGCGAACCGCTACCAGGCGTTCTCCTTCCCGACGATCGTCTTCATCGACGGCGACGGGAACGAGATCGACCGCCTCGTCGGCGGTTACCAGGCCGCCGACTTCACGCGCGGCGGCGAGGCGATCCTCGCCGGGAAGACGCCTCTCCTCGATGGCCTCGCGAAGCTCAAGGCGAAGTGGAACCGCGAGGACGCCATTCGGCTCGGGAACGCGCTCGCGCTCCGGCGGGACCGCTTCCGTCTGAGGCCGATCGCGCTCCGCGTCGTCACCGAGGAAGGCGACCTCGGGCGTCCCGAGGTTCTCCAGCTCTTCGCGCAGCTCGTCGCGATCGAGACGCTCGACGACGACTACGCGCCGGAGACGGGCGACCTCATCGCGACGTTCCTCCCGGGACTCGGGACCGACCCGCGCCGCGGGTTCCTCGCGACGGCGTACGTGACGGGCCTCGGCAAGCGCGGCGACGTCGCCACGGCGCGCCGCGTGGTCGCCGAGACGCTCGCCGCCACGGGCGAAAACAGCCCTTACGCCGTGGATCTCTACGCCGCGCTCGGCGGCGCCGAGAAGCGCGCCGGCCACACGGCCGAAGCCCTCGCCGCGTACGAGCGGGCCGCGGCCGCCGCCGACCGCGACGGCGCCGCGCCGGGCGTGCGCGTCGAAAAGCAGCTCGACCTCGCGGAGGCCCGCGCCGCCGCGGGCCGGACGGCCGACGCGAAGAAGGCGTTCCTCGCCGCGCTCGCGACGGGCGGAGGCGCGCTCGACGCGGCTCTCGAGACGCGCGCCGCGCGCGCGTCGCTCGCCCTCAAGGAGCCCGCCGAGGCGCTCAAGCACGCGCGCCGCGCCGTCGAGCTCTCGGAGGGCGGCGACGCCGCGGCGCAGGCGGCCCTCGCGCAGGCCCTCCTCGCGACCGGCGACGCGGCCGGGTCCACCGCGGCGTGGAAGCACGCCGCCGAGCTCGAACCGCAGAACGCCGAGTACCGCGCGGGCGCCGGCGGGAGCGGGAGGAAGAAGGCGGCGAAGGCCTCCTGACGGCGTCGCCTCCCTGGCATGCGCTCGCTCGCGGGAATCCTCCTGTCGCCCGTCGGCCTCGCTCCGGTCACCGCGTCGACGGAAGCGTTCCACGCGGCCGTCGCGACCGCCGCGGGTCCATCCGGCGTCGTCGAGACGCTCGTCCACGACGGCGACCCCGCCGAGCCCGCCCGCCTCGTGACGCTCTTCGCGTCGCCCGGCCGTCCCGCGACGCGCGCGACACTCCTCTTCCTCCACGGCAAGGGGGGCGGCGGGGCCGAGTGGACGAGGGACGCGGTGCGCGCGCTCCGGCTCGGCTTCAACGTGCTCGTCCCGGAGCTCCGCGGTCACCCGCCGTCGACGGGCGCGCGCATCACGTGCGGGATCCGCGAGACGAACGACCTCCTGCTTCTCCTCGACCTCGCGCGCGCGCGGTTCGGCGTCGAGGCCTCGCGCCTCGGGATCGACGGCTGCTCGATGGGCTCTCTTCTCGCGCTCCAGCTCGCCGCCGCGCGGACCCCCGCCGCGCTCTGGCTCCAGTCGCCGTTCGGCGACCTCCGCGCGATGGCGGTCCACTACCTCCACCGCGCGACGGGGCTCCCCCGCGTCCTCCTCGAAGGCCCCGTGAGGCTCCTCGTCCGAAGGATCGAGAAGACGGAGAAGCTCGACCTTTCGCAAGCCGACCCGGTGACGGCCGCCCGGAGCGTGACGTGTCCGACGACGGTCGTCCACGGCGAGACGGACGAGCTCGTACCGATCCGCTTCTCGCCGCGGCTCTACGAGGCGCTCGCGGGAGAAAAGACGTTCTGGCGCGTCCCCGCGTGCGGCCACTGTCACCACGCCGACGAGCCGCAGGCCGTCGCGCCGGACGAATACGCGCGGCGCTGGACGGAGTTCTTTCTCCGCCACGCAGCGTGAACGGCGGTCAGTCGCCCTTCGGGAGCTGCGAGAACCCCGCGGCGAAGACGCCCGCGGACGCGGCGAGTCGCACGAGGAGCGTCAGGGAGGAGACGCCGTGCAGCCGGCCCCAGGCCTTCCTCACGGGATCCTCTTTGGAGACGAGGTCGATCGGCCCCATCCGCTCGCGCCGCTCCATCATCTCGGGCGTCACGACGAAGAGCGACGCCGCGGCCGCGACGGCCGCGACCGCGAGGAAGCGGACCGCGTAGCCGCGGGCGCGCGCGGTCCAGGGCCGTGCGCGGTTCCAAAGGGCGAGGCCGAGGCCGAGGAGGAGGACCGCGCCGAGCGAGGCCGCGTCGAGGACGTCGAGGAGGACCTTGTTCACGGCCCCGGCCGCATGGCGGCTCGGCGACGTCTCGAGGACGACGCGCGCCCCGAAAGCGCCGAAGAACGCGAGCATCCCGCACCAGAGGGCGGCCGTGAACAGGAAACCGCCCGCGAGAGCCCGCGCCTTCCTCGTCACGCCCTCAACCCTCCGCCACCCACTCGGGAACGACGAGCTTCGGCAGGATGCCGGCGTCGAACCCCTTCTTCAGGAAAAGGCGCACGGCCGCGCGGCCCTTCTCGCCGTACGAGCGCGTCCAGTCGTTCACGTACATTCCGACGAAGCGGTCGGCCTTCTCGCGCGGGAGACCGCGCGCGAAACGCATCGCGTCCGTGAGGGCGTCCTCGCGGTGGTCGAGGGCGTACTCGATCGACCGGCCGAGCGCGCGGGAGACCCGCGCGATGAGCTCGGGGCCGAGGTCGCGGCGGACGGCGTTGCCGCCGAGGGGAAGCGGGAGACCCGTCTCCTCCTTCCAGACGACGCCGAAGTCGGCCACGAGGTGGAACCCCTCGTCCTTCCACGTGAGCTGCCCCTCGTGGATCACGACGCCCGCGTCCACATCGCCGGCGTTCACCGCGTCGCCGACCTTGTCGAACGCCATCACGACGGGCGTCGCGCCCTTCGAGTAGAGCGCGAGGCACATCGCGGCCGACGTGAGCTTGCCCGGGACGGCGACGCGCCTGCCGGCCAGGTCGGCGAGCGTGCGCGGCCCGCCCGTCCTCTTCGCGACGACGCACGGCCCGTAGCCGTCACCGAACGACGCGCCGTGGGGAAGGAGCAGGTAACGATCCGCGAGGTACGCGTATGCGTGGAAGGACACGGCGGTGATCGCGAGCTCACCCTCGAGCGCGCGGCGGTTGAGCGTTTCGATGTCGGCGAGCGTGTGCGTGTAGGAGACGCCCTCGGTGTCGACGGCGTTCGCGCGCAGTCCGTAGAACATGAACGCGTCGTCGGAGTCGGGCGAGTGAGCGAGAACGAGTGAGTCCGTCATGCGTTGTCTCCGTGTCTCTCCGCTCGCGATCCTAGCCCGGATGCGCGCGAGACCCTCCGCGCGACGACGAACGAGCGGGTGAAAGAATCTTCGCTCGTCAAGAAAAAAATTCTTGATTCGTACCGTCGAGCCTCTATACAATTCCGCTCAGGAAGAAAAAAGGGACGGCGCCGTGATCGAAACACGATGCCGTCCCACGGGAACCAGATCTTTTGAAAACTCTCGACGCTTAGAAGTGAATCGAGGCAGTCGACAGAATCCGGAAGCGCTAGTCCCCGTCCTTCGAGGGGCGGACAACCTAGCACGCAGCTTCCGGCACTGTCAACGAAACCTGCCAGTGAGGAGGTGACAGAAACCATGCCGGCCAAGAAGAAAGCTGCGAAGAAGAGCACGAAGAAGGCGAAGAAGGGCAAGAAGTAACTTCGTTACTTCAAACCATTCCAATCCAAGGTATTTCCGGGATTCGGGGGCTACACCAGCCCCCTTATTTTTTTGTCCGGACCCCTCCCGGACCCGCCTGGGTCCCCCGAGATTTCCACAGCGCACTCCACGGGTTTTGCACGCCGGTATATAACGTCTCATATACTCCGGCCGTGTCCCTCCCCCACGTCCTTCTCGGCCTCCTGTCGACCGCTCCCGCGAGCGGCTGGGACCTCAAGCGGCGCCTCTCCGAGGACCCCGCGCGCGGATGGGACGCGGATCTCTCCCAGATCTATCCGGCGCTCCGCCGTCTTCTCCGCGGCGGCTTCGTCTCGCTCAAGCGCCGACGCTCGCCGCAGGGACCTCCGCGGCGCGAGTACCGCGTGACGCCCTCCGGCCGGCGCGAGCTGAAGGAGTGGCTCGCCGAGCCCTTCGCGCTCCCCCGGCCGCACGACGCGACGCTCGCGCGCCTCGCCCTCCTCGAACGCAACGCCCCGCCGGACCGCGTGCGGCGCCTGCAGGAATACCGCGGGCTCCTCGCGGACGAGCTCAAGCGCGCCTCCGCCGGCTCGACCGCCGCGCGGCGCCGCCGCCGGCTCCTCCTCGAGACGGAGCTCGCGTGGGCCGACGCCGAGTCGGCCGCCCTCCTCGCCGGCCGCTCGCTCGAGCCGGCCGGAAGGACGCGCCCGTGACGGCGGCGGAGGCCCTTCGCGCGCTCGAGAGCGCGCGGACGGAGCGGAGCCCGGCCGCGGCCGCGCGGCGGCTGGACGCGATGGACGTCCTCGCGGGCGCGCGCCTCTCGACCTCGAAGCAGGTCGAGCGCCTGCACGAAGCGCTCTGCTTCCTGCGGGCCTGGCCGGACGACGAGCTCGTCCTCGCGAAGGTCGAGTCTCTCCTCGCGCGTTTCGCGCGGCGGCCCGACCTGGCGCGCCACCGCGCCGCGCTGGAAGACAGCGGCATCGCGGGGACGAAGACGCGCTTCCCGTTCTTCGCAGGCACCGCGCGCTGGCTCGCCGCTCGCTGGGGCGGGAAGCTCCGGGTCGACTGGAAGGCGTTCGAGAAGGGGCCGGCCCTCGAGCGCCTCCTCCCGCTCGTCTCCCTCTGGGCCGAGACGCCCGCTCTCGACGAGCTCGACCTCGGGACGCGAGGCTGGGTGAAGCGCCTCAAGGGGCCGAAAGAGACCGACGCGGCATACCTCGTCCGCCGGCTGGCGACGCTCGGCAACGGGACGTTCGAGAAGGAATGGATCTGGGAATCTCTCGAGCTGCCGCTCGTCCTCGATCCCGGCCCGGACACGCCCGCCCGGACGAACGCGTGCCTGAGGACCGCGCCCGTCGTCTTCCAGACGCGCCCGCTCGACCGCGGGCGCCCGGACGTCCGCCGCGCTCTCGCCCGGCCACCGCTCTCGATCGAGCCCGTCCCCCCGCGCGAAGCCGCCCGCTACATCGACCTCGCGCGCGAGGCGATGGTCGCGCGCCAGCGGGACCTCGACGCGTTCCAGTGGGGCGACGCGGGCGACGTGCGCCTCGTGACGTACCCGGACGGCCTCTCGTTCGTCGCGATCGGCGTCGTCCCCGAGCGCAGGCTCCTCCTCGAGTCCGTCTACGGCTTCCTGACGCTCAAGAACGGCGTCCCGATCGGCTACGTCCTCACGAGCGCCCTCTTCGGCTCGTCGGAGATCGCGTACAACGTCTTCGACACGTTCCGCGGCGGCGAATCGGGCCTCGTGTACGGCAAGGTCCTGTCGATGACGCGCGCCCTCTTCGGATCGGACGTCTTCACGATCTTTCCGTACCAGCTCGGCGGCTACGGCAACCCCGAGGCGCTCGAGTCCGGCGCCTGGTGGTTCTACCGCAAGCTCGGCTTCGTCCCCCGCGCCCCGCGCGCCGTCGCGCTCATGGAGGTCGAGGAGCGCCGGATGGCCGCGGACCCGAAGCACCGCACGTCGCGCGCTGATCTGAAGATCCTCGCCTCGGAGAACCTCTACTGGTTCGCCGGGAAGGCGCGGCGCGACGCGATCGGCCTCGTCGAGCTCCCGAACGTCGGCCTCGCCGTCGTCGACGCCGTCGCGTCCCGCTTCGGCTCGGATCGCGAGAGGGCCGAGGCGGTGCTCTCGGCCGAGGCGGGACGCCTCCTCGGCGCGCGAACGGGAGCGTGGTCCCCCGCCGAGCGCCTCGCGCTCCGCCGCTGGGCGCCTCTCGTCTCGATCCTGCCGGGCGTCGCGGGCTGGACGCCGGCCGAGAAGCGCGCGCTCCTCGCCGTGATCCGGGCCAAGGGCGGGCGGCGCGAGTCGGACTTCGTCCGCCTCTTCGACGCGCACCGCAAGCTCCGCCGCGCGATCGTCACGCTCGCGAAAGAGCGCTAGGCCGGCGACAGGTTCGCGAACTTCGCGACGAACTTCTTGCGGCCCGCCCGGTCGAAGTAGACGACGAGCTTCTCGGCGTCGCCGGAGCCTTCCACGGTCAGGACGACGCCGACGCCGTACTCGGGGTGCAGCACCTTCGACCCGCGCCGGAAGCCCGACGCGGTGGGAGGCGGCGGCGTCCGCTTCATCACGCCGCGCACGGGGGTGATGTTGCGCATCGGGGGACGGCCGAAGAGAGTTTTCTTCGAAGGTGAAGAGGGGGAGACCTCCTGGGATTCGTTCTCGTAGTCGGGGAACAGCGAGCCGCCGGACGAGGCGCCGCGGCCGCCGTACGCCCCGCCGCCATAGCCGCCGCCCGAGCCGTACCCCCGCCCGCGCGCGCCGCCTCTCCCTCCACCTTCTGAGAAATCCGAATCTCCGGTTCTTCCTCCGAAGCCGGACGTCATGTCCTCGTACTGGACGACGTCGCCCGGGATGGCGTCGAGGAACGGGGAGCGGTCGCGGCTCATCCACTCGCCGCGAACCATGCGGCGCCTCACCCACGAGATCGTGAGGCGCTCCTTCGCGCGCGTCATGCCGACGTACGCGAGCCGGCGCTCCTCCTCGAACTGGTCGTCGTCGTCGCGCGACGACGCGTGCGGGAGCGAGCCGTCCTCGGCCCCCGCGAGGAAGACGTCGTCGAACTCGAGACCCTTGGCCGCATGGAGCGTGATGAGAAGGATCCCCTTCTTCTCGTCGGCCTCGTCGGCGTCGGCGCGGAGCGTCACGGCGTCGAGGAAGCCCGCTATGGAGGGGTCGTCCCCCTCGCCGCCGTAGGACGTCGCGCGCTCGTGCTCGCGCGCGGCCGCGAGGAGCTCGTCGAGGTTCTCGCGGCGGGCCTCGTCCTGCGGGTCGAGGGAGTTCTCGTAGAGCTTCGTGAGCCCCGTCTCCTCCAGCGCGAACGCCATCGTCGCCGCCGCGCCGTTTTCCGCGCCCGCCCCGAACTCCGCGAGGCGCTTCACGAGTTCCCGGAACTCTGTCAGGGCCTTCTTCGCCCTGTCCGTCATGCCCGGCGGCAGCGCGCCCGTCGCCGCGAGGAGCGACAGGCCGTTCTCGGCCGCGTGCGCTTCGAGCGCCTCGAGCGTCGCGGCGCCGACGCCGCGAGCGGGGACGTTGACGACCCGCCGGAACGACACCCCGTCGTCCGGGTTCCGCGCGAGGCGCAGGTACGCGAGGAGGTCCTTGATCTCGGCCCGCTCGTAGAACTTCGTCCCGCCCACGAGGACGTACGGGAGGTTCGCGCGCAGGAGCTCGTCCTCGAACGGCCGCGACTGGGCGTTCGTCCGGAAGAGAATGGCGACCTCGCCCTGAGGGCGCGCGCGGCGCGCGGCCGCGACGCGCGCGACGATCTCGCGCGCCTCGTCGCGCTCCTCGTCGAACGCGACGAGCCGCACCTTCTCGCCGCCCGGCTTCGTCGCCCGGAGCGTCTTCCCGAGGCGGCGCCGGTTCTCGGCGACGACGGCGCCCGCGGCCTTCAGGATGGGCGCCGTCGAGCGGTAGTTCCGCTCGAGGCGGACGGTCTTCGCCGTCGGGAAGTCGCGCGTGAACTCGAGGATGTTCGAAACGTCCGCCCCGCGCCAGCGGTAGATGGACTGGTCCTCGTCGCCCACGACGAAGAGGTTCCCGGCGTCGCCCGCCACCTGCTTCACGAGCTTCGCCTGGATCCGGTTCGTGTCCTGGTACTCGTCCACGAGAAGGTGCCGGATGCTGCGGCGCAGGAGGTCGCGCACGCGCTCGTTCGTCCCGACGAGCTTCGCCGAGAGGACGAGGAGATCGTCGAAGTCGAGCGCCTGGGCGGCCCGCAGCGACTTCTCGTAGCCGCGCGCGACGTCCGCGAGACGCGAGCCTAGGAAATCGCCGAAGCGGCGCGGAAAGTCCTCCGGCGAGATTCCCTCGTTCTTCGCGGACGAGATCTTCGACTGGATCTGGCGCGGCGTCGCGGACTTTTCGGGGATCGCGACGTCCTTCATGACGCGCTTGACGAGGGTGAGCTGGTCGTCCGAGTCGTAGACGACGAAGCCCCGCGGCACGCCCGCCTCGTCCGCGAAGCGGCGGAGGAGGCGCACGCCCCACGAGTGGAACGTCCCGACGTACGACCGCGGGCGCTCGGTCCCGAGGAGGTTCGCGACGCGCTCTTTCATCTCGCCGGCCGCCTTGTTCGTGAACGTGACGGCGACGATCCCCTCCTGCGGCACGCCGTGCGCGACGAGCCACGCGAGGCGCCGCGTCAGAACGCGCGTCTTTCCCGAGCCGGCGCCCGCGAGGACGAGGAGCGGCCCTTCGCCGTGCGAGACGGCGGCGGCCTGTTCGGGATTGAGGCCTTCGAGGAGATCTTCCGGGCGGGCGACCAAGGGGCGCGATGGTAACGCACGCGGGCGACGACCGGTGCGGGCTGCTCATGGCCAAGGGATGGGTGACGAGGAGATCCTTCGAAAGGTGGCCGGATTGCGGAGCACTTCCAGAGGACCGAGGAACTGATGCGCGTCTTAAGGCGGCGGGAGTTTCTGCTTGCGATCCCGCTCCTCGCCCTCGTCTCCCTCCCCGCCCTTCCGCAGAATCTCCTCGCGAATCCCGGTTTCGACCGGGATCTGTCGGGGTGGACAGCGGCCACGTCCACGTTCCCATCCTCGGATCCCGGACATGTCGAGGCGTCCGTCGCCTGGGGCCCCGTCGATTCCAAAGGCAGCGCCGTCTCCGGCGGCGCCGCCCTCCATGCGCGAGCGGAGACGTTTTCCACGGCCTCGGCGTTTGTCGAGCAGTGCGTTCCCGCGGTTGGCGGCTCGCTCGTGACCTTCGGCGCCCGGTTCCTCACGATCCGCCAGCTCACAACCGCGTCCGGAGAGGTCCAGGTCAGGTTCTACCCATCTACGGACTGTTCAGGCACGTCGACAGGCCCAGCGGCGCTCGCCCAGCTACCCTCCGGCGGACCGCTCGAGACCAACTCCGGGGGGCGCTGGGATCTCGCGTCGTCAAGCGCTCTCGTTCCGGCGGAGGCCCGTTCCACCAGGATTGATGTCGGCGTGTCGGCGACCGGTACTTCCTTCTACGGCCTGAGTTACGTCGACGCAGTCGCAGACGCAGCGTTTCTCACGGCGGCCGCTGCGACGGAGGTCGTGTCGATCCTCCCCTCTGCGGCGTGGATCTCCGGTGTCTCCGCCTACTGGCGCACCGGAATGACGCTGGTGAACCCGGGAGCAGCCGACGCCGCCGTCGCGCTCAAGTGGCTCGGACACGACATGGACGGGCGAGGAGGGACCGAGCGCGCATACGTCGTCCGCGCTGGCCAGACGCTCTCCCTGAGCGACGAGGAGTGGGAGCTCAACCACCAGCAGGACTACGGCGCAATCCTCATGACGTCCTCGTCGCCGTCGGTCTTCCTCCAGAGCGAGACCTCGACGCCCGCACCTTCAGGCGGCTCCGTCGGCCAGGCGCTGCCCGCCCTCGGCGCGGCCGACTACGCCGGCGCCACTCCGAAGACTCTCGCCCCGATCCGCGAGAACGGCGCCTTCCGCACGAACCTCGTCCTTGCGAACCCCACCGAAATCCCCGTGATGGCGCACGTCGTCCTCTTCGCCGCCGACGGCACTCAGCTCGGCACGCAGGACGTCGCGCTGCCGCCGCTCGGCATGACGCAGCTCACGCGAGCCGCCGCGCTTCTCGGCGCGCCGGCGCTAAACCTCGGCAGGATCTCCGTCTCGACGCCGACGGCCGGCGGCCTCGTCGCGGCCTACGCCTCCGTCATCGACAACGTCACGAGCGACCCGCGGACCCTCCTGCCGCAGGACGCCACGCCGGCGACGCCCGGAACGAACCTGCTGACGAATCCGGGATTCGACCGGGATCTCTCGAGCTGGACTCTCACTCTTAGCGTCCCGGACTCGAACGCGAGCCGGTCCGCGGTCTGGGTTTCAGACGATGCCGCCGGAACGTCCGGAAGCGGCTCCGTCGCTCTCGGCGCCGGCTCCGCGGGATTCGGAGGCTACGGCTGGGCCCTGATCGAACAGTGTGCTTCGGTCGTTCCGGGCCGCACCTACGGGCTTCGGGCCAAGGTCCGCGGGAGCTCGTGGGGGTGGTTCTACGGCTCGGCTCCATGGCCCGGTCTCACCTCGTCGTTTTACGAGAGCGCCGACTGCACCGGGACTGCGATCCTCCGCCAATCGGAGGGCGTGAACGCGTTTTCCTCCGGCGA
>DATKLW010000076.1:0-5886 GCA_035542215.1 Thermoanaerobaculia bacterium | reverse complement strand
CCGTCTTCACGTGGACCTCGATGTGTTTCTTCCGGAACGCCTTCTCGACCTCCTTCGAGATCTCCTCGTCCTCGACGGGCAGGATGCGCGGGAGGACCTCGACGAGCACCGTCTTCGTGCCGTAGCGCGCGAAGCACGACGCGAACTCGGCGCCGACGGCGCCCGAGCCGATCACGAGGAGCGACTTCGGGATCGACGTGGATTTCAGGATGTGGTCGGAGTTCAGGATCGAGACGCCGTCGGCCTTGAGGTGGGGAAGATCGCGCGGGACCGAGCCCGTGGCGATGAGGACGTTCTTCGCCTCGAGGACCGTTTCGCCGGCCTCGCCGAGGACGGCGACGCGGTTCGCGGCGGCGAGCCGGCCGAAGCCCGGGTGGACGTCGATCTTGTGCTTCTTCATGAGGAACTCGACGCCCTTGGCGCCCTTGAAGACGACCTTGTCGCGGAACTTCACGACGCCGGGGTAGTCGAGCTCGACTCCGGCCGTCTTCACGCCGAACGAGGCGGCGTGGTTCTTCGTCTCGTCGTAGAGCGAGGCGGACTTCAGCATCGCCTTGGTGGGAATGCATCCGCGGTGGAGGCACGTTCCGCCGAGGCCGACGCCTGGGACCTTCGCGTCCTTCTCGACGATCGCGGTCTTCAGTCCGAGCTGGGCGGCGCGGATCGCGGCGACGTAGCCGCCGGGTCCCGAGCCGATCACGACGAGGTCGTACATCTCAATCTCCTTGACGAGGGCGCGCGCAGGGAGGGACTTGGGCGCGGCGCAAGGAATTATAGTCGTCAGCCGAACGCGATTCCGAGGAGGCCGCCGGCGAGAACGAGCCACGCGGCGTTGATCCGGAAGACGGTGAGGACGGCCGCCGACGCGAGGAACAGCGCCGCGGTCGGAACGTTGACGAGCGCCGAGCGCGCGAGCTGGAGGGTCACGGCCGCCATGAGCGCGAGCGCTCCGACGTTGACGCCGTCGAGGAACCTGCCGACGGGGCGCGAGGCACGGAGGCGCGGCACGATGGGGCCGCAGAGAGCCACGAACGCGAACGCGGGCAGGAAGATTCCCGCCGTCGCGACGGCGGCGCCCGCGGGCCCAGCGAGGACATAGCCGATGAACGTCGCCGTGGACGAGAGGGGGCCCGGCGTGAACTGCCCGACGGCGACGGCGTCGAGGAGCTGCGCGCTCGTGAGCCAGTGCCAGCGCTCGACGAGGTCGTTCTTCAGGAACGCGAGCAGCACGTACCCGCTGCCGAAGAGGATCGCCCCCGTCTTGAGGAAGAAGAAGAAAAGGCCGGAGAGAGAGAACGAGGAAGAGATTGCTGCTGAAGAAAAGAGAAGAGGGGAAAAGAACGAAAGAGAAGAGGAAGAGTTCTTAGAAGGTGAATGAGGCTTGGCGCCGGCGGTGCTCGCGAGCGCGGCCGGTGCCGGGGGCGCTGTCGCCGCGGCCCCGCCGTGTGGCTCCGGCGGCGGCTGCGATCCCGCCCCTCTTACCCTTCTAAGAAAATCCCCGAACGCCATGGCCGCCAACGAGACGCACCCGGCGAGGAGCAGCAGCAGGAACTCGTGGACGAGAAACGCCGCCGCCAGCGCGGCCGCGCCGAGAACGAGGTGGAAGCGCGTCTTCAACGCCGTCCGGCCCAGGCTGACGAGCGCCGTCGCGACGAGCGCGAGGACGACCGGCTTGATTCCCTCGAAGAAGTGGGGCATGGCGGGGAGCGCGCCGAACCGCACGTAGGCCCACGCGAAGGCCAGGACGATCGCGCTCGCCGGGAGGACGAAGGAAAGGCCCGCGACGAGGAGCCCGGCGAGTCCGGCGCGGGCATGGCCGATGAAGAGCGACATCTTCGTCGAGATGGGGCCCGGCATGAGATTCGTCGCGCCGAGGAGGTCGAGGAAAGCCTCCCGGCTCATCCAGCGGCGCCGCCCCACGACCTCGTGCTCCATCATGGCGACGTGCACTGCCGGGCCGCCGAACGCCGTGAATCCCAGCTTCAGAAAGAGTCCGGCGAGCTCCTTCAGCCGGGCGCGCGTCGCGGGCATCGCGGAGATTATCGGCGAGCCCGCGCCCGATAAGATGGCCGGGTGATCGGCGAGGTCCTCGGCCGCTACCGGATCGACGCGCGGCTCGGCGCGGGCGGGATGGGCGAGGTCTGGCGCGCGGAGGACACCCGTCTGCGCCGGCCCGTCGCGCTCAAGCTTCTGAAGGGCGGGGCGACCCCCGAGGAATCCGCCCGCCTCCTGCGCGAGGCGCGGCTGGCCTCGCAGCTCAGCCATCCGAACATCGCCGTGATCTACGAGATCGACGAGGCGGTGCGGGACGGCCACCCGGTCCCCTTCATCGCGATGGAGTACGTGGAGGGCCGGACGCTCGCCGAGCTCATCGCCGAGCGGCCGCTCGAGGTCGCCGAGGCCGTCGACGTCGCGCGGCAGGTCGCGTCCGCGCTCGAATCCGCTCATGCGCGCGGCGTCGTCCACCGCGACGTGAAGCCCGGGAACGTCATCGTCGACGCCGCGGGCCGGGTGAAGGTTCTCGACTTCGGCCTCGCGGCCTGGCGGGCGCCGTCCGGCGGTTCCGGCGAGACGTGGAGCCTCGGACCGGCGGGGCCGACGCAGTCGATCCCGGGCGCGGTCGTCGGGACCGTGGCGTACATGTCGCCCGAACAGGCGCGTGGGCGCGACGTCGACGCCCGCGCGGACGTCTTCTCGCTCGGAGCCCTCCTCTGGGAGTCGCTCACGGGCCGCCGCCCGTTCGAAGGGGCGAACGCCGTGGAGACGCTCGACCGTGTGCTTCACGCCGACCCGCCGCCTCTATCCCGCGCGGCCTCCGGCGTCACTCCGGAGCTCGAGGCGGTCGTCGCCCGGATGCTCGAGAAGGACCGCGAGCGGCGCACGTCGACGATGCGCGAGGTGCGAGCGCAGCTCGAGGCGCTCGCGGGGGGCGCCCGGACGTCGGGGCCGGGGCTTCCGGCCACGCCCTCCGCTCCGCCGAACGCCGTGGCCGTGCTCGCGTTCTCGAACATCACGAAGAGCCCGGAGGACGACTGGCTCGGGACCGGGATCATGGAGACGGTCACGGCGGATCTGAAGGGCGTTCCGGGGCTCGCCGTCATCGGCCGCGAGCGCATCAGCGAGGTCGAGAAACGCCTGACGGAACGCGCTCCGCAGGGCGAGACGGAGCTCGCGGCGCGCCTCGGCCGCGAGGTTGGAGCGCGTTGGGTCGTCACGGGCGGCTTCCAGCGGCTCGGCGACCGCGTGAGGATCACGGCCCGCACGAGCGACGTCGACTCCGGCGAGGTCCTCACGACCGTGAAGGTCGACGGGGCGATGGCGGAGCTCTTCGGCCTGCAGGACCGGATCGTCGCGCAGCTCGCCGACGGCTTCCACGTCGCCGCCCGGCCGCAATCCGGCGCGGGCGAGACGACGCACGTCATCGACGCCTACGAGGCGTTCTCGAAAGGGCTCGTGAACCTGCGCGCGGAGAGCCGCGAATCCGTGGACCGCGCGATCCTCTTCTTCGAGCGGGCCGTCGCGCTCGACCCGGAATACGGCCGCGCCTGGATCGAGCTCGGCGCCGCGTACGACACGAAAGCGACCTACCTCGCGATGCCCGAGCTCCTCGAGCGGGCGGTCCAGGCGTTCGAGCGCGGGCTCGCGCTCGAGCCGCGCCTCCCGCGCGCCTGGCGCGAGCTCGGTGGAACGCTCGTCGCCCTCGGGCGCGAGGAGCGCGGGTTCGACGCCCTTCGCCGCGCGCTGGAGCTGGACCCGGAAGACGCCGGCGCGCACGCGGCCCTCGGCCGCGCGTACTTCATCGGGAAGGGGATGTTCGCCGAAGCCGCTGCGTGCTTCGAGCGCGCGCTCCAAAGGAACCCGCAGGGCGGCTGGTACGCGCTCCAGCTCGCGCATGTCGCCGCGCATCTCCGGGACTTCCCGCTCGCCAACCGGGCGGCGCGCCAGGCGATCGAGCTGCAGGAGCGCGGCCTGTCAGGCCGGGAGGGCGTCCTCATCGTCGGCGCCTACATGCGCCTCGGCGTCGCGCGGGCCCTCGAGGGCAGGTTCGAGGACGCGGTCGCGGAGTACCGGCGCGAGCTCGCATTCCTGCGCCGGGTCGACCACGCGCTCAAGGACAGGGCCGTCGTCGAGCTGCACGTCCATCTCGGGAGCGCGCTTCTCGCGCTCGGCCGGGCGGAGGAGGGGAAGGAGGCGCTCCTCCTCGCGCTGGACGCGTTCGAGGAGCGCCTGAGGATCGGGGCCGACGAGCCGTTCACACGCTACTACGTCGCCGCGGCCTGGGCGCTCCTCGGGGAGAAGGAACGCGCGCTGGACGCTCTCGTGCGCGCCGCCGCGCAGCGGCACGCCTACACGGTTGCGCGCGCGCGGATCGACCCCGACTTCGCGAGCCTCCGGGGCGAGGCCCGTTTCCGCGCCCTGACGGCGTCCTGACGCGGCCTTCGCCCCGGCGCGATACGCTCGGTCCATGCACCGCGCGACCCTGACCAGCGTTCTCGCCGCCACGCTCGTGCTCGTCCTCGCGCCCGTCGCCCGCGCAGCCGACCGATCCGTGCCCGGGAAGCTGCCGACGGGTGAGACGCTGCTTCCGAACGGCCGGCTCCTGACTCCCACGGGGACGCAGTCCGAGGTCGCGCCGTACCCATTCGCGCTCGCGTTGACGCCGGACGGGACGCGCGTCGTCGCGGCCTGCACGGGGGCCGACGACCAGTCGCTTCACCTCCTCGATGCCGCGACGGGAAAGACGCTCGCGAAGGAGCCCGTGAAGAAGTCGTGGCTCGGCCTCGCGATTTCTCCGGACGGGAGACGGGTGTACCTCGCCGGCGCGGGCGGAAAGAACGTCCTCGTCTTTCGCCTCGAGGGCGACCGCTTCTTCGCCGAGGACCCCCTGCCGCTCCGGAAGGCCGGAGAGCCCGCCAAGCTCGACGCAACGCCCTCCGGCCTCGCCGTCTCCGCCGACGGAAAGAGCCTCTGGGCGGCGCGCATCCTCCTGAACGATCTCGTGCGGATCGACCTCGCGTCGCGAACGGTCGCGTCCTCGGTCCCCGTCGGCGTCCATCCCTACCGGCCGGTCCTGTCGCCGGACGGGGCGCTTCTCGCGGTCTCGAACTGGGGCGCCGCGACGGTCTCGCTCGTCGACGCGGCGTCGGGCGCCGCGGTCGCGACCGTGAAGACGGCCGACCACCCGTCAGACCTCGCCTTCTCGCGCGACGGCCGGACTCTCTACGTGGCGCAGTCGAACCGGAACCTCGTGGCGGCCGTGGACCTCGCCTCGCGCGCCGTCGCGCGCCAGATCTCCGTCGCGCTCGGGCCCGACGGGCCGGGCACGCCCTCGGCGGACGCGCTCCCGGACGGCTCGACGCCGAACGCGCTCGCGCTCTCGCCGGACGGGAAGACCCTTTACGTCGCGAACGCGGACGACGACGCGGTCGCCGTCGTCGACGTGGGCGGCGACGTCCACGCGGCCCGGACGAGGGGCTTCATCCCGAGCGGCTGGTATCCCGCGGCGCTCGCGCTCTCCGCGGACGGGAAGACGCTCTGGGTCGCGAACGCGAAGGGCGCGGGCTCCTGGGCGAACGCCGTCGGCGGTCCCGACCCGACGAGAAAGAAGGACAGGGCCTGGAAGAAGACACGGACGATCCCGGGGACGGTCTCGCGGGTCGACGTTCCCGCGGCCGAGGCGCTCGCCGCTCTCACGGCCCGCGCGTACGCGAACCGGCGGCCGGCCGCGCGAGCCGCGGCGGCTGCGAAAGCGTCCGCCGTCCTGCCGGCGTCCGGCGCCTCGCCGATTCGCCACGTCGTCTACGTGATCCGTGAGAACCGCACGTACGACCAGGTGCTCGGAGATCTTCCGCAGGGGAACGGCGACCCGGCTCTCGCGATCTTCGG
>DATKLW010000075.1:0-35061 GCA_035542215.1 Thermoanaerobaculia bacterium | reverse complement strand
ATGCGAACGCCCACGCCATCGCCGGGCGGGGTCTCGCCCGGCCGCACGCCGGGGACGTCCACGATCGTCGTCGCGACGATCACGCCGACGCCGGCCTGACGAGAGCAGCTTCAGGAAGAAGATCCCGGCGAGCGGGAGGATCTCGACCCGTTGGACGCTCCGGCCCGCGGGACCTTCCCGCCGGCCTCACGGGCCTCGGAGAGCCCGATTGCGATGGCCTGTTTGCGGTCGCGCACGGTCTTGCCGGATCCGCCGGACTTGAGTTCGCCTCTCTTCATCTCGTGCATCGCGCGCTCCACCTTTTCCGACGCCTTCTGTCCGTACTTTCGCGGCATTGGGTGCTCCTTTGTCCTTTCTTCATCCGCCAGAGGCGGCCGGCGCTCTTCGAGCATGAGCCGTGCCGCAGCGCGCGGCGCACGTGTGGGTCCACTCACCGCAATCGAGGCATCTCTTCCTTGCTGGCCCGTCTCTTGCTGCCTCCTCGTTCGGGAGGAACATTCGATGAACGACAGCGTCGCGGTCATCCTGAAACGCGCGGCGATGTCCGGCGCGGCCGCGACTCTTCTCGCGTGCAGCACCTCCCGGGCTCCGCAGGCCCGTGTCGACGCCAACGCGCTCGCGACGGCGGTCAAGTCGAAGCTCGCGAAGGACGCGCGGCTCGCGAATACCGCGAGCGTGGGCGTGAACGCCAGAACCGGAATCGTCACGCTTTCCGGCCGGGTGAGGACGCCCGAGGAGCGCGAGAGCGCCGGGCGTCTCGCCTGCTCAGCGAAAGGCGTGACCGTGGTCTACAACCAGCTCGACGTCGTGCGCGGCGAGCGCTGACCTCGAGCTGACGGCGGCCGGCCGTCTCACAGGTGGAGCTGGTCGAGCCGGAGCGGGCGCGTCGGCGCGGTGTTCCCAGTTTCTCGGGACGCTGATTTGTCCCCGTCTGTCAGCGAGCGGCAGGCAACCCAGGCGCGCGCCCGCCTCGCGCGAGGCCCGCCGCGGCCGCGTCGACTTCGGCGGCGATGCGCGCGCGGTCGACGCCCGGCGGCAGGTCGTCGGCGAGGCGGGGGAGGATCCACACCGCGCGGCGGAACAGCGCGTCCGACGCCTCCCGGCGGCCGAGTGCGAGCTCGACGCGGCCGAGGTTGAGGTCGCTTTCGGCGCGTTCCTCGAGCGCGAGCGAACGCGCATAGAGCGAGCGCGCCTCGTCGAGGTCCTTTTCGAGCCACGAAACGGAGCCAAGCGCGAGAATCGCGGTGGCCTCGCGCGGACGGAGGGCGACGGCGCGTTTCAGGCGCGCCTTCGAGGCCGAGAGCAGCTCCTCCCGGGCGGGGCCGGCGTCGTCGGGCGCCGAAGCCGCGTCGCGCAGGAGGGTCTCGCCGTCGGCCTGAGACGAAACCGCGGCGCTTCGGACGGTGGCGATCGCGAGGAGCACGGCGCCGGCCGCCGCGAAGCTCGCGCGCGCCGCGGCCGGAAGAGGCGCGGCTGCCCTGCGGCCCGGCGCCGCCCGCCGCCACGCGAGGCCGAGGAGGAACGCGAGCGGCCCCGACGCGACCGGGAGGCGCAGCGGGAAGCCGCCGAGGGAGAGGACGAGCCCGGCGGCGAGGGCCGCGATCAGGGCGTCGGTCGCGGGGTTCGACCCGGCGCCCGGCGCGCGGCGCGCGCCGAGGAGACCCGCGGCGAGCAGGAGAAGGCCGGCGGCGCCCGCCGCCGCCGCGGGGACGCCGCACTCGGCGGCGAGCGTGAGCGGCTCGCTGTGCGCGTTGTCGAAGTGAGCGGAGCCGGAGCGGTGGACGAGGCGCCGGCCCGACCTCTCCTCGGCGGCGATTCGCGCCGGGACGAACGCGTTCGAGAAAGCGCCCGGACCGATCCCCGCGAGAGGATGGGACCGGATCATCTCCAGAGCGGCCAGAAGCCCGATGTCGCGCTGCGTCGTCGCGGACGCGAAGTCGCCCCGCCCGAGCTGGGCGGCTTTGTCGACCGCGCGGCGCGCCCCTCCCGAGAACGCGACGAGGCCGGCGACGGCGAGGAGCGCGGCGAGCGCCGGGGCGCGGCGCCGCGGCGCGAGCAGGACGTGGACGACGGCGCCCGCGCCGAACGCGAGGGCGGGGGCGACCGCTTCCGTCGCGAGCATCCCGAGGATGGTCGCCGCGAGGCCGGCGGCCGCGAAAGCGCGCAGCCGCCGCGGAAGGAGCCCGTCCGCCGCGGCCGCGAAGAGCAGCACGGCGGGGACGACGAGGGCCATCGCGAGATCGCCCGGGTTCCCGACGAGCCCCGCCGCGAAGAAGCGGGGCTGCGGAGCGTCGAGCGGCATCCTGAGGATTCCGAGCCACCGCTGAGTGGCCGCGAGTGCGCCGGAGAACGCTCCGGCGACGCATACGGCGGCCGCCGCGCGCGCGGCGATCGCGGCGCCCGTCCGCGAGGCGCCGGCCGCGAGGAGGGCGAGGGGGGAAAGGACGGCGCCGAGGACGAGCGGGTCCACGACGCGCGCGTTCGCGGCCGCCGATGCGAGCGCGAGGACGAGCGCGGCCGCGAGTGCGAAAGGGGCCAGGCGGGCGGCCCCCCGCCGGCTTTCGTCGCCCACGAATCCCCACGCGCCGGCGGCCGCGAGGCCGAAGAGGGCGAGGCTCGATCCGATGGCCTGCGCAAAGACCTTGCTCTCCCTGAGGGCGTCGCTCGAAGCGGTCGAGAACACGACGAACGGGAGGACGAGCGCGAGGACCACACCCGCCTGGACGAGGCGGGACTCGGGCGCCGTCTCGGCGGCTGGCGCGGCGACGCGGGGCATGCGACCGCGAGGATAGCCGAGCGTCACGCGCGCCGCGGCGCTCGCGCGCGGTGCGCGCGCCACGCGGCGAGGGCCTTCAGCAGGAAGCCGCCGTGGGCGTAGAGGGAGAGGTCGGACGGACGGAGGAGAGAAATGCGTTTCCTCCCGTGCGCTTCGGGTCGCCTCCGGTGCGCGGGCGGCGGCGGAAGAGGATTTTCTTTGAAGGTGAAGAGGTCAATGCGGTAGCGCCTCTCGAGTACTGAATGGCGAAGCACCGCCACTCTCTCGAGCGCGGAGACGTCCCGGCCGGCGAGCCGCTTCCACCACCTTCTAAGAACATTTGCAGGCCGTTCCCCGGTGCGCACGCGCAGCATTGGAGGGACGAGATGACCCTCGACCATCTCCCGGTCTTCGACAAGCAGAATTCTCTTTTCTCTCTCGACGATCGCCGCCACGAGGTGGATCGTCTTCGGCGCGGCGCGGACCGCGGCGCGCGGAAACGCCTCCGGCGTCCCGCTCGCCGCGGCGCGGCAGAGCGTTCGGAGCGGGCACGCGCCGCAGCGCGGTGCGCGCGGCGTGCAGACGAGCGCGCCGAGCTCCATGACGGCCTGGTTGTGGCCGCCCGGGTTCCGCGCGGGGACGAGCGGCCGGGCGAGCGCGCGGAGCTTCGCGAGCGTCGCGGGCGCCTTCGGGTCGAGACGGAGGCCGTAAAGGCGGCAGAGGACGCGCACGACGTTGCCGTCCACGACGGGCTCGGCGACGCCGAACGCAATCGACGCGACCGCGGCGGCCGTGTAGGCGCCGACGCCGGGGAGGGCCCGCCAGCCTTCGAGCGTGAGCGGAAACGCGCCCGCCGCCGCGACGGCCTTCGCCGCGCGATGCAGGTTCCGGGCGCGGGCGTAGTACCCGAGGCCGCTCCATTCGGCGAGGACCTCGCGCTCCGGCGCGCGTGCGAGCGCTTCGACCGTCGGAAAACGCCGCCGGAACCGCGTCCAGCGCGGCGCGACGACCTCGAGCGTCGTCTGTTGCGCCATGACCTCCGAGAGCCAGATCGCATACGGGTCGCGGGTCGTGCGCCAGGGCAGGGTGCGCGCGCGCCGGCGGTACCAGCGCGCGAGACGGCGCGTCGTGACGCGCGGGTCCTCCATCACAAGGGAGGAGTCTAGACTCGGCCGGTGGATCTCGACTGGGAAGGGCTCACGGTCGCGTTCGCCGCGCGGTCGAAGCTCATGAACCACTTCCTCGACCGCGCCTCCGGCGAGGTTTACGCGCACCTGAACGGCTCGCCGGAGCTGCGCGAGGCTCTCCTCCACGAGCGCTCGGGGCGCTGGCTGCGGATTCCGAAGTCGACGCCGGACGTGGACGCGGCACGCTGCCGCGCGTTCGCGCCGGGAATGAAGAGCGGCGCGGTGCGCGCGAAGGCGCTCGCGGCCCTCGATGCGGACGGGCCGAACGCGTTTCGCGAGGCCCTGATCGCGTCGCCCGAGGACGAGAAGGCGTGGTTCGTCTACCGGGACCGCCGCGTGCGCGAGGAGCTTCGCGCGTGGCTCGAGGCGCAGGGCGTGCGCGCGAGCCCGCCGCGCTGACCCGGCGCCCGGCGCGGCCGTCTCGACGTCGGGGTTGACGGTCTTCAGCCGAACGTGAAGCGCGCGAACCGCGTCGGAACGTGGAAATCCGGAGGACGATCCCTCAGCGTCGGGGAGAGAGCGAGAAAGCGGGTCGTCCGTCCGCGCGCGATCCGGTACGCGTTCCCGCGGCGCTCCTCGCGGGCGCCGGGGGGCCGGCCGCCGGGCAGCGACGCCCATGGGATCCGCAGGAGACAGCGCCAGTGATTCCACTCGGACGGCGCCTTCCCGCGCGGGACTCCCGAGACCTCGGCGGAGACGCCCGCGAGGCCTTCGCCGGGCGCGAGCTGCCAGGTCGCGCGGCTGTCGTCCGGGTTTCTCACGCGGGCGCCGTAGAGGGCGCCCGCCGGGCTGACGACGATCTCCTGATAGAGCGACGGCGTTCCCGGAGATGCGAGGAAGACCTCGACGCATTCGTCGAGGAAGACCTCTCCGCCGGACGCGCGCGTGAGCGTCAGGGGCGGCTCGGCGGGCGCCTCGAACAGCGCAAAGAACGCGTCCGCCGTGAAGCCGAGCCGCACCGTCGTCCGCGCCGCGGGGCCGGCGCCGCCGCCGACGTCGGCGAGGACGTGAGCCGGCGCGTTCGGGATCGCGTCGTCGGCCACGAGACGAGGCACGTGGACGGCCGGCGGTCCGGTCACCAGCGCCCCACCGCGGTCTTCAGCGCCGCGAGGAGGCTGCGCGAGGCTGCCTGGACTCTCGAGAGCTCGCGCTCGGCGTCCCTGAGGAGCGGCGGGAGGAGCCGGAGGGCCTCGCGGCGGCGGGAGGCCTGCAGGGCTCCGGCAGTTTTCCGCACGAGCGCGATGACTTCGGCGCGGTCGTGCGCGCGCCCCGCCGCTTCCTGGAAACGCTCGAGGAGCGGCAGGAGCCGGGTCGAGCCGGGGAGGCGCGCGAACTCGAGGCCGTAGCGCAGGTCGCGCGCGTCGATCCGGGCCTCGTGAACGTTGCCTTCCTCGGGCACGCCGCGCTCGAGGAGGCGGCGGGCGCGCCGTCCGAGGCGCAGGCGGATCGCCTTTTCGAGACGGCGCTCGAGGCGACCGCCGTCCAGGTCCGCGAGAGGCGCGGCGAGAGACGCGAGGACCGAGTCGCGGGCTGCGAACTCGCGCCGTACGCCGGCGAGAAGGGCGTCGATGCGCTCCGGTGACGCCGCCGCACCCGCGTCGCGGTCGAGGCGGGCCGCGAGCCGCGCGGCGGCGGGGCGCCTTCGCGGGTCACGCCGGAACCTGGCCCGGAGGAGGGCCGCGGCCACGTCGTGCGTCCGGCGTGCGCCGAGGGCGCGGCGCAGGTCGCGCGCGGCCGTCTTCAGCCGCGCTCCCGATCCCTTCGCCGGCACGTCCTGCGTGAGGCGCGCGAGCGAGACGGTCCGCCGGAGGGCGACGCGAACCGCGTGCAGCCGCTCGCCGCTCGGCGCTCCGGCGCCGCCCGCGAGCAGGGCCTCGAGCGTCGACCGCCGTTTCGTGAGAGCCGCCGTCAGCGCGGCGAGGCGTCGGCGCGGGACTTCCACGTCAGCCCTCGGCGCCGTCCTCGCGGCCCGAGAAGAGCGCGATCTGATCGGTGGTCGCGTCGTACTCGAAGATCTGGATCGCACGGCCCCAGTTCACGAGCGTGTCGAACAGCTCGGAAGCGCTCACGGTCGGAAGGCTCGCCGCGAGGACGTCGCGAATCGCCTCGCCGGGCATCGGCGTGTCGGGGTCGCGCGCGAGCTCGCGGACGAGGAGGCAAAAAGTACCGAGAGACAATATTTGCGGCCTGAGGAGCCGGATCTTCTCGTCGAACGGGGCCGCGACGACCCTCCGTCCGAGCTCCGTCAGGAGGACGTCGTTCTTCGGCGTGTCGACGAGGTCGAGGAGCTCGGCGGCCTTCACGACCGTGAGCGTCCGCCCGAAGTCGTACTCCGTGATCGCGTCCACGGCGAAGAGGTTCATGGTGCCGCCGTTGTCCAGGAGGATCTCGAGGAGGCCGAGGATCTCGCCCATCCGGGCCGGCGGGAGCGGGATGAGCGGCGTCTCCGTCCGCCGGCCGGGGACCGCGGCGGGCGCTTCCTCCTCCTCGGGGAGATGGACGCCGGTCACGATGTCGTGGATCCGCTCGACCATCCGGAGAAACTCGGGCTGCCGGTATTCGCGGGGGTGCGGGAGCGTGTTCACGATCTCCCGGCGCACGGTGCCGGGGTTCGCGCCGAGGACGATGACGCGATCCCCGAGGAATACGGCCTCCTCGATGAGATGCGTGATGAGAAGGACGGACGAGAGGCCCGTCAGGCGCTCCGTGAAGAGCCGGTAGACCTCGGTGCGGAGGAGCTCGGCCGTGAGGACGTCGAGCGCCGAGAACGGCTCGTCCATGCAGAGGAGCTCCGGGCGGCCGACGAGAGCGCGCGCGATGCCGACGCGCTGCTTCATGCCGCCGGAGAGCTCTTTCGGGTAAGCGCGCGCGTGGCCCGCGAGGCCGACGGCCGTGAGGGCGGTCTTCACGCGCTCGTCGGCGTCGGCGGCGTCCGTCGCTCGCCCCGTGACGCCGACGCGCACGTTCTCCTCGACCGTGAGCCACGGAAAGAGCGCGAAGTTCTGGAAGACGACGGCGGCGCTCGGGTGGATGCCGACGAGCGGCTTGCCGTGCTGCTCGACACGGCCGGCGGACGGCGGGATGAGGCCGATGAGAATGCGGAGGAGAGTCGACTTGCCGCAGCCCGACGGCCCGAGGACCGCGACGACCTCGTTCGGCCGGATCTCGAAGTCGATGCCCTTGAGGATCACGCGGGCGCGGCCCCCCTCGTCCTCGAAAACCTTGTCGACGCCGCGGGCGGCGGCGATCGGGGGAGCGGATTCGGGCGACGGCCGGGCGCTCATCGGTTGAGAGCGTACTTCGTCTCGGCGAGGCGCGAGAGGCGCCGCCAGACCGTTCGGTTGATGAGGACGAGCGCGAACGACATCGTGAGGACTCCGGCCGCGAGGAGCGGGAAGTTCGCCTCTCGCGTCGCTCTCGTGATGAGGGAGCCGAGACCGAACGTCTCGAGCGTCCGCCCGCCCGTCACGAGCGTCTCGGCGACGATGGACGCGTTCCACGCGCCCCCGGCGGCCGTGATGAGGCCGGTGACGAGGAACGGGAAGACCGCCGGCAGGAAGAGCGTCCTCCAGCGCGCGCGCCCGGCCACGCGGTACACGTCTGTCGCCTCGATGAGGTCCGGCGGCACGGCGCTCGCCCCGGCGAGGACGTTGAAGAGGATGTACCACTGTGCGCCGAGAAGCATGAGGACGGCGGCAATGACGGCGAACGGGACGCGCAGGAGGAGCAGGCCGCCCGTCACGAGCGGGAAGAGCATTGGCGCCGGGAAGGACGCGACGATCTGGACGACGGGCTGCAGCCGGCGCGACCACGTCGGCGAGCGGCCGACGAGAATGCCGACGGGAAGCGCCCAGGCGACGGAGAGAACGAGCGCTCCGAGCGCCCGGACGAACGTCGCGCCGAGGGCGGCCGCGATGACGAGCCAGTCGTGCAGGCGCACGGCGGCGAGCAGCTGCACGAGCTTCCAGGCCCCGAGGAGCGCGGCGAGAGCTGCCGCGAGCCCGGCCGCGGCAAGGAGCGCGGCGCGGACGCGCTCGCCGGCGACCCCGTCCTCGGGCTCGGGCTCCGGGGCGACGGGAGGCGCCGGCGGGGCCGCCCGACTCGGATGCCGGAGCCGGCGGAGGCGCATGCGGCGGAGGACCGCCGAGCGCCTCACGAGGTCGAGGACCCACGAGCGGGCCTCGGGCTCGCCGGAGACTTCGGCGGCGCGGAAGCGCTGCGACCACGCGACGAGCGGCCGCCAGAGGAGCTGGTCGACGGAGACGATCATGACGGTCATCGCGAGGACGGCCCACGCCATCGCCGCCTTGTCGCCTTTCTCGATCGCGACCGCCATGTACGAGCCGACGCCCGGCAGACGGAAATCGCGGTCGCCGAGCGTAAACGCCTCGTTGACCGTGAGGAAGAACCAGCCGCCCGCCATCGACATCATGGAGTTCCAGACGAGGCCGATCACGGACGACGAGACCTCGACGGTCCAGAAGCGCTTCCAGAAGGAGAACCGGTGGATCCGCGCGACCTCGCGGAGCTCGTTCGGGATCGAGCGCAGGGACGCGATGTAGGAAAAGGTCATGTTCCACACCTGCCCCGTGAAGATCATGACGATGCACGCGAGCTCGAGGCCGACGTTCGTCCTCGGAAAGAGCGCGACCATTCCGAGGACGAGTCCGGGCAGGAATCCCAGAACGGGGATGCCCTGGCCGATGTCGAGGATCGGGACGAGGACCTTCTCGGCGCGGCGGCCGTGGGCAGCGATTGTCCCGTAGACGAGCGTGAAGACGAGGGAGAGAAGATACGCGGCGAAGCCGCGCGAAAGGGAGAGGAGCGTGTAGCCGGGCAGCGCCCGGGGCGAGAGGTCGATGTCGACCGTGGGCCGGATCGGGGCGTGCCAGCGCTGGGCGAGCGCGACGACGCCGGCGACGAGCGCACCGACCGTCACGAGGATCAGGATGTCCACGGCGGCGCCGGAGGCGCGTCTCGCCGTCGCCGAGGCCTTTGCGGTCAGGACCGCGGTCTCCGCGTGAGGATGAGGCTCGCGCCGGTGTCCGCGGCGGGGAGCTCCGGCTCGGGAAAGCCGATGTGCCAGCCCTGGGCGCGGTCGACGCCGAGCTCCGGAAGGATCTCCATGACGTCCTCGGATTCCACGCCCTCGGCGACTGTCTTGACGCCGAGGCCGCGGCAGATGCCCGCCATCCCCCGGACGAACACGCGGTTCGCTTTCTCCCGCGGAAGATCCCGCACGTAGCTGATGTCGAGCTTGAGGGACGAAACGGGCAGCTCCCGGAGGTACCGGAACGACGAGAAGCCCATCCCGAAGTCGTCGAGGGCGAAGTGGAAGCCCTCGGACGTGAGGGCGAGCGTGAAGTCCCGCACGCGGTCGAAGTCGCGCAGAGCCGCAGTCTCCGTGATCTCGAACGTGACGCGCTCGGGGCGCACTCCCTTGGCGCGCGCGAGACGCGAGATGTCGGCGACGAGAGTGTCGTCGTCGAAGTCCAGGCCCGAGAGGTTGATCCCCATCTCGAGCTCGGGCGACACGCGCTTTCGTGCGGCCGCGAGGGCGTCGAACGCGGCCGTGATCACGGCACGGTCGATTGCGGTCACGATCCCGAACCGCTCGGCGGCTCCGAGAAATTCGCCGGGCAGGGCGATCCGGCCGTCCGGCTCGCGCATCCTCACGAGCGTCTCGACGGCCACGATGCGCCCGCTGCCGACCTCGGCCACGGGCTGGAAATACGGGACGAAGCGCGACTCGGCGAGCGCGGCGCGGATGCGATTCGACTGCTCGCGGAGACGACCCGTGCGGTCGCGCTCGCGGTCTGACGGGTCGTGCAGCCTCACGCGGGCGCCGCCCCGACGCTTGGCCTGGTGCATCGCGAGATCCGCCGCAAGGAAAAGGTCGGCCGCGCCGCCGGCGTGGTCGGGGAAGACCGCGACGCCCGCGCTCGCGGTCAGCGAGAGGACATTCCCCTCCCAGTCCGGCGTGATCTTCTTGATGACGGCCACGACCGCTTCGGCGCGGGACGTCGCCTCGGCCGCGCCCGTGCCCGGGAGCAGGATGGCGACTTCGTCGCCGCCCACGCGTCCGCACATCTCACCGGGCTGGAGCGACGCCCGGAGCGTGTTCGCCATGGAACGGAGATATTCGTCGCCCGCGAGGAGGCCGTGCGTGTCGTTCAGCGTCTTGAAGTTATCGAGGCCGAGGATGATGAGGGCGAGGGGGCGGGCGAAAAGGTCTGCGCGGGCGATCTCGCGTTCGAGCTCGAAGTGGAACTGCTCGCGGTTCGCGAAGCCCGTGAGAGCGTCGGCGGGCTCTGCTGCGGGCTCGGCCCCATCGCTCCGCGGCGCCGCTCCCGTGACGTCGCGCGCCGCGGCGATGAAGCCTCCCTCGCCGGCCTGCGGCGCGAAGCACGTCGAGATCCAGTAGATCCGTTCCGGATGGTCCGGGCCCGCCGGCAGCCGGGCCTCCCAGTTCCGGACGCCCGCGGCGGCGCCGGCTCCGAGAAAGCGCTCCCGGCCCTCGGCGTTCGACCAGAACGGGCCCGCGGAGTCGGGCGGGCCCTCCACGCTGCCGGGGGCCGGCACCCCCTCGGCGAGCGCGACGAGGTTCGCGAGGAGGACCTGCCCCTCCCGGTCGAAGAGGACCGTCGCGTCGGGCGAGTCGACGAGCAGGGTCGCGGGACGCCGGGTCACGCCGGAGGCCCTGCGTCCTTCGCGCAGCTTGATCGGCTGCGTGTCCGTCTGTGACTTCGGCTTCTGCAACGAAATTGTTCCTCGGGGTCTCGGTCGATTATCGCCCCAGAGCCCTCAGGGCGTCACCCGCGAGCCGGTAGGTCCTCCAGCCGTCCATCGAGACCGCGCCCAGCGCCCGGTAGAAACCGATCGCGGGCTCGTTCCACGTCAGGACGCTCCATTCCATGCGCCCGCAGCCGCGGGCGACCGCGATCCGGGCCAGTTCGACGAGAAGCGCCTTTCCGGCGCCGAGGCCGCGGCGCTCGGGTCGGACATAGAGGTCCTCGAGGTAGAGGCCCGGCCGCGTGAGCCACGTCGAGTAGTTGTGAAAGAAGAGCGCGAAGCCGATCACCTCGCCACCCGCCTCGGCGAGGATCACCTCGGCGAAGGGCTTCGGTCCGAAGAGATGCTCCTCGAGGAGCCGAGGGTCCGCGTGGCAGTCCTCGGGCTGGCGCTCGTAGAGCGCGAGGTCCTCGATCAGGCCGGCGATGGCGGGCACGTCCTCGCGCCGCGCCTCGCGCAGGGTGAATCCCGATGCACTCATGTCGCCCCCCGTGTGCGCAGGATCTCCCGGAGCACGCTCGTCGCGCCGTTGATCACGAACTGGACGCCGATCACGGCCGTGATGAGCCCCATGATCTTCGCGACGATCCGCTGCCCGGTCTCGCCGAGGCGCCCGACGATCGCGGGCGACGCGACGAGGATCAGGAACGTCAGGACGATGTTCGCGAGGAGCGCCCCGCCGAGGGCCGCGTGCTCTATGACGCCTTCGGACTGGCCCACGAGGACCATCATCGTGGAGATCGCGCCCGGCCCCGCGATGAGCGGGATGCCGAGAGGCACGATCGACGGGTCGGCTCCCGGCGCGGGTGCTCCCGAGGCCGCTGGGGCGTCGTGGTGCTCCTCCTGGACCGCCCTGATGCCGAGGGCCGTGAAGATGATCCCGCCCGCGATCTGGAACGCCGGGACCGTGATCCCGTAGAACGCGAAGATCGTCCCTCCCGCCGCGGCGAAGAGGGCGAGGATGCCGAACGACGCGAGGCACGCGCGGAGCGCGACGCGGCGGCGCGCGGCGGCCGCCGCGCCCGGCGTGAGCGCGACGAAGACCGGCGCCGCCGAGATCGGGTTGATCACGGAGAACAGCGACGAGAAGGCGAGGAGGGCGAAGTGACCCGCGGCGAAGTGCATCCGGCGCGCATGTTACGGGGGAGGTGCTAAAACCGCAGCGTGGCGGGCGAGAGCTCCTTCTACGGCCTCCTGACGCGGCGCGTCGCGGACGCCCGCCTCGCGGCGGCGCTCCCGCACGTGCCGGCGGGCGGCAGGATCCTCGACGTCGGCTGCGGCCTGACGGACTTGCCGGGCCGCTTCGAGGACTACGTCGGGTGCGATCGGAACCCGGACGTGCTGGCGGTTCAGCGCGGGCGACATCCGAAGAGAGATTTCTTCGAATGGGACATTGCCCTCGGCGCGGCGCCGCCGGCGCTCGACGCTCGGGCGCCCTTCGAAGGAATTCTCCTTCTCGCGGTTCTCGAGCACGTCCGTGAGCCTTCGGAGGTGCTCGCGCGTCTCGCGCCACTCCTTTCTCCGTCGGGGCGGCTGATCGCGACGACGCCTCACCCGGCCGGGAGGCTGCCGCTCGAGGCCGGCGCGGCCCTCGGCCTCCTCTCGTCCCACGCGCACGACGAGCACGAGACGCTCCTCGGGCGCGAGGCTCTCGCGGACGCCGGGCGCGCGGCGGGTCTCGCACTCGTCGTCTACAGCCGGTTCCTCCTCGGCATGAACCAGCTCGCGGTTTTCTCCCGGTGACCGCGCGCCCCCGCCCTGTCCGCGGCGCGGACGCGATCCGGGTCGTCAACGCCCGCACGCACAATCTCGAGGGCGTCACGGCGTCTTTCCCGGTGGGCGCGCTCACGGTCGTCACGGGCCCTTCGGGCTCGGGCAAGTCGTCGCTCGCGTTCGACACGCTCTACGCCGAGGGGCAGCGGCGCTTCGTCGAGTCGATGTCGACGTACGCGCGCCAGTACCTCGAACGCCTCGAACGCCCCGACGTCGACGAGATCTCGCACGTTCTGCCCGCGATCGCAATCGAGCAGAAGGCGCCCGCCCGCTCGGCCCGCTCGACGATCGGCTCGGCGACGGAGATCCACGACGTCCTGCGCCTCCTGTTCGCGGCGGCGGGGACGCTGCGTTGCCCGGACGACGGCAGCCTCGTCCGCCGCGAGACGCCCGAGAGCGTCCGGGCCGCGCTCCTCGAGGCGTTCGGCGAGGGGGCGCGCCTCCTCGTGATCGCGCCCCGGAAGGTGACGTCGTTCGCGGCGGAGAGCGCGGAGTGGCGAAGGCTGGGCTTCTATCGGTACGTCGGAGCGGCGGGTGACGTTCTGGAGATTTCTTCGAGTGAAGAGAAGGAGAAGAGGAAGAAACCCCGCGGTTCTTCGGCCTCCTTTCCTCTTCTCATCGGCCGCCACGTGCTCCGCGCGGACGACTCCGAGCTCATCTCCTCGCTCTCGACCGCGTTCGACGCCGGCGACGGCGAGGTCCGCGTGCTGCTCGCCGGCGAGCCGCTCGCGTCCGCGCGCGCGTTCCGCCGGGGGCTTTCGTGCAACGCGTGCAGCCGGTCGTTCGCAGACCCCGTGCCCGCGCTCTTCTCGTTCAACTCGCCGCGCGGGGCCTGCGAGACGTGCCAGGGCTTCGGGCGCATCGTCGGGATCGACGCGGCTCGCGTGATCCCCGACGCGAGGAAGACGCTGCGCGAGCGGCCGATCGCGCCGTTCAACTCGCCTTCGTACGAGAGCGCGTACGACGACCTCAAGGCCGCCTCGCGCCGCCTCAAGCTGCGATGGGACGTGCCGTGGAACGAGCTTACGCAACGGGAGCGGGACGCCGTCTGGAAGGGCTCCGGCGACTGGTACGGCGTCGAGGGACTCTTCAAGTACCTCGAGAAGAAACGCTACAAGGTCCACGTCCGCGTGCTCCTCTCGCGTTACCGCGGCTATTCCACGTGTCCCGCGTGCCGCGGCGCCCGCCTTCGGCCAGAGGCGCTCGCCGTCACGGTCGGCGGCAAGACGATCGCGGAGGTCTGCGACCTGACCCTTGACGGGTTCCTCGCATTCCTCGGCGCCCTCCCGCTCCGCGAGGCCGAGCGCGAGCGGGCGGCCTCTCTCGTCGAGGAGCTGACGCGGCGCGCGAGGACGCTCGTGGAGATCGGGCTCGGCTACGTGACGCTCGCGCGCACGATGCGCACGCTCTCGGGCGGCGAGGCGCAGCGCGTCCAGCTCGGGTCGGCGATCGGCAACGCCCTCACGGGGACGCTCTACGTCCTCGACGAGCCGACGGTCGGCCTCCACCCGCGCGACACCGGGCGTCTCCTCGCCGTCCTCGAGCGCCTCGCGGCCGCCGGCAACGCGGTCGTCGCCGTCGAGCACGACACCGACGTCATCCGCGCGGCCGACCACGTCATTGACCTCGGGCCGGGGGCCGGCGCACTCGGAGGGCGGCTCGTCTTCGAGGGGACGCCGGAAGCGCTCACCGAGGCGGACACGGCCACGGGAAGATCGTTGAAGAAGGAGAAAGAGATATTTCTTGCTTCGGAGGCACGGCCCTACGGGCCGACTGCGCCGACGGACGCCGTGGCTGCGGAAACGGTGGGCGCCTTCGGCGCTTCCCGCGGCCTGCGACTGAGCCTTGTCGACGCGGTCAGAGTCGTGGGTGCGCGGGCGAACAATCTTCAGAACCTGACGGTCTCGTTTCCGTTGCGGCGGCTCGTGGCGGTGTCGGGGGTGTCGGGGTCGGGCAAGTCGTCGCTCGTCGTCGACGTCCTCGCCGCCGGCGCGCGGCAGCGGATGGGGAAGGGCCTGCTGCCGGGGATCGACGCGGTGGGAGAACACGACGCGATCGAGGGGCTCGAGCGCGTGTCCGACGTCGTCCTCGTCGACCAGTCGCCCCTCGGACGCTCGACGCGCTCGAATCCCGCGACCGTCACGAAGACCTGGGACGAGATCCGGTCGCTCCTCGCGCGGACTCCGGCGGCGAAGGCGCGCAGGCTCGAGAAGGGAGCGTTCAGCTTCAACGCGGCAGGCGGCCGCTGCGAGCGGTGCGAGGGCGCGGGCGTCGTGACCGTGGACATGCAGTTTCTCGCCGACGTGACGGTCGTCTGCGACGTCTGCGACGGGCGGCGCTTCAAGCCGGAGGTCCTCGAGGTGCGCCTGAGAGGAAAGAACGTCGACGAGCTCCTCGCGACGACGGTCGACGAGGCGCGCCTCCTGTTCGCGGACGTCCCCGCGATCGCGGGCCGCCTGCAGCCGCTCGCGGACGCGGGCCTCGGCTACCTCACGCTCGGCCAGTCGACGGCGACGCTCTCGGGTGGCGAGGCGCAGCGTCTCAGGATCGCGACCTTCCTCCGCGGAGCGGAGGCCCCGAGAGAGCCGGTTCTCTTCGTTTTCGACGAGCCGACGACGGGCCTCGCGCCGTCGGACGTCGACGTCCTCCTCGCGGTCTTCCGGCGGCTCCTCGCGGCGGGCCATTCGATCGTTGCGGTCGAGCACAACGCGGCCTTCCTCGCGCGCGCCGACCACCTGATCGACCTGGGGCCGGAGGGAGGCCCCGGCGGCGGCCGAATCGTCTTCGAAGGCGCGCCGGCGGCGCTCGCGGCCCGCGGCGGGACCCCGACCGCGGCCGCGCTCGCCGGACGGGTACAATTTCCGCTACGGTGACAGAAGAGAAGTGGCGGTACGTTCTCTCGGCCGAAGGCCGCGAGATCGAGCTTTCGGACGGCGAGGTGACCCTCGGGCGGAGCCGGACGTCGACCGTGCGGCTCGAGCACGAGTCCGTTTCACGCTCGCACGCCCTCCTGACGTTCGACCGGGGCGAAGCGGTCGTGAAGGACCTCGCGTCCTCGAACGGCACGTTCGTCGGCGGCAAGAGGATCGCGCGCGAGACGCGCCTCGTGAACGGCGACCGGCTCCAGCTCGGCGCCGCCGTGGTCGAGGTGCGGATCCTCGCTCCGAACGTCGCGTCGGAACGGACCGTGATGCTCCCGCCCGACCAGCTTCCCGACCAGCCGGCCGAGCCGCCGCGCCCTGTCTCCGGCATCACGTACGAGCCGGTCCCCGGACTGACGAACCCGGGCCTACCGGGGCCCGGGGCGCCGCGGTCCGGCCCCGACCCCATGTCGGCTTCCGAGCTGTTCCGCGACGTGGACCGCGAGGTCGCGAAACAGCACGCATTCGCGGCGGACGACGTGTTCCCCAGGGCGGGGGGCGCGCCGGACGAGGTCTCGACGATCGCGCCGCCGCCCCTTCCGCCGGCCGCGCCGGCCCCCCCCGCGGCCGCGCCGGCGCGCGAGCTTGCCGACTACTCGATTCAGCTGTCCGACGCCGACAAGGCCGCGCGCATCCCGCTCGCCGAGCGGGCCGCGAGCCTCCGCGACCGCCGTTCTCCCGAGATCAACGAAGGCCCGCGGAACGTGGCAAACCCGTTCGCCCGTCTTCTCGCCGTCCTCGTCGACGCGGTGATCCTCGCGGCGATCAACGTCCTCCTCTTCGCGCCCGTTTTCCTGATCGACTACTTCCGCGCAGAGCTTCAGACGCGCGACGCCGCGCCCGACTGGGCGTTCCGCGCGATCACGGCTCTTTCGTTCCTTCTCGCGCTCCTCGCGAACGTCCTCTACGTCGTCGGAGGCTGGGCATGGCGCGGCCGGACACCCGGCAAGGCGCTCCTCGGCCTCGCCGTCGTACGGCGCGGCACTCCTCCGGGAGGCGGCATCGGCTGGCCGGCGGCCATCATTCGCGCGATCGTCTGCGTCCTTGCGGGCCTGCCGCTCGGCCTCGGCTGGGCCTGGGCCTTCTTCGAGAAGGAAAAGCGCGCCTTTCAGGACCTCGCGGCCAGAACCTGGGTGATCAGGGTCCGCTGAGCGCCGCGAGGAGAGAGGGCGACAGCAGAGCCTCTTCGGCCCGCTTCGATCCGCCGCGCTCGCGCCACGCGCCGAACGAACGGCGGGCGCGGGCGAGGAGGAGCGGATCCGACTCGCCGTCGAGGATCCAGCGAGTTCCGAGCACGAGGCTCTGGAGGAGATCGGCGTCGCGGTCCTCCGGATGGGCCGCCCTGAGGCCGGCGAGCGCGGCCTCGGCGCCGTCGAAATCGCCGGCCGAAAAGAGAACCAGGACGCGCTCGACGGTCGCTGCGCCGGGCTCCTGCCGGGCGGGAGCCGCGGTCGGCGCCGGGAGCGCGGGCGCAGCCGTCGGCGCGACGGTGACCAGCGGGGGCGGCGAAGTGGGCGTCGGTGCGGCCGCCGCCTCCCGGGCCGCGGCGCGCCGGTCCAGGGCGTCGATTCGGGCGAGGAGGTCGCCGTATTCGGGGAACCGCCGGATCAGCCCGGCGTCGCGTGACCGGGCGAGATCCGCGCGGGCGCCCGCTTCGTCCCCGAGCTCCATCCGGGCCGCGCCGCGCCAGTAGTACGGGTCGTAGAGGTCCACGAAGTTTCGCGTGGTCCCGAAGTGCTCCTTGACGTCGCCGTGCCCCGTCCCCAGCGCCTCGTTCATGCGCCGGAGGACCTCCGGCCAGTCCTTTTTGCCCGCCGCCGCGACACCGGACTGATACGCGTTGACGGCCGCGTCGGGGGGTAGAATCGACTGCGGTGCGGCGGGGCCCGCCAGCGCCAGGAAAAGCGCGGCCAGAGCCGGAGAGAAGCCGGAGACGCGTGGGGTGGGGACCGAGACGGGACACTCCCTTGGAAGCATTCAGAAGGGATTCTAGATAACGATGGGTTTCCCCCTCCGTTCGACGCTCCGCCTCGCCTTCGCCCTGGCCCTCGCGGCCGCTTTCGGCGCCGCTCCGGCCGCCGCCCAGTCCGCGGGCGCCTGCGCCCCGGCCGCCCCCGTCCTTTCGGGACCGTCCGTGGTCCAGGCCGGCGAAACGTACTCCCTGACGTGGACGAACGTCCTCGGCCCCACCGTGGCGGCGAGCTCCGCGAACGCCTACGCCGTCCAGCGCGCGCTCGACCCCGACTTCACGCAGGTGGTCGACACGACGACGACGCAGCGTTCGGCGTGGACGTTCGCCGCGGCGCCGGCCGGCGCGACGACCCTCTACCACCGCGTCAGCGTTCCCTCTTCGTGCCCGACGTTCGCCGCGATCTGGTCCAACGTCCTCGCGGTGTCCGTCAACACCGTGTGTCCCGTCCCGTCCACGGTCGGCGCCCTGACGGCGTCCCCGGAGAACCCTCCCGCGTTCTCGACGTGGGTGATCTCGTGGAACACGCTCGGCGCCGGGCCCGGTCCGGGCGGCGGCTACACGAACCTGACGTTCCGGATCCGGCGGACGAGCGCCCTCGAACCGGCCGGGACCGAGTGGGTCGTGACGAACGGCGCGGCGTCGTTCTCCGGCCCGCCGGGCGTCTACGTGTTCGAGGTGCGGGCGGAGGCCGCGTGTGGAACGGTGGGGCCGTGGTCGCCGCCGAAGACGGTCACGGTCGGGACGGTCGTGCAGCCTTCGCTCGTCCTCGTCTCCGAGCCGCAGCCCCTCGCCGAGGTCGTGCCGGCCGCGGGCGTCAATCCCGCGACGTTCTTCAGGGTCCGCAACGCGGGGACCGCGACCGTCACCGCGTTCACGACGTGCGACGACTCGGGTTTCGCGATCGCGCCGTCGCAGTTCACGCTTGCGCCCGGCGCCACGCAGGACGTCTCCGTCAAGTCGCTCTACATGACCGTGCTCGCGCTGCCCGTCCACGCGATGGTCTCGGTGACGTCCGGCGGCGCGACGCTGGGTGTCCCGATTTCGTGCGTGCTCGCCCCAAAGAGCGCGGCCGCGCCGGTTTCGTGGAGCGTCGACAAGGTATACGTCGACGTCAACGGCACAGCCGTATCGGCCACCCTCCTGAACAGCGGCGCCGCGGCGGCTTCGTTCGTCGGCTCGGTCAAGGCGCCGTGGATCACGGTCCAGTCGCTCGACGGCCAGCCTTGGGACCGGCCGATGGCGCCGTTCGAGTCGCGCCCCGTCCAGATCGTGATCGACCGCGCGAAACGCCGCGGCGAGACGGGGACGGAAGTGGGCGCGATCGCGCTCTCGACGGCCGGTTTCGCGGCGCCGCAGACGCTCGTCGTGACGGACGACGGGCCGCAAATCCTCCCGGCCGGGGTCGGAGAGCCCGCTCTCCCGGCTGCTTCCGCGAAGACGCGCATCCTCTATGCCTCGTTCCCGAACGCGCTGGACGCGAAGGGAGTAGGCCGTTTCGCGGCCGACCTCTGGATCACGAACACGGACGTCGTGAACCCGATCACGGTGTCCCTGCTGTTCAACCCGGTCGGCGGGCCGGGCGACGGCTCCGCGATCCAGCGCTTCGACATCCAGCTCGCGGCAGGCGAGGTCCGGCGCTATCGCAACGTCGTCTCGACGCTCCTCGGCGCGAGCGGCGCGTACTCCGTCGAGGTGCGCTCGTCGGCCGCGACGGTCAGCTCCACCGCCCTCGTCGCGAACACGGCGGTCCCGGCCGTCGCCGCGGCGCGCCGCGCCCTGACGGGGGCCGCGACGGGCTCGTACGGGCTCGAGATGCGCCCGACGTCGCCGGGCGAGGGAGCCAAGCAGAGCGATCCCGTGCAGGTCGTCTCCGGTCTCGCCCACGACGCGAACCGACGGTCGAACATCCTCCTCCTCGAGACCTCCGGGTATGACACGACGGTCCAGGTGGCGCTTTACGACGCCGCGGGCCATCTCGTGATCAAGAACGGCCAGCCCGTCCTCCTTCAGAAGACCGTCCCCGCGAACGGGACGCTCCAGATCAACGACGCCGACGAGCTCTTCGACCCGCCCCCACTCGCCGCAGGCGCGTATGCGTACGCCCTGATCACCTGGAACTCGAGCGCGGCCGATTCGACGGGCGCGCAGAACGGGTCGGTCGTCGGGATGTCGACGGTGATCGACAACCGGACGCAGGACGCGTCCCTCCACGTCGGCGTGTCGACGAACGCCCTGAACCCCGACTACGTGCCGACGTCGCCGAGCCTCGCGGCCCGCCGGACGGCGCTTACGTCTCTGCCATACGGCGGAGCCCCGGCGCCGCTCTTCTTCCCGACCGTTCATTCGTCCGGCGCGCCGCTCGCGAGCGGAGAGAAGCCGTTCTGGCGCACGCGCGTGACGCTCACGAACACGAACAACCAGGTCCAGCGCTCCGCGGTCCTCGTGTACCAGGACGCCGTCGACAGCACACTGACGAGGCAGTTCGCGGTCGGCCTCTCGCCGGGCGGCGTCTTCTCGTTCGAGGACATCCTCGAGTCCGCGATGGGCGTCCTGCCCGGCCAGAACTCGTACGGCACGGTCCAGATCGCGGCGAAGCAGAACGCCGACGGGTCGTGGGCGACCGGGTGGGACGGCGTCGACGTCCAGACGGAGAGCTACACCGTCGACCCGGCGCAGGGAGTCGGCGACTACAAGACGGGCATGGAAGGCTACGCGTTCTTCCACGGCTACTCGTCGTTCCAGTCGAATCTCGGGACGCTGTCCTTCAACGGCGCCGAGAACAGCACGAGCTACCGGACGAACCTCATCCTGAACGAGGTCGGCGGGGCTTCCTGCGACGTCGTGATCGCGGCGTACATGCCCGGCTCGTTCGTGCCGGTCGCGTCCGTCACGAAGCGTCTGCCCCCTTACGGGTATTTCTCCGACGAGCTCTTCGCGAACGTCCTCGGCCTGAACCTGACGGAGGTCACGGACGTCCAGATCGTCGTCAGGCAGATCGCGGGCGACGGCGTCTTCCTCGCGTTCGCCTCGAAGATCGACCGCGCGAGCGGCGACCCGGCCAACATCTTCCTGCGCCCCGCCGCCGCCGGCACGGGCCGCTGACGGGGTCCTTGGCCGGCGCCGTCGAGCGGATCGCCCACTACCGGATCCTGAAGCGGATCGGCCGCGGCGGCATGGGGATCGTGTACCAGGCCGTCGACGAGCGCGACGGCCGCCTCGTCGCCCTCAAGGTCATCCGCGAGGCCGAGGCGCCCGGCGACGAATCCGCGGTCCACCAGCGCGAAGCGCGCGTCCGGTTCGACCGCGAGGCCGCGATCCTCAAGAGCCTCCTCCACGTCAACGTCGTGACGTTCTACGAGATCGGCGAGGAGGACGGCACGCCCTGGCTCGCGATGGAGTATCTCGACGGAGTGCCCCTGACGTCGTACGCGGGGAAGCCCTGGACCGAGACGCTTCCGCTTCTCGTTCAGGCCGCGCACGGGATGGAATACCTCGCTTCGCGCGGGATCGTTCACCGCGATCTCTCGCCGGACAACATCCTCGTCATCGAGCGCGGCGGCGACCTCATCGTCAAGCTCCTCGACTTCGGCATCGCGAAGCTGTTCGAGCACGCGACGGGCCTCGAGTCGCTCACGGCGACGGGCTTCTTCCTCGGGAAGGTCGCGTACGGCTCCCCGGAGCAGCTCGGCGCCCTCGGACACGGCGCGACGCTCGACTGGCGGAGCGACGTCTACAGCCTCGGCGTCATCTTCTACCAGGTGCTCGCGGGCCAGCGTCCGTTCGAGGGGAAGGCTCCCGTCGAGTACATCGCGGCGCACCTGAACGCGACGGCTCCGCCCGTCGCCGCGCCGCACGATGCGCCCGCACTGCCGCTGCCGCTCGTCCGCCTCATCGGCCAGATGCTCGAGAAGCGCCGCGAGGACCGTCCGGGAGGCTGGCGCGAGATCGTGGACCGGCTCGTCGGCGTCCTCCGCTCGTCCGGCAGCACGGCGCGCCTGCCGGAGTCCGTCGACCATCCGCTTGCGCCCGCCGCGGCGACGGGCCGCACGGCCCTCGTCGCCCAGACGCCCACGACGCTCCCGCCGAAACGTGCGAGGGGGACCGAGCTGAGGATGCTCGCGAGCGTGGCTGCGGGAGCGCTCGTCCTCGTCCTTGCCGCCACGTGGTACTCCCGAAGGGCGCACGAGAGCGCCGACCCGCCCGCCAGGCCGAGGCCCGCGGTCCATCCGGTTGCGCCGACGCCGGGCGCAGCGGCGACGCCCGCCCCGGCGCCGGTGACGGGGCGTCTCAGGCTGCTCGCGCTCCCGTACGCGCGGATCATTTCGGTCGTGGACGCGGCCGGGAACCGCGTGCCCCTCCCGCCGGACGCGACGACGCCTCTCCTCCTCCGGGATCTGACGCCGGGCGTGTACCGTGTCGTCCTCGGATCCCCCGGAGGCGGCCGGCGCGTCGAGCGGCGCGTCGAGGTCGCCGCAGGGACCGCGGAGCTGCTCTCCGAGCCGTTCGAGACGCCTTCTTCGCTCGCCCAGATGCTCAGGACCGGAGGTTCGAAGCCATGACGTTCCGACGCGCACGCGCCCTGGCCGGGCTCCTCGCCCTCGCGGCGCTCGCGGCGCCGACGGCCTCCGCCCAGCTCGACTCGGCCCTCCTTTCGAAGCTGCGCTTCAACCTCACGAACCCGGGAGGAAAGTCCCTCGCGATGGGCGGCGCGTTCTCGGCGATCGCCGACGACGCGACGGCGGCGCTCGCGAATCCGGCCGGACTCGGCCTGATCTCGTCGATCGAGGTGGCGGTGTCGGGCAAGCGCGTGGACGAGACGCTCGCCCTGCCGACGGCCCGCTCGACGGCGACGGGCGCCCTCGTGACGCCGTACCCGCCGGTCACGACGTCGGCCGTCGGGATCGACACGAGCACGTCGGGCGTGGAGTTCGCGGGCGTCGTCGTCCCGATCTCGCGCCGGCTCGTCGCGGCGTTCACCTACGCGGAGAACCTCCGGTTCGAAGGCGACGCCGGGGCGGGCGGCTACCAGTACCTCGAGCTCCGGGACAACCGTTCTCCCGGGTCGACGCGCCGCGACTACCTCTACGAGTACCGCGAATTCGGCTCGGCGTCTCTGACGAACCGGCTCGTCGCAGGCTCTCTCGCATTCCGGGTCACCGAAGGTTTCCGGATCGGCGGCGGCGTGACGCTGAACCGCGCGACGTTCGACCTCGGCGGGGACACGGGCGGCCCGCACCGGATCGTGAGCCAGTCCTATCTTTCGCCGACGTCGCAGGAGACGCGGACGGTCACGATGGCCGTCCAGGGCCTCGGCGGGACGCAGGTCGGCTTCGTCGCGGGTATCCACGCCGACCTCATCGCGGACGGGACCCTCACGTTCGGCGCCGATTACCGCTGGACGCAGGCCGCCGAGGGGACCTTCGTGATCGGCGGGAACGTCCCGACGCCCCTCGCGGGGCAGACGTCGCGCGCATTCATGTTCCGCGTCCCGAGCGACGCGTCCGTCGGTCTCGCGGCGCACCCGATGCCCGGCCTCACGATTGCCGCGGAGCTCCAGTGGGTGAAGTACGGCGAGATCTTCGACCGCGCGCTGCCGGTGGTCTCGTACGCGGGCCTTCTCTCGACCGGCTATCCCGTGGACGGCGTCCTCGCGGACCTCTCGCCCGCCCCGAACGTCTTCGTCCCGCGCGTCGGCTTCGAGTACGTCGCGGGCGGGCGGGACCTCCGACTCGCGTTCCGCGTCGGATACCACCGGGAGCCCGCGCACGGCGTGACGGCGAACCTCGCGGCCCGCGATGCCTCCGGCACGCCTTACCCGATCACCGACCCGCCGTACTCCGACGCCGTTTCGGCCGTGTTCGACGGCGGCCGCGCGGACGACCGGTTCACGGGCGGCCTCGGGCTGACCGTCGGACGGGCGCTGTCGGTCGATCTCGGTTTCGACGTCGGGCGCGACTCGCGGCAGCTCGGCGTCAGCCTCTTCTACCGGTTCTAGGCGCTCCGGGAACCCGCGGCCTCGTCGCGCGTCTCCATCGCCACGCCGCCGCGCGCTCCGTCGCGCGTCGCATCGTCGAGCGCCGCCTCGGCGCGCCGGATCAGGTCTTCGATCGTGGCCTTCTCGAGCGCGCGCCGGACGGAGATCCCGGCGGACGCGGTCGCGCCGGCCGCCGTCGCGGCGGACGAGAGGATTCGATCGACGGCGATGCGCGCGCCGTCCTCGTCCGCCTCGACGAGGAGGGCGGCGAACACGTTCGAGGCCCAGCGGGCCGGCACGTCGATGCCGCGGATCGCGCGGGCCACGCCCTGCCCGAACGAGGCGACGATCTCGTCGGCGGCCGGAGCCTCGAGCTTCTTCCGGACCTCGTCGAACCCGTCCAGCTCGAAGAGGACGAAGGCGACGGGCCGGCGCGTGCGCTCGGCCCGGAAGATCTCGTCCCGCGAGCGGGCGAGGAAGGTCCCGCGGTTCGGAAGGTTCGTGAGCGCATCCGTCGTCGCGCGCGTGAAGAGGCGCCGCTCTTCGTCGGCGACCGTCGGGAGGAGCAGCGCCGTGAACGCGAGGAACGCGGTGCCGAGGAGCACGCCGGACGCCGAGGAGGCTTCGGGGAGCCGGCGGGACGCGATCTCGGCGACGCCGCCCGCGAGGAGGATGCCCGTCGCCGCGAACGCGAGAAGCGTGTCGCGCCTGCGGTTCTCCCGACGCGAAAGGACCCACACGATCCCGCCGCTTACGAAGAGGAGGGAGACCACGGCGAGGCTCTCGAGCCACGTCGCGGCGGCGGGGAGGGTGAGCGCGAGGGCGGCCCCGAGGACGGACGGGACGAGGATCGCGAGCCGGAGTCCACGCGCGCCGAGCCCGAGGACGCGAAGCAGGAAGAGAAAGCCGACGGCGGGCAGCAGGAACGAGAGGGCCCGGACGAGCCGCGCGAGAATCTCGCGCGAAAGCGGGACCGGGACGGGCGTGAGGAGGGGTGTCGCGATCCAGAACGCGACCGCGAAGGCGAGCGCCGCGTAGAGGCCGAGCTCCGCCCGCGCGCGATTCCAACGCAGGAGGAGAACCGCGACGACGCCCAGAGACGCCGCGAGGAGCGCGCAGAAGAGCACGAGGACCTGCGAAAGATTGAACAACACGACTGCTGATTATTCTACGCGCGGTCCGGCGGCGGTCGTCAGGCGCGCGCCGCGAAGTGCTCGATCGTCTTCCGGAGGCCTTCCTCGAGGCCGACCTTCGGCTCCCAGCCCAGCCTCGCCTTCGCGAGGGAGATGTCCGGTCGCCGCTGCCGCGGATCGTCGACGGGCAGGGGCCGGCGGACGATCGGCGCGGGCGTCCCCGTGATCCGCTTGATCGTCTCGGCGAACTCGAGGACGGTCATCTCCGTGGGGTTGCCGATGTTCATCGGATCGCGGTGGTCCGAGACGAGGAGACGGTGGATTCCCTCGATGAGGTCCGAGACGTAGCAAAACGAGCGCGTCTGCGACCCGTCGCCGAAGACCGTGAGGGGCTCGTTCCGGAGCGCCTGCCCGATCAGCGATGGCACGATGCGCCCGTCGTTCGGGCGCATGCGCGGGCCGTACGTGTTGAAGATCCGGACGATGCGCGTGTCGACCTCGTGGAAGTTCCGGTACGCGATCGTCATCGCCTCGGCGAAGCGCTTGGCCTCGTCGTAGCAGCCGCGGGGCCCGACGGGGTTCACGTTGCCCCAGTATGTCTCGGGCTGGGGATGGACGAGCGGGTCGCCGTAGACCTCGGACGTCGAGGCGAGGAGGAACCGGGCGCCCTTGGCGCGCGCGAGGCCGAGGGCCTTGTGCGTCCCGAGCGCGCCGACCTTGAGCGTCTGGATCGGGATCTGGAGGTAGTCGATCGGTGAGGCGGGCGACGCGAAATGGAGGATCGCGTCGACGGGCCCGTCGAGGTAGATGTACTCCGTGACGTCGTGGTGGACGAAGCGGAACTTCCGGTTCCCGGCGAGGTGCGCGATGTTCCGCACGTCCCCCGTCACGAGGTTGTCGAGGCCGACCACCTCGTGCCCCTCCGCGAGGAGGCGGTCCGTGAGGTGGCTGCCGAGGAAGCCCGCGGCCCCGGTGACGACCGCCCGCATCAGGCGCGCCCGAGCCCGACGTAGTTCCAGCCCGCCTTCTTCATCTCCCTGGGCTCGTAGAGGTTCCTCAGGTCGACGAAGTTCTTCGCCTTCATCGACTTCTCGATCCGGGGGAGGTCGAGCTTGCGGAACTGGTTCCAGTCCGTGGCGAGGACGAGGACGTCGGCGCCCGCGATGCACGCGTACTGGTCCTCGGCGAGCTTGAGCTTCGGCATCTCCTTCCGCGCATTGTCCATCGCGGCGGGGTCGTACGCGACGACGTCCGCACCGCGTTCGAGGAGGTCGGAGGCGAGCCTGAGGCTCGCGCTCTCGCGGATGTCGTCCGTCTCGGGCTTGAAGGCGATCCCGAGAAGCGCGATCCGCTTGCCCTTCACGCTCCCGCAGAGACCCTCGACCTTCTCGATCATGCGGGCCTTGACCCGGTCGTTCGCCGAGAGCGTCGCCTCCATGAGCTCGAACGTGTAACCGACCCTGCGGGCGAGGTCGACGACGGCCGAGGAGTCCTTCGGGAAGCACGAACCGCCGTACCCGGGGCCCGGGTTCAGGAACTGCGGCGCGATGCGCTTGTCGAGGCCCATCCCGCGCGCCACGTCCTTGACGTCGGCGCCCATCTTGTCGCACATCATCGCGATCTCATTGATGAACGTGATCTTGAGCGCGAGGAAGCCGTTCGAGGCGTACTTGATGAGCTCGGCGGATTCGACGTCCGTGACGACGAACGGCACGCCCGCGATCGCGAGCGGCGAGTAGACGTCCTTCGTGATCGCGATCGCCTCCTCGTCGCGCGAGCCGATCACGACGCGGTCCGGGTGCATGAAGTCCTCGATCGCCGAGCCCTCGCGGAGGAACTCGGGGTTCGAGACGACGGAAAACTTGTGCCTCCCGTTCTTCTTCAGGATCTCCTCGATCTGCGCGCCGGTCCCGGTCGGCACCGTCGACTTCGTGACGACGACCTTGTAGCCGTTCATGTGCGTCGCGATCGACTCGGCGACCTGGAAGATGAAGGAGAGGTCGGGCGATCCGTCGCTCTTCGGCGGCGTCCCGACGGCAATGAAGATGACGAGGGACCGCTCGATCGCCTCCACGACGTCGGTCGAGAAGCGGAGGCGTCCCGCCTTCTCGTTCTTGTGGATGAGCTCCTCGAGGCCCGGCTCGTAGATCGGGGAGACGCCCTTCTTCAGGAGCGCGATCTTGGCCTCGTCCTTGTCGACGCACGTCACGTCCATGCCGAAGTCGGACAGGCAGGCGCCCGTGACGAGGCCGACGTAGCCCGTGCCGACCATGCAGATGTTCATCGGGAAAATGCCTCCAGAGGGGGAATCCGGGGACCGCGATTCTACCCTCCGGAGGCCGTCGAGACCGGGTGTCAGCGATCCCGGGCCCCTTCGCGCCGCGCGTCCGCGGATCCGCCGATCACGCCTCAGGATCAGGATCTTCGGTTCGGATCGAACGGCCTGCGGAAGATCCCGAAGAGCTCGCGGCGGGAAACCGGCTTCGGCGGCTCGGAGGAGCTCGACGCGGCGGGCGCTTCGGGCCGCTGGTAGGCGCGCGCCGCCTCGGCAGGGAAGAGGCGCGCGCGCACGGTGTCCCAGACGATTTCGCCGAGGCCGAACTGCGGGGAGAAGCCCAGCACCTGCCAGGCCTTCTCCATGTCCGCGATCCGGGGTGCGCGGGAGGCCGTCCCCTGCACCGCGAGCCGGCACTCGCGGGCGGCGCGCACCGCGAGGGCGCGGACGACCTCGGACGGCTTGACGGCGAGGCCGAAGCCGAGGTTCACGATCTCGCCGATCGGCCGCTTGCGCAGCGCGAACAGGACGCCGCGAACGACGTCCTGCGGGTGGATGAAGTCGCGGGGGGCGTCGTCGGTGAGCACGACCTCCTCGCCCGCGAGAAGCGCCTCGAGCGCGCCGGTCGGGAAGCGGCTCGGGCCCGTGCCCGGCCCGGCCGCCGCGAAGACGCGCAGGATCACGAAGGGAAGGCCCGAGGCGAGAAGCGCCTCTTCCTCGGCCGCCTTCGCGAGCAGATCGCGGTCGTCGCCGGGCTCGACGGGCTCGTCCTCGCGCGCGCGCTCTCTCGCCTCGTCGCGCGGCCCGTAGAGCGCCGCGTCGGACAGGTGGACGAAGATGCCGGTGCCCGCCTGCCGGGAAGCTTCCAGGAGCGGCCCGAGCCCCGCGGCGTCCAGCGGGAGCCGCATGGCGTTCACGACGGCGGACGGCCGGTGCTCGGCGAGGACCCCCTCGAGGCGACCGGTGTCCGTCCCGTCGCCCCGCACGACCGTGAGGCGCCCGAACCGGCGGACGGACGACGTCCGCTCTTCCTTCAGCGCACGGCCCTCGCCCGCGTCGTCGAACGTGTCGAGGAGGACGACGTCCTCGCCGGCTCCGAGGAGGTCCCGCACGAGGGCGGACCCGAGGAAGCCCGCGCCCCCGGCGACGAGGACGCGGCTCACGGGACTGGCGTGGCGGACGGGGCCGCCTTCTGCGTGTCCTCGTATCGCTTCTGGATCCCGGACTTCTGCCGGTCGCGGATCAGCCAGCGGAGGGTCTTGCTCTCGTTGATCCCGACGAGGATGTCGTTGATCGCGTCCGAGACGCTCGGGTCCGCGATGAGACGCCCGGCCGTGCCCTCGGTCGAGTCGAGCTTCGCCGCGACGTTCGCGAGGTGCGAGGAGAGCTTCCTGAGGTCGCCCGTGAACTCCTTCGCGAAGGCGTCGTCCTTGACGAGCTTCGGAAGCAGGCCGTTGCCCGAGCCGAGGTCCTTCGAGAACGACGCGAGGCCGTCGGCGGTCGCCTTGAGGGAGTCGACCATCGCGAAGAATTTCTTCTTGCCCTCGGGGTCCGAGAGGAGCGCGGGGACGAGGCCTTCGCCGGTGGCGGTGCCCTTCTCGACGGTCGCGAGGATCCGGTTCAGCGAACCCGCGGCGCCCTTCAGCTCCGCGATCACGTCGTCCGCCGCCTTGTCGTCGTGGAGGAGGCGCCCGACGAGGCCGTTGCCCTGGCGGATGTCCGTGACGAGGCCGTTCAGGGAGTCGAGCGTCTGCCGGAGCGACTTCGAGAGGTCGGCCCCGTTCTTCGACTCGGACGTGATCTCGCCGAGGAATCCCTCGCCCTTCTCCGTACGGCCGAGGATGGCCTTGAGCGACTTCGAGATCGCGACGACGTTGTCGACGAGATCGCCCGAGCCCGCGAGGATCTTGTCGATCTCGGCGCCGCGGAACGCGATGATCTCGTGGTCGGGCTCGAGGTCGGGCTTGTCGGGCGAGCCGGGCGTCACCTCGAGGTACTTGTCGCCGAGGAGGCCGATCGTCTTGATCTCGGCGCGGCTGTCGGTCTTGACGAGGTGCTGGTACTTGCGCTCGATGTCGAAGAGGACCGTGAGGTCCTGCCCCGGGGCGCGGGGCACCTCGATGTCGCGGATGGCGCCGACGACGACTCCCGCGAGCCGGACCTGGTTTCCCTGCAGAAGGCCCTGCGAGTTCGGGAAGCGCGCGAAGTAGGACGTGCGCTTCACGAAGAATCCCTTCGTGCCGCCGATGAAGAGCAGCGCTCCCGCGAGGAGAATGAACGACGCGAAGAGGATGACCCCGACGCGCGTCTTCGTGCGGATGTCGGCTCTCACCATGGGAACGATCGCTCCGTGCCCATCATGCCAAAGAGTCCCCGGCGGAGAGGAATTCCCTGAGCTCGGCGACGTCGGACGCCTTCGCCTCTTCCGGGGTCCCCGTGAACGCGAATCGGGCGTTCTTGAGGAACGTGATCCGGTCCGCGACGAAGAGCGCCGAAACGATGTCGTGCGTCACGACGACCGACGTCGTCCCGAGGCGCCCGTTCAGGTCCTTGATGAGGCGGTTGATCGTCATGGCCGTGACGGGATCGAGGCCGGTCGTCGGCTCGTCGTAAAGGAGGACGTCGGGCTTGAGCGCGACGGTCCGCGCGAGGGAGACGCGTTTCTTCATGCCGCCGGAGAGAGACGACGGGAGCTGGCGCTCGACGTCGCGACCGAGGTTCACGAACCCGAGGACCTCGGCGACGCGCTCGGAGATCCGGTCCTCGGGCCAGTTCGTGTGCTCGCGGAGCGCGAAGGCGACGTTTTCGAAGACCGTCATCGAGTCGAAGAGCGCCCCGCTCTGGAAGAGCATGCCGACCTTCTTGCGCACGGGAACGAGCGCCTCTTCGGGAAGGCGCGAGATCTCCTCGCCGTCCACCCAGACCTCGCCCGCGTCGGGCTGCTCGAGCCCGTTCATGTGCCGGAGCGAGACGGACTTGCCCGTGCCCGAGCCCCCGAGGATCACGAGGACCTCGCCGCGCCGGACCTCGAGGTCGACCTCGTCGAGCACGTGCCTCTGCCCGTAAGCCTTCGACACGCCCTTGAACTCGATGATCGGCGCCCCGGCCGGCATCCCGGTCCTCAGGACGCGCATGACGGCGGATTCCGAGAGCGGCTTCACTTGAGGCCCAGCGGGAGGACCAGGAAGAGCTTCGTGAGGAAGAAGTCCGACATGAGGACCACGATCGAGGCGACCACGACGGCGGTCGTCGTCGCCCGGCCCACGCCGTCGGCGCCGCCCGTCGCGTTCAGGCCGTTGTAGCAGCCGATCATCCCGATCTCGAAACCGAAGAAGGGCGTCTTGCAGAGCCCATGGAGGATGTCGTTCGCGTGCGTAGACTGCTGGATCGTCGAGAGGTAGAAGCCCGCCCCGATCTTGAGCTCCACGACCGCGATGAAGAGGCCGCCGACCATCCCGATGAAGTCCGCGAGAAGCGTCAGGACGGGGAGCATGAGCGTGACGGCGAGGACGCGCGGGAGGATGAGCTTGCGCGCCGGGGAGGCCCCGAGCGCCCGGAGGGCGTCCACCTGCTCCGTGACGGACATCGTCCCGAGCTCCGCCGTGATCCCGGCTCCGACGCGGGCCGCGACCATCAGGGCGGTGAGCGTGGGCCCGAGCTCGCGCGTGATCGAGAGGACGACGACGCGCCCGACGAAGAGCTTGCCGCCGAACTGCGAGAGCGCGTAAGCCGTCTGGAGCGCGAGGACCATGCCCGTGAAGAGGGCGGTAAGGTTCGTGATCGAGATGGACCCGACGCCGAGAGCGTCCATCTGGCGCAGGATCTCGGACGTCTCCCACTTCTCGCGCGTCGCGCGGAAGAGGTCGCGGGCCATCATCGCGACGCCTCCGAGGTGGAACGAGACGTTTCCGAACCACCGCCTCAGGCGCGCGAGCTTCCAGAGCGGCTCCTTGAGGACCGCGATGTACTGCGTCGTCGAGTCGTATTCCGAGGGCGCCACGGAGGGATTCTACGGGGCCGGAGCCGCCCCAGCCGCCGTGCGGGCGGACGACTACACTCGACGCGTGCCGTCCCGCCTGCGCGACGCCCTCGTGACGACCTGGGGCTGGACGAACATCGCCGTCTCGACGGCCCTGTTCGGGACGCTCGCGATCCTGACGTCGTGGATCCCGCCGCGCGGGCGTCTTTATCTCTTCTGGGCGCGGAACTGGGCGAAGAGCCTCCTCTGGCTCAACGGCATCCCGGCGCGAATCGAGATCGGCCAGGAGGCCGCGGGGCTGCCGCAGGCGATCTACATGTCGAACCACGAGTCCGGGATCGACATCCTGCTGCTCCTCCTTTCGATCCGTCAGGACGTGCGCTTCCTCGCCAAGCGGGAGCTTTTCTTCGTGCCGTTCATGGGCTGGTCCATGTGGCTCGCGGGCTTCGTTCCCGTGGACCGCCGCCGGACCGACAAGGCGAAGGACGTCCTGTCGGAGCTGGACCGGCGGCTCGCTTCCGGGATCTCGATCCTCGTCTTCCCCGAGGGCACGCGCTCGCGCGACGGGGTCCTCGGCCCGTTCAAGAAGTCCGGCTTCCTGACCGCTCTCAAGTCCGGCGTCCCGGTCGTCCCCGTCGCGGTCTCCGGCGCGCGCGCGGTCCTGGGGGCGCAGGGCATGATCATCCGGCGCGGCCCCGTGACGGCCCGCGTGGGATCCCCGATCCCGACCGCGGGCCTCGGCGTCCACGCCCGCGCGGACCTGATGAAGCGCGTGCGGCGCGAGATCCTGCGGCTGCGCGGCTGAGCCCGGGCGACCGGGCCGTTCTGATTCCTTTGCATCAGGCCGCCGGCCCCGACAGGCGCCAGCTTGTAGGGAGAGGAGTTGCGCCCATGAGATCCCAAGCGCATGCGTCACACGGACCGCTGGAGTTCCTCCACCTGGACCTTCACTCGCACCCGGACCTCTGGAAGGGGCTCTTCGCGATCCTCATCGGGGTCGTCGTCGCCCTCCTCCCGGTGCCGGCAGGCCTGAAGCCAGCGGCCTGGTGGTTCTTCGCGCTCTTCTGCGCCGTCGTCGTGGGCCTCGTTCTCGAGCCGATCCCGGCCGCCGCGGTCGGCGTCACGGGCGTCGCGCTCGCGACGGTCCTGGGCCTCGTCGAGCCGAAGCCGGCCGACGCGATCAAGTGGGCCCTCTCGGGCTTCTCGAACACGACCGTGTGGCTCATCTTCGGAGCGTTCATGTTCGCCCTCGGCTACGAGAAGTCCGGCCTCGGCCGGCGGCTCGCGCTCGGCCTCGTACAGAAGATGGGGAAGAGTTCTCTCGGTCTCGGCTACGCCGTCATGCTCTCGGACGTCGTCCTCGCGCCGTTCACGCCGTCGAACACGGCGCGAAGCGGCGGGACCGTCTTCCCGGTCATCCGGAACATCCCGGGCCTCTACGGATCCGAGCCGGGTCCGACGTCGCGGCGCCTCGGAGGGCCGCTCATGTGGACGGCCCTCGCGACGACGTGCATCACGTCGTCTCTCTTCCTCACGGGTCTCGCGCCGAATCTCCTCGCGCTCGAGATCGTCAAGAAGACCTCGAAGGTCGACATCTCCTGGTCCGCGTGGCTCGTCGGCATGCTTCCCGTCGGCGTGATCCTTCTCGCCGTCCTCCCGCTCCTCGTGAGATGGCTGTACGCGCCGGAAGTGAAGGAGAGCGTCGAAGTGCCGATCTGGGCGGGCAAGGAGCTCCAGTCGATGGGGAGGGTCTCGCGCAACGAGATCGTGATGGGCGCCCTCGCGCTCGGCGCCCTCGCGTGCTGGATCTTCGCGGGGAAGGTCATCGACCCGACCGCGGTCGCCTTCGTCGCGATCGCCCTCATGGTCGTCCTCGGCGTCGTCGCGTGGGACGACGTCCTCGGGAACAAGGCCGCCTGGAACGTCCTCGTCTGGTTCGCGACCCTCGTCGCGCTCGCGGACGGCCTGAACCGCGTCGGCTTCGTGACGTGGTTCGCGAAGAAGGCCGCGGCCCCGCTCGCGGGACTGCAGCCGCTCGCCGTCATGGTCTGCCTGACCGTCCTTTTCTTCGTGATCCACTACATGTTCGCGAGCATCACGGCGCACGCGACGGCCGTGCTGCCCGTCATGCTGGCGGCCGGCGCGGCCATTCCCGGCCTCGACATCCGGATGTTCGCGATGCTCCTGTGCTTCACGCTCGGGATCATGGGCATCCTGACGCCTTACGCGACGGGCCCGTCGCCCGTGTACTTCGGGAGCGGCTTCGTCCCGCGCAAGGAGTTCTGGAAGCTCGGCGCGATCTTCGGCTTCCTCTACCTGGCGGTGCTCCTCGCCGTCGGCGTGCCGTGGCTGCTCTGGATGAAGCCCTGACGGCCTGAACGGCCGCCGGACGGTTCTGTGAGATCCTCTCTCATAGAGAGGGAGCCAGAGCTTGTCCACAACCGCGCTCAACGAACAGACCGTCCTCGACGCGCTCCGGAAGGTCAAGTACCCCGGCTTTTCGCGCGACATCGTCTCCTTCGGGTTCGTCAAGGACCTTGCGACCGGAGGAGGCAACGTCTCCTTCCGGCTCGCCCTCACGACCGACTCGCCGGCCGCGGCCGAGGTCCTCAAGCGCGAGTGCGAAACCGTCCTGAGGTCGATCCCCGGCGTTTCCGCCGTGACGATCGCCGTCACCGCCGCCGCGCCCCAGCCGCCCGTCATCGCGGGCGCGGTGGCCCGCAAGGACATCCTCAGCGACACGCGCTTCGTGATCGCCGTCGCATCCGGCAAGGGCGGCGTCGGAAAGTCCACCGTCTCGGCGAACCTCGCGATCGCGCTCAAGAAGCTCGGCTACGAAGTCGGTCTCATGGACTCGGACATCTACGGCCCGTCGCAGCAGATGATGATGGGGATCAAGACGAAGCCGTTCGTGAACGAGGAGGAGAAGATCCTTCCGATCGAGCGCTTCGGCGTCCGCGTGATGTCGATCGGCTTCCTGATGGACGTCGACACGCCCGTCATCTGGCGCGGCCCGATGATCTTCAAGGCCGTCGAGCAGTTTCTCGGCGACGTGGCCTGGGGAAAGCAGGACTTCCTCCTCGTCGACCTGCCGCCCGGCACCGGCGACGCACAGCTCACGCTCACGCAGAAGGTCGCGCTCTCGGGAGCCGTCATCGTGACGACCCCGCAGGACGTCGCGCTCATCGACGCGCGCAAGGGCCTCGCGATGTTCCAGAAGGTGAACGTCCCCGTCCTCGGGATCATCGAGAACATGAGTTACTACGAGTGCCCGAAGTGCGGGAACCGCGACGAGATCTTCAAGCACGGCGGCGGCAAGAAGACGGCCGACCTCCTCGGCGTTCCGTTCCTCGGCGAGGTCCCGATCGACCCGCGCGTCGCGCTCCAGGGCGACGCCGGCACCCCGATCATGGCGTCCGACCCGGAGTCGACGGTCGCGAAGGCGTTCCTGCGCCTCGCCGAGCAGGTCGCGAAGGCCGTCGGCGCCTGACGGGCCGGCCGCGATAAGATCAGGTCTCAACAAAATACGGAGGGCTTTTCGATGGACGGAACGAACCTGCTCGAATCCCTGTTCCGGTGGGCCCACGTCTTCGCGGGCATCCTCTGGATCGGCCACCTCTGGTTCTTCAACTTCGTGAACTCGAACTTCGTCCCGACGATGGACGGCGACACGAAGAAGAAGGTCGTCCCGGAGCTCATGCCGCGCGCCCTCTGGGCATTCCGCTGGGGGGCCGCGTGGACGTGGATCACGGGCCTCGTGCTCCTCGGCCTCGTCTACTACAACACCGGACTCGTGTTCAAGGATCCGACGGTGAAGACGTGGGGGACGGGCGGGATCGCCGTCCTCGTCGCGCTCCTGTTCTTCGCCGTTTACGACCCGCTCGCGAAGGCGATCGCGAAGACGGAGATCCACTTCTGGCTCGGGCTCGTCGTCGCGACGGCGGCCGTCCTCTTCTTCTCGCATTTCGGCGGCTTCGGCTTCCGCGGCACCGCGATCCACCTCGGCGCGATGTTCGGAACGATCATGGCCGCGAACGTCTGGATGCGGATCTGGCCCGCCCAGAAGAAGATCATCGCGGCCACGAAGGCGGGCGAGAAGCCGGACCCGGCCGTCGCCGCGATGGCGGGCGTGCGCAGCAAGCACAACACGTACATGTCCGTGCCGCTCATCTTCCTGATGCTCTCGCAGCACGGAACCTGGGCCGCGAGCTACGAGTGGGCGCTCCCGGTCGTTGTCCTCGTGGGCTTCGCGTTCACGTACTGGATGTACAAGAAGGCCGCGACCGTCAAGGGGTTCTGA
>DATKLW010000074.1:0-24954 GCA_035542215.1 Thermoanaerobaculia bacterium | reverse complement strand
CTCGGGCCGGTCCCCGACTCCGAGAAGACGCAGACACCCGTCGACCTCTTCCTCATCATCGCGGGAGCGAACCTCGTGGCGACGACGCTCCAGACAGGCGCGAGTCTCGCGCCGGCGTTCGGGCTCCGGCAGGCCGCCGTCCTCGCCGGATCCGGCATCGTCCTCGGGACGCTGCTCGTCGCCTCGCTCACGCCGCTCGGACCCCGCCTCGGCGTCCCGTCCGTCATTGCCTGCCGCGCCGCGCTCGGCCTGCGCGGCGGCGCGCTCGTCTCGCTCATCCTCTACATCACGAACTTCGCGTGGATCGCGGTCAACAACGTGATCGCGGCTTCCGCTTGCGCTCGGCTCGCCGGCGGGCCGGCGAGCGTGAAGTTCTGGGCGCTCGGCCTCGGCCTCCTCGCGACGGCCGTCGTCGCGGGCGGGCCGCGGGCGGTCGGTCACGCGGACCGCGTCGCCGTGCCGGCCCTCCTCGTCGTGGGAGGCATTCTCACGTTCGCGTTTCTGCGCCTTCCCGCGGCCGTCACGACCGCGCCCGGGAACGGCTCGATGACCGCCGTGCGCGGCCTCGACGTCGTGATCGGCTACCAGGTCTCGTGGCTCCTCGTCTTCGGGGACTACCCGCGCTACACGCGCTCGCCCGGCAAGGCCGCGGCGGCCGTTTTCCTCGGCCTCGCGCTCACGAGCCTCTGGTTCGTCCCGCTCGGGTTCGTCGCGGCGCGAGCCGCCGGCTCGACGAACCCGGGCGCGATGGTCGCCGCCGCCGGGCTCGGCGGCCTCGGCGCCGTCCTCCTCGCGCTCGCGACGCTCACGACGAACTTCGTGAACATCTACATGTCGGCGCTTGCGTGGAAGAGCCTCGTGCCGGGCGCGAGAGACCTCTCGTCCATCTGGACGATCGGGATCGTCGGCGCGCTCCTTTCTCTCTTCTCGGGCTGGCTCGAGCGTTACGCGGACTTCATGCTGCTTCTTGGCGGTCTCCTCGTGCCGGTCGGCGGCGTCCTCCTCGCGCGCTTCTTCCTCCTCCGGCGGCCCGTCGTCGTCCCGGACCTCTACGCCGAGGACGGGCCCGCGAGCCGGCACGGCGGCTTCGCGATCCCGGGGATGTGCGGCTGGGCCGCGGGCGCCGCGGCGTACTTCCTCGCGGGGTCGACGGGCGGGACGCTGCCCGCGCTCGCGGCGGCGCTCGCCGTGACGTGGGCACTCGAGCACCTCCTCCCGCCGTCCGCGTAGAGAATGGCCGCATGAGCGCCGATGCGCTCCCTCGCCGGATCCTCCACCTCGACATGGACGCCTTCTACACGTCCGTCGAGCAGCGCGACGACCCCGCCCTGCGGGGCCGGCCCGTGGCGGTCGGCGGCGACCCGAAGGGGCGCGGCGTCGTCGCGGCCGCGAGTTACGAGGCGCGGAAGTTCGGCGTCCGTTCCGCGATCCCGATGGCGCGAGCCGTGCGCCTCTGCCCGGACCTCGTGATCGTGCGGCCGGACTTCCGCAAGTACTCCGCCGTGTCGAAGGAGATCTTCGCCCTTTATCGTGCCGTCACGCCGCTCGTCGAGCCGCTCTCCCTCGACGAGGCGTACCTCGACGTCACCCGGAACGCCTGGGACGAGCCGCTCGGGATGGAGGTCGCGAAGCGGCTCAAGGCGCAGGTGAAGGAGGCGACGCGCCTGACGGTCTCCGCCGGCGTCGCGCCCAACAAGTTCCTCGCGAAGATCGCGTCGGGCTGGAAAAAGCCCGACGGCCTCACGGTCATTGCGCCCGAGCGGATGGAGGCGTTCCTCGCGAAGCTTCCCGTGGACGCGCTTTGGGGCGTCGGACCGAAGACCGCGGAGCGACTGCGGGCCATCGGCTGCGCGAAGCTCGTGGACGTGCGACGCGCGGACATCACGAGGTTGAGGGGCGTCGTCGGGAGCTGGGCGGAGTCGCTCCTCCGCCTTGCGCACGGCGACGACGAGAGGCCCGTGGTTCCGGACCGAACGCGAAAATCGGTCTCGACCGAGGACACGTTCCGCGAGGACCTCGTGGACGCCCGCGAGATGACGACGATCGTCGAGTCCATGGCGCGGCACGACGCCGCGTTCCTCGCCGAGAGGCGACTCCTCGCGCGGACCGTCACGCTCAAGGTGCGCTACGCGGACTTCACGACCGTGACGCGCAGCGACAGCGCGCGTCCGACGCGAGACGCCGACGAGCTCGCCGCGCGCGCGGCGGCCCTCCTCGCGCGGACGGACGCGGGGAAACGCCCCGTCCGCCTCCTCGGCGTCGGCGTCCACGGCCTCGTCGTCCCCGGCGCGCCCGGCCCGGACGGCCAGCTGCCGCTCTGGACCGACTAGCCGCGCAGCTTTTTCAGAATCGCGTCCGCCGCCTCGCGCCCGATGCGGATCGCGTAGTTCTGGCCGCGGTCTTCGGGATAGATCTGCGCCATGCACGCGGACCACAGGCCCGGGACCGGCGTCTCGAGCGGCGGGAGGAGCTTCGAGTAGCCCGGGACGACGATCGGCTGCGCGTACTCGGCGCGCCCGATCTGCTTCTTCAGGATCCAGCTCTCGTCGAACGCCGGGTTGATCCTCTTGAGCGCCGGCAGGTACTCGGCCCACAACTCGTCGTCCCGGCGCTTCCATTTGGCGTCGTCGGGCAGGACGTAGTTCGAGATGTAGACGACGTGCCGGCCGCCGTACTCCTCTTTCGGGATGAAGTTCGTGTGCTCGATGACGCCGCCGAAGGGCATCGAGGCGTCGCCGACGTTCAGCCAGTAGTACGGCGAGAGCGAGCGGTCGAGCTCGAGGATCGGGCAGAGCGCGTGGCAGTACGAGATCGCGCTCCACGTCTTTCGAACGTCTTCCGGAAGGTCCGGCGCGAGCTTCAGGAGCTCGGGGATCGCGACCGTCGAGAGGACGACGTCGAACGTCTCCGTCCCGCCCGCGAACTCCACGTCGAACCCGCCCGCGGCTTTCCGCACGATCTTCACGGGCCGGGACGTCCTCACGTCGCCGCCACGCGCCTTCACGCGCGCGAGGACCGCCTGAACGCCGCGCCCGAACGAGCCCTTGAGGTACCCGAGGCGCTCGCCGAGGCCGGTCCTGTCCCGCGAGCGCGTGCGGAGCGCGATCTTGCCCCACAGCCAGACGAGTCCGACGTCCTCGGCGCGGCGCCCGTACTTCTGGGCGAGGAGCGGGCCCCAGACGGCGTCCAGCGCGCGGGCGTACCCGTTCCGCCGCATCCACCCGATCGCGGTCTCGTCCTCGAGGCTCTTCCAGTCCGAGCTCTGGCGGAGCTTGAGCGTCGAGAGGACGAACTGGAGCCGGCCGAGGAGACCGAGCGGGGAGAACGAGAGGAGGGACGCCGGCGTCCCGAAGTCCCAGAGCTTCCCGTTCGAGAAGAACCCCATCCGCGACTTGAGCCATTGCAGGTCCTGCGCGAGGCCGAACTCCTCGGCGAAGGACACGTAGTCGACATCGCTCGTGAAGAGGTGGTGGTAGTACCGCTCGAGCGGCGTGCCGCCGACGTCGACGACGCCGACGAGGCCGCCAGCCTCTGGGTACTTCTCGAAGACCGTCACGGCGAGGCGCGCCCCGAGGAGGCGGTCCGCCGCGACGAGCCCCGCGAGGCCGCCGCCAATCACGGCGATTCGCGGCGAGACGGCGTTCACCGCCCGAGTGTAGCCCGCCGGAGACGGGCCGTTGTGTTACCTTGACCTGTCCCGTGTCGGCCGTGTCCGCGCTTCTCTTCGCCTCGGTCCTCCTCCTGGCGAGCGCGTCGGGAGCGGCCATCCTCGCCCGCCTTTTGCGCGGCGACGGGGCGGACGACGTCCGAGCGGAGACGGCGGCCTCGTTCTCGCTCCCGGTCGGCCTCGTGGCCGCGGCGCTCCCCGGGTGGCTCGTTTCGTCGTTTCTCCCGGCTTCCATTCCGTCCGTCGCGCTCCCGCTCGCGGGTCTCGCGCTCGCGGCCATGCTCCTGTGGGGCGGGAAGGACCTCGCCTCGGTCCTCGCGCGCGGGCGGGCGCTCGCCGCGCCGCTCCTCCTCTTCGCAGGAGTCTTTCTCTTCTTTCTCTGGATCCGAGGCCCCTTCGGCGAGATTCGCCAGACCGAAAAGCCGATGGACTTCGCCGTCCTCTCGGGCCTCATGGCGACGCCGCGCCTCCCGTTCATGGACCCGTGGCTCTCGGGCTCGCGCTTCCCGTACTACCACTTCGGGACGTACCTTTTCGCGCTCCCGGCCCGCGCGGCGCGCGTCCCTTCCGAGTACGCGTACAACCTGATCGCCTCGCTTCTCCCGGCTCTCGCCGCGCTCGCGGCGTACGGCGCCGTGAGGACGCGCGGGGGCGGGCGGCGGCTCTCGATCCTCGCGGGCGCGGTGCTCGTCCTCGGCGGGACCTTCGACGGCCTGCGCCAGGCCCTCGGGGAAAAGCCGCTCGCCGACCTCGACTGGTGGGCGTCGTCCCGCCGCGTCGAGAACGCGATCACGGAGTGGCCTCTCTTCACGTTCCGCCTCGGGGATCTCCATCCGCACGCCGTCACGTTCCCGTTCCTCGTCGCGTTCGCCGGTCTCGCGGGCCGCATCGGAACGGTCTCGGGCACGCTCCTCGACGGCGTTCTCCTCGCGGCCGTCCTCTCGGCGAACCCGTGGGACCTCCCCGCCTGCCTCCTCGTCCTCGCCGCGGGCAATCTCATGGAGCGCGCTGCGAAGCCCGCGATCGTCCGCAGCTTCTTCTCGCTCCTCCTCGCCGTTCCCTTCCTGCTCCCGTTCCTCCGCTCGCCGCGGCCGGCGGTCCACGGGCTCACGTTCTGGAAGGAGGCGACGACCTCCGGCGAGGCGTTCCTTCACTTCGGCGTCCTGTGCGTCGTGCCCGCGCTCGCGTTCGGCGTCGCGCTCGTGCGCTCGCAGACCCGCGAGGACCGCGCTCTCGTCGCCGCCACGGCGTTCCCGGCGCTCGGCCTCGCGCTCGCGGTCCTCACGAAACGGCCCGTCCTCGGCCTCGCGGCGGCGTTCGCGGCCGGCGTCCTCTGGCTCCTCCTGCGCGAGCCCGCCGGCGGCGAGGCGCCCGCCCCGTCGGGCGCCCTCCGGGCCGGCTTCCTCTTCGCCGCCGCCGGCGCGGTCCTCGCGTCCGTCCCCGACGTCGTCCTCGTCTCGGACTCGTACGGCGACCAGCTCCGGAGGATGAACACGGTGTTCAAGACGTTCATGGGGGCGTGGCCGCTCCTCGTGATCGGCGGCGCGCTCCTCCTGCCGCTCGCGCTCTCGACGCGCCGCGCGCGCGGCGTCGTCCGCGCCGCGCTCCTCGTCGGCGCGGCGGGTCTCCTCGCGCACCCGCTCTCGGCCGTCCTCTTCCGGTGGAAGTGGTCCGGCCCCGTGGACGGCCTGAACGGGCTCGCGTGGATGCAGCGCGACGCGCCCGGCGACCGCGCGGCCGTGGAATGGCTGCGCGCGCATGCCGTCGACGGCGCCGTCCTCGTGGAGGCGACCGGAAACGCGTACACGGACTACGGCCGCATCGGAGGCGCGACGGGGCTGCCGACGGTCCTCGGCTGGGACAACCACGAGGGTCTCTGGCGCGGCGGCGGGGCGACGCCCGAGCTCCAGGGCCGCCGCGGCGACATCAGGCTCCTCTATACGTCCGACGACGCCGACGCCGTCTTCGCGATGCTCCACCGGTACAAGGTGCGCTACGTCTTCGTCGGGTCCTTCGAGCATCGGGACTTCGGCGTGAACGCCTTCCCGCTGCGCGCGAACTTCCGGCGCGCCTTCGAGTCGAGGGATGCCGCAGTCTACGAGGTGCTCAAGTGACGGCCGGCGCCGCCCCGTCGTTCTCGACGTTCGAGAAGAGGGCCTGGATCGGCCTCATCGCCCTCTCGTTCGTCCTGCACGTCGTGATCCAGCTCGGAACGCACGCGTTCCACCACGACGAGTCGATCCACGCGTACGCCTCCATCCGCCTCCTGAAAGAGGGCTTCTACAAGTACGACCCCGTCTACCACGGCCCCGTGCAGTACTTCGCCGTCACGGCCGTGTTCGCGGTTTCGTCCGTCCTCGGGAAGGCGGCCGGCCTCCTGACGGGTTACGCAGCCGCGAAGGCGTGGGATGGCACGTCCGACTTCACGGCGCGCCTCGCGCCCGCGCTTGGCGGCGTCGCGCTCACGGCGATGGCCGTCCTCCTGCGCCGGCGCTTCGGCCGCCGCGCGGCGTTCGCGGCGGGAGCGCTCTGCGCGCTCTCGCCGAACATCCTGTACTACACGCGCTTCTGCCGGGACGACGTCTGGAGCCTCCTCGGGACCGCAGGGCTGTTTCTCTGGCTCGACGAGTACCTCGCGACCCGTCGCGTGAAGGACATCTGCATCGCGGCGCTCTGGGCCGCCGTCGCCTTCGCGGCGAAGGAGAACTTCTACGTCCTCCTCGCCCTGATGGTCCCGTCGCTCGGCGTCGCATGGATGGAGCCGGGGCGCGGACTCGACGTCTGGAACCGGCTCCGGCGGATCATCGACTGGCTCGAGGAGAACGCGACGGCCGTCGCCGGCGCGCTCCTTCTGTTCTTCGTCACGTCCGAGCTTCTCTACACGGTCTTCCTCGTCCACCCGGAGTCCGGGAATCCCGTCTTCGAGGCGATCTCCTACTGGTGGGGACAGCACAGGATGGAGCGCGTCGGCGGCCCGAAGACGTTCTACCTGCCGCGGCTTCTCCAGTACGAGTTCGCCGTTCTGATCCCGGCGCTCGCGTACGTCGTCGCCCGCTGGAGGCGGCTGTCGTTCGCCGAGCGCTTCGTCGCGGGCTGGGCGGTCTCCTCGGTCGCGATGTACGCGTACCTCGGGGAGAAGGCCGGCTGGCTCCTCGTCCACCAGGTCCTCCCGTTCCTCCCGCTCGCGGGCGCCGCGTGGGCGCTCCTCGCCGACAAGGGCGCCGCCTGGCGGGCGGCGGGGGCCGCCATGGCGCTCGCGTCCATCGTGACGTCGCTGACGCTCTCCTTCGTCTACCCGGTCCTGACGCCGAACTCGCGAAAAGCCGAGTCCACGATCCAGGTCCAGACCTGCCCCGAGCTGATCGGGGTGGTCGACGAGATCCTGCGCGCCGGCCGCGCGGGCGAGGTGCCCGCCGCGATCGTGTCCGGCGAGGCCGGCTGGCCGATGAGCTGGTACGTGAGGGGCGCGCCCGTCAACTGGCAGCCGCCCACGGGCGAGCTCCATCCGCCGGTCGTCGTCTGCGACGAAGGCGACGCGGACAAGCAGGCGATCGCTCTCGGGCCCGGCTACGCTCGCGACCGGGTCCCGTTCCGGGCGTGGTGGATCCCCGACACGTCGTGGTCGCCGCTCCGCCCGAGCCCGGGCCAGCTCCTCAGGTACGTCTTCACGCGCGACGCGTGGGACCGCCAGGATGGTGCGAACCCGATCGGCTCCGTGTGGGTCACGGTCTTCCGGCGGCAGTATCCCGCGGGATCTCCGCCGCCGGCTCCGCCCCCTCCGCCGCCGCAGGGATCTCCGGCCCCCGAAACGAAGGCTCCCTCATGACCGCCGGCGCGCCCGAGATCTCCGTCGCCCTCCCGGTCTTCAACGAGGCCGACAACCTCGACGAGCTGAAGGACCGGCTCGTGAAGGTCCTCGACGCGGCGGGCCGCAGCTGGGAGATCGTCTTCGTCGACGACGGGAGCCGCGACGGATCGTTCGAGAAGATGGCCGCGTTCGCGCGCGCGGACCGCCGGATCCGCGCCCTGCGCTTCTCGCGCAACTTCGGCCACCAGATGGCGCTCACCGCGGGCGTCGACGCGGCCCGCGGGCGGATCGTCGCCGTGATGGACGCGGACCTTCAGGATCCGCCCGAGCTCCTCGGCGAGATGCTGAAGAAGGTCGACGAGGGTTACGAGGTCGTCTACGCGCAGCGGACGAAGCGCGAAGGCGAAAGCGCGTTCAAGCTCTGGACGGCGCACGTCTTCTACCGGCTCCTCGAGCGCTGGACGAACGTCGACATCCCGGTGGACGTCGGCGACTTCCGGCTCATGGGCCCGAAAGCCGTCGCCGCGTTCCGGCGCCTGCGCGAGCGGCACCGGTTCATCCGCGGGATGACGGCGTGGGTCGGCTTCCGCCAGACCGGTGTTCCGTACGTGCGTCCGCCGCGGACGCGCGGCGAGACGAAGTTCCCGCTCCGCAAGATGCTCCGCTTCGCGCTCGACGGCCTCACGTCGTTCAGCCACGTGCCGCTCCAGCTCGCGACGTGGCTCGGGTTCCTCGTCTCGGCGTTCGCGTTCCTCTACATCCTCGTCGTCCTCGCGCTGTGGATCCTGAAGATCAACGTCCCCGGCTGGACGACGCTCATGGTCTTCGTCCTCCTCCTCGGCGGCGTCCAGCTCATGGTGATCGGCGTCCTCGGCGAGTACCTCGGGCGCGTCTACGACGAGGTGAAGGGCCGGCCGCTCTACCTCGTGGCGGAGGAAGTCGGCGGGCCCGGGGACGCCTCCGACACCGACGACACCGGGGCGCGCCCCCACTTCTGAGACGGAATCTCCCCGCCCGGGAAAATGTTCTAACCTCGGCGGGGATGAAATCGGGCTTCTACCACCACGCGATCGGGGATCTGAGGCAGCGGCTGGCCGCCGCCATCCCGAACGAGGTCCTCAAGGCGCTTCACCGGAAGAGCCCCGCGCGGCACTTCGCGGTCGCCCTGCGCCAGGCCGCCTTTTTCGCGGGCGCGTTCGTCCTCGGCTGGCAGTTCGAGACCCTTTTCGTGCGCGTTCCGTGCGCCCTCGTCCTCGGGTTCGTCGTCTTCGACGGGACGGTCCTCCTCCACGAGGTCGTCCACAAGGCCGTCTTCGACGGCGACCGGCCGGCCGTTTACCGCATGCTCGGTCTCGCCTACGCGCTGCCGTCGGGCATCTCGCCTTCGCAGTTCACGCGCTGGCACCTCGACCACCACGCCGAGCTCGGCTCCCCGACCGACGACCCCAAGCGCGCGCACCTGTCCCCGAAGAAAAACGCGCGTTGGCTGAAGCTCCTCTACGCGACGCCGGCGCTCTTCCCGATCTACTTTCGCGCCGCCCGCAAGGAGACCGCGACGTACCCCGAGGCGCTCCGGCGCCGCATCCGGGGCGAGCGCCTCGCCGCGATCCTTCTCCACGTCGTGACGGCGGCCGCGATCCTCCGGTTCGGCGGCGTCGCGCGCTTCGTCTGGCTCTACCTCGTTCCGGTCTTCGCCGTCTTCCCGCCCGCGTTCGCGCTGAACCGGCTCGGCCAGCACTACGACATCGTTCCGAAAGAGCCCGCGAAGTGGGGCACGCGGATGGCGCGCTCGCCGTTCTGGGAGTTCGTCTACCTCTGGTCGAACCTCCACCTCGACCACCACTACTACCCCGCCGTGCCCTTCTATCGCCTCGCGGAGCTCAACACGGCCCTCATCCCCTTCTTCGAAAAGGAAGGGATTCCCGCGCGGAGGTACCGCGACCTCCTCCGCGGGTGGATCGTCGAGAACCGCGCGCCGCACTCCGACTGGAGCGCCTCCAGGCCTGCGTCCCCGGGCCCCCGCGCCGAGCGGTCCGCTCCCGCCGCGTAGGGTAAAGTCGGGAGCAGATGGCGACCGAAGCCGCCGCGCCCCGGGCGGACAAGTACGAGGGGCTGACGCGCGAGGAGCTCCTCGCCGCCTTTCGCAACATGCTCACCTCCCGGCGGATCGACGACAAGGAGATCCAGCTCAAGAGGCAGAACCGCATCTTCTTCCAGATCTCCGGCGCGGGACATGAAGCGCTCCAGACGGCCATCGCGGCGCACATGAAAAAGGGCGTCGACTGGCTCTTCCCGTATTACCGCGACCGGGCAATTTGCCTCGGCCTCGGGGTCACGCCGCGCGAGATGTTCCTCCAGGCCGTCGGCGCGGCCTCCGACCCCGCGTCCGCCGGCCGGCAGATGCCGTCTCACTGGGGCTCGTCGCGCCTGAACGTCTTCACGACGTCCTCTCCGACCGGCTCCGAGTGCCTCCCGGGCGTCGGCGCCGCGGAGGCCGGACGGTACCTCCTCCGGCCGGGCGCGGCCGCGCTGCTCCAGGCGGCCGGCGCCAAGGCGGCGGCCGACGAGGTCGTCGTCGTGACGCTCGGCGATGGCGCGACGTCCGAGGGCGAGTTCTGGGAGGCGCTGAATTCCGCGTCGACGACGAAGCTCCCCATCGTCTTCGTCGTCGAGGACAACGGCTACGCGATCTCCGTCCCCGTCGAGGTGAACACGCCCGGCGGGTCGATCTCGCGGCTCGTGCGCTCGTACCCGAGTCTGTTCGTTGTCGAGGTGGACGGCTGCGATTTCCTCGCGTCGTACGACGCATTCCGATACGCCTTCGCATACGCCCGCGAGCGCAAGGGCCCCGCACTCGTGCACGGGCACGTCGTGAGGCCGTACTCGCACTCCCTTTCCGACGACGAGAAGCTCTACCGGCCCGAGAGCGAGCGGCAGAAGGACGCCGAGCGCGACCCGATCGTCCTCTTCGCGAAGTTCCTCATCGACGAGGCGCTCGCGACGGCCGAGGAGATCCAGGCCCTGCGGGACGAGGTCGACGCGGACGTGAGCCGCGCGGCCGATGAGGCGCTCGCCGAGGAACAGCCCGGCGCCGCCTCCGTCTTCGAGAACGTGACCTCCTCCGCCGTCGACCCGGCCTCGGCCGCCTTCGACACCGAGGATGCTCCCGCGTTCTCGGGGGAACCGACGACGATGGTCGACCTCGTGAACGCCGCGCTGCGCGACGAGATGGAGCGCGACGAACGGATCGCCGTCTGGGGCGAGGACGTCGCGGACGCGAGCCGCGCCGACGTTCTCGGCGAGTGCAGGGGCAAGGGCGGCGTCTTCAAAGTCACCGCCGGCCTCCAGAAGGCATACGGGCCCGCCCGGGTGTTCAATGCGCCGCTCGCCGAGGCGGGCATCGTGGGCCGCGCGATCGGCTGGGCCGCCCGCGGGCTCAAGCCCGTCGTCGAGATCCAGTTCTTCGACTACATCTGGCCCGCGATGCAGCAGCTCCGCGACGAGCTCGCGACGGTGCGCTGGCGTTCCGGCGGCGCCTTCAAGGCGCCCGTCGTCGTGCGCGTCGCGATCGGCGGTTACCTGACGGGCGGCGGGCCGTACCACTCGCAGTCGGGCGAGGTCACGTTCACGCACATTCCGGGCCTCAGGGTCGTGATGCCCTCGAACGCGCTCGACGCGAACGGCCTCCTCAGGACGGCGATCCGCTGCGACGACCCGGTCCTCTTCCTCGAGCACAAGCACCTCTACCGCCAGACGCACAACAAGGGCCGCTATCCGGGTCCCGACTTCATGATCCCGTTCGGCAAGGCGAAAGTCGTGCGCCCCGGCGAGGACGTCACCGTCGTGACGTACGGCGCGACCGTCTACCGGAGCGCCGTGGCCGCCGCCGCGCTCGCCGAGGAGACGGGCCGGCAGGCCGAGGTCATCGACCTGCGTTCGCTCGCGCCGTACGACTGGGAAGCGATCGCGACGAGCGTGAAGAAGACGAGCCGCCTCCTCGTCGTGCACGAGGACTGGAGGACGCACGGCTTCGGCGCCGAGATCGCGGCGCGCGCGGCCGACGAGCTCTTCGAGCGGCTGGACGCCCCGGTGCGCCGCGTCGCGGCGAAGGACGTCTTCTGCGGCTACGCGCCGCGGCTCGAGGACGCGACGCTCCCGCAGAGCGACGACATCCTCACCGCGCTCCGCGATCTCGTCGCGTACTGAGGCGTCCGAAGAGCACCCGGGTTCTTCTGCTCAAGAGAAAGAGGGGATATCCCCCGGATGTCCGGCGTCAAGGGTCTTCGACCGCTTCGCGGCGCGCGCAGCGCGCCCTTGACACCGGACATCCGGGCGAAGATTTTCCATCTATCGGCGGCTGCAACAGCAGCCGCCGCATATAAGAGATTCTGAACTGATACCGTGCCTCCGCGATGAATAAGCGGCGTTTGCTCCTGCGGTTCGGCCTGTCCGCATTAGCCTTCTGTCTCTTCTTCCTCTTCGGCGCGATCGCGGTCGACCCGTTCCCGGCGTACCGCGCCGCGATGGAGGAGTGGCTCGCGATTTCCGGCGGCCACCGCGAGGTCTTCGCGGCCGACGACGGGAGCCGGCTCTCCGTGTGGGTGCTGGGGCCGCTCTCGGCCGAGCGCCCCGTCGTGCTCCTCCACGGCCTCGGGGCCGACGCGACGTACTGGGCCGGGACGGCCCGCGCTCTCGTCCGCTCGGGCCGGACCGTCCTCCTTCCGGACGGGCCCGGTTCGGGACGCAGCGAGCGCCCGCGCGCGTCGTCCGGCTACCGGATCCCGGGCCGCGTCGCGGCCGTCGACGCTCTCTTCCGCGCGCTCGGCCTCGACAAGGCCGACGTCGTCGGGCACTCGCTCGGCGGCTGGACGGCCGCGGCCTTCGCCCTCGCGCATCCGGAGAAGACGGGCCGTCTCGTCCTCGTGGACGCGGGCGGGTTCGACGTGCCCGCCGACGTCGACGCCGAGCGCCGGCGCGTCCTCCCGGCGGACCGCCCGGGCGCGAGGCGCGTCCTCGGCCTCCTGTTCTTCAGGCGGCCGTTCCCCGCGGCGGGCTTCGTCGTGAACGCGTTCGGGCGCAATTACGGCGGCGACCCGGCCGCCGCGACCGTGTCCTCTCTCGGACTCTCGGACGGTCTCGCGGGACGGGAACGCGACCTGCCCGCAGGCACCGCGGTCGTCTGGGGCGCGGAGGAGACGCTCTTCCCTCTCCCGCTCGGAGAGAAGCTCGCCGCCGCGATTCCCGGCGGGCGCCTCTTCGTTCTGCCGGGGGCCGGCCACGACGGGCCGCTCGAAACGCCGAGCGCCTTCCGCGAAGCGCTCGCGACCGCACTCTCTCCGGCCGCTTCCGCCCCGTCCCTTCAGTCCGGCGACAGGCGGTAGACCGTGAACGTCGGCCGCCCCCACGGATCCGTCCCGCTCGCGACGACGGACCCGCGATGCCCCGCGAGGCCCGCGGCCTCGAGCGCGCCGCCATCCGCATAGAGGACGTTCTGCCGGAGGGGCCCGGCGCCGGCCGCGAAGTCGGCGTCGAAGATCACGGCTCCGCGCCGCGCGCCCGGAGGCGCGAGGAGCTCCTCGACGACGTAGGGGTTCCGGGCCGCGCTCCGCCAATCGAGGACGATCCGCGCCGGAGGGCCGCTCCGCGAGGCCGCAACGAGCGCGTCCGCGAGCGCGCGCTCCGGGCCGCCGAACGCGCCCCACGTGCGTGGCGACGCGCCCCAGCGCGCAAAGCCCGCGATGTCCGAAGCGGCCGCGAGGGCGACGACGGCGGCGGCGACCGCCGCCGCGAGGCGCCGGGCCCGGGGAGCGAAGAGCGCGACGAGCGCGTCCGCGCCGAGACCCGCGAGAACGAGGACGTATGGCGCCATCGGAGAGATCCGGTACGCGTTCGCTCCTGTCTCTTCGGACGCGAGGAGGCCGCCGGCGAGGAAGAGCCCCGCCGGAAGAAGGAGCGCGCGCCCGGCGCCGCCGCGAACGGCGCCCGCGGCCGCGCCGAGAAGCGCGAGTCCCGCCACGGCCGCAGGCACGACGGGCCGCGCCGGGTCGCCGTGTCGTTCGTTCGCGTCGCCGCGCCACAGGAAGAGCGCCCCGTAGTCCGCGACGTTCCGCGCGAGGAGAAGCCCGGCGTCGGCGCCCCCGTGCCGGAGGAGGGAGAGCTCCTGTTCGCGCGCGAAGAGGCGCTCGGGATGGGACGCGTAGTGCGCGGCGAGCGGAGCGAGGACGGCGACCTCCGCGGCGAGCGCCATTCCCGCGAGGCGCGCGAGCTCTCGCCCCGCGGCGCGGCGCGCAAGGGCGAGGACGAGGACGACCGCCGGCGCCGCGAGGAAGAGCCGCCCCGCGGCGTAGCCGTACGCGCCGAGCCCGGCCGACGCGCCCGCGAGGAGCGCGAGAGCCGCGGAGAGGGTGCGGGCCGCGCGCAGGCCTGCCCACGTCGCAAGGGCCGCGAGCGCCGACGTCGCGACGGCGTCCCAGCCCCAGCGGCCCGTCGTGAGGAGCCACATCGAGGAGGCCCCGAGGACGGCCGCGACCCCGCGCGCGAGCGGCCTTTCCCGGCCCGCCTCGATCGCGAGAAGGAGCAGCGCCGCGAGGAGCGCGAGCGACGGGGCCGCCGACAGCCAGCGGAAGGACGCGAGGCCGCCTCCGGCCGCGACGTCCACGACGCGTGCGAAGCGCAGGTACACGTTCGTCGCCCAGGCGTTCACGAATCCCTCCCCGGCGGGCGTGAGCGCCGTCGTCCCGAAAAAGGGCGCGCCGGCCGGAAGAAGACGCTCGGCGCGAAGCGCGTACGCCTCGTCGACCCACGGACCCGGCGGCCAGGAGAAGAGGTTCACGACGCGGAGGTATGCGCCGAGGAGCGCGGCGAGGACGACGGCGGTCCACGCGAGGCGGTCCTTTCTCGTCACTGCGGCCCTCCCGGCTCGAACGTCGGGACGACCGGCACGCTCGCGGATTCGGCGAACCGCTCGTCGAAGGCCTCGGCGAGGACGCGGCCGTCCATGTCGCGGGCGAGCGGCTCGCCCGCGAGGACGAGGAGCGTCGGCGCGAGGTCGAGGACTCCCGCGGACGTCAGGCGCACGTCCGGCCTGACGCCCGCTCCCGCGAGGAGGATGAAGCCGTCGCGCGACGCGTCGGGCCCGGCCTGCGGCGCCCGGCCGCCGAGGAAGCGGACGGCGGCCTCGGCCGCGGCCGGCGGTCCCCAGCCGACCGGCGCGAAGAGGCAGACCGTGCGGTCCCGGCCCTCGCGCTCGAGGACGTCCGCGAGCGTGTCGTCGAGGAACCGATAGTACGCCTTGAGCGCGCGCGCGCGGACCTCGGCGCCTTCCGGCGCCGCGAGACCCCAGTAGCGCGCGTCACCGGCGCTGCCGAAGAGACGCGCCGGCGCGGCGAGGCCCGAGAGGACGAGCACCGCGACGTTGTTCGGGCCCGCGGGCAGCGCCCCGAGGGATGCGCCCACCACGCTCAGGTCGCGCGCGGCCGCGGCGAGCGGTTCCGCCCGCGCGGAGCCGCTCGGCAGGCCGTCGGGCGCGAGCGCGCGGGTAAGAGGCCGGTCGAGGCCCTCCGGCGAGACGCTGAAGAGCCGCGCGCGTTCGGCGGCCACCTTCGGGCGGGCCGCGGCGTCGGTCGTGTCGCCCTCGAAGAAGCGGTCCGTCGCCCAGAGGATCGGCCCGTCGCGCGCGGGCGACGAGCACGGCCAGTTCAGGACGGCCGACTCGTGGCCGCGGGCGACGAGGATCTCCCAGAACGTGAGGCTGCGGCGCCGTGCGCCGTCTTCCCGCACCCACCTCCCGAGCGGCGGAACGAGCCGGCCCAGGCCCGGCACGACCGGGAGGACCCGGAACGTCCCGGAGACCGCCTCGCGGCGGAACGTCGCGACGACGCCGTGCTTGAAAGGTCTCTTTCCCGTCGCCGCGGACGTCCAGAGGGCCGCGCGGTCGTACGGCGAGAGGGACTCGAGCGGCCCCGCGGCGCCCTCGCGCAGGAGACGTGCGAATGTCGGAAGCGCACCCTCGGACGCGAACGCCGTCAGGAGGTCCCACGACGCTCCCTCGATCCCGATCACGAGAAGGCTCCGCCGCGCCGTTCTCGGCATCGGCTCCGGGCTCGCGAGCGCCGGACGCCCGGGCGCGCGGCGGCCCGCGAGCGGCGCGAGGAGGAGCAGCACGAGGACGGCCGCCACGGGACCCGCCGGCGCGCGCCGCCACGCGGAGAGAACGAGGAGGATTGCGCCGGCCGCGAGCGCGAGCGCCGCGGCGACGAGGACGCGCCGGCCGCCCGCGGGGACGAATGCGTACGTCGCCTCGCGCTGCAATTCGACGCCCGCGGCCGCAACGCCGAGGAAGAGCCCGAGGAGGGCCGTCGCCGCCCCCGTCGCGGGCCTCCTCCTCAGCCACGCGAGCGGCGAAAAGACCGCGGCGCCGAGCGTTCCGAGGACCGCGAGCGCGCGGAGCGCCGAAAGCGGCGCGAGGAGGTCCGGGTTCATCCCGAGGAGGACGTCCGCCGCCGCGACGCCGGCGAGCGCCCCGGCGAGGACGAAGGGTAACGCCCGCCGACGCTCGTCCATATAATCCGCGCCCGGCGAGTGTCGCCCTCTTCCCGATGGCCGTCAACGAATCGCTCCGCGTCCTCAGGACGCTGCACTACGATGCGGCGCATTACTCCCTGTTCCTGCAGGCGGGAACGATCGGCGCCGCGGCGAAGGCGGGCCACTTCGCCATGCTTCAGTCCGGTGACGGCCTGAAACCGTATCTCCGGCGCGCATTTTCGATCGCGGACGTCACGACGGTCGCGGGCGTGCCGGCGATCGAGTTCGTCGTGAAGGTCGTCGGCGTCGGCACGTCCGCGCTCGGGCGCCTTCCGGAGGGAACGCCCGTGCCCGTTCTCGGCCCGCTCGGGGTCCCGTTTCCGGTCGACGACCTCGCGGCGGGCGACCGGGTCGCCCTCGTCGCGGGCGGGATCGGCCTCGCCCCGCTCGTCCTCCTCGCGCGCACGCTCGCCGCGCGCGGCCTCGCCGCGGACCTCTACTACGGCGGCCGCAACGAGAACGACGTCCTCAAGCGCGCGGACTTCGAACGCTTCCTCGGCCCGCACCGCTGCCGGTACGCGACGGACGACGGCTCGCTCGGGCGCCGCGGCCTCGTGACGGACGTCCTCGCGCACGCCCTCGCCGCAGGGACGACCTATCGGCGCGTTTTCGCGTGCGGCCCGCTCCCGATGTTCCGGACGCTCGCGGCGCTCGTCGAGAAAGCGGGCCTCGACGCGTCGTTCGCGATGGAGTCCGAGATGGCCTGCGGGTTCGGCGTCTGCCTCGGCTGCGTCGCGCCCACCGCGGACGGCCGCTTCGCGACGGTCTGCAAGGAAGGGCCCTGCGTGCCGCCGTCCTTCATCGACTGGAAGAAGATCTGATGGCCGTCGACCTGTCCGTGGAGATGGGCCGCCTGCGCCTGAAGAACCCGATCGGGACCGCCTCGGGCACGTTCGGGTACGGCCTCGAGTTCGCGGACTATCTCGACCTCTCCTCCCTCGGCGCGATCTCGGTCAAGGGTCTCTCTCTCCGCCCCTGCCACGGCAACCCGCCGCCGCGCATCTGCGAGACGGACGCCGGGATGCTGAACGCGATCGGCCTGCAGAACGTCGGCGTCGACGCGTTCCTCGCCGAGAAGCTCCCCGAGCTCCACAAACGGCGCGCGACCGTGATCGCAAACGTCTGGGGCGACACCGAGGAGGACTACGTCGCCGTCGTCGAGCGCCTCGGGGCGGACCGCCGCATCGCCGCGATCGAGCTCAACGTCTCGTGCCCGAACGTCGTGAAGGGCGGGCTGATCTTCGGGACGAACCCGCAGGCGCTCGCCGGCCTCGTGAAGAAGGTCCGCGCCGCGACGCCGCACGTCCTCGTCGTGAAGCTCTCGCCGAACGTGACGGACATCGTGACGGTCGCGCAGGCCGCCGTCGACGCCGGCGCGGACGCGCTCTCGCTCATCAACACGCTCGTAGGCCTTGCGATCGACCTCGAGACGCGCACGCCGAAGATCGGCTTCACGACCGGCGGCCTCTCGGGCCCCGCGATCCGCCCGATCGCCCTCCGGATGGTCTGGGAGGTCCGCAAGGCGCTCCCGAAGATCCCGATCTTCGGGATGGGCGGGATCGAGACCGTCGAGAACGTCGTCGAGTTCCTCGTCGCGGGCGCAAACGCCGTGCAGGTCGGGACCGCGAACTTCCGGGATCCGTCGCTCGCGGGCCGGCTCGTCGGAGAGCTCGAGGCGTGGTGCTCAGAACGGAAGATCGCGCGGGTCTCGGACCTCGTCGGGACCCTCCGGACGCGTCCCCGCGAGGACCACCGCTTTGCCTGACGCCCGCGCGCGGCTCGCCGTCGCGCTCGACCTCCCGGACCGCGCCGCGCTCCTCGCGATGGCCGGCCTCGTCGCCCCGGAGGCCGGCGTCCTGAAGGTCGGCCTCGAGGCGTTCGTCGCCGAGGGCCCGTCCCTCGTCCGCGAGCTCGTCGCAACCGGCGCCGATGTCTTCCTCGACCTCAAGCTCCACGACATCCCGAACACGGTCGGCCGCGCCGCGGCCGCCGCCGTCGCGACCGGCGCCGCGATCGTGAACTGCCATGCTTCGGGCGGGCTCGACATGCTTCGGGCTTTCGGCGACGGCGGACGCGAGGCCGCCGCGAAGACAGGCCGCCCGGCCCCGAAGCTCGTCGCCGTCACGGTCCTGACGTCTCTCGACGCGGGTGCACTCCTGGCGATCGGGCTGTCCGGAGCGCCCCGCGATGCCGCCGTCCGCCTCGCCTCGCTCGCGAAGGAGGCCGGCCTCGACGGCGTCGTCTGCTCGCCGGAGGAGATCGCCGCGATCCGCGCCGCGTGCGGGAAGGACTTCCTCCTCGTCGTGCCCGGCGTGCGCCCCGCCGGCGCCGCCCCCGGCGACCAGAAGCGCGTCGCGACGCCCGCGCACGCGATCCGCGCGGGCGCGGACCTCCTCGTCGTCGGCCGCCCGATCACGGGCGCCGCGGACCCCGCCGCCGCCGCGCGCGCGGTCACCGCCGAGATCGCCGCGGCTACTCGATCTTGATCTTCTCGTAACGCGGCGCGGAGCCCGGCTTCGTCGCGCGCTCGGCGAGCGCGATCTCCTCGTCGAGGAAGTCGCGGAGCGCTTTCATGAGCTCGATGCCCGAGGACGCGGCGCGGCCGAGCGCGGCGCGGCCTGCGAGCGAAACGGAGAACCTTCCAACCAGGCCAGCGGCCGGGCGCAGAAAGCAACTTTCTCCTCCACACGCGAGGCCCGGGATCGGCCCGCCGGCGTGCCCGGACTCGCCCGCGGGGGCCGGGGTGTGTGCGGGCCCGGGGTCGGAGGCGACGCCCGGCCCGAAGTCGTCGAGAGGGTCGGCGGGTTTTTTCTTCCTGGCCATCAGGGCTCCTACGTCCCGCGCGCGAAGCGCACGGTGAGCGTGCCGTCCTCGACCCTCGCACCGGAGGGCGTGAAGCCCGCGAGGGTGCGCGGGATCGGGACGTGGTGACGGACGTTGCCGATGCGGACGACGAGATCGCCGGAGGCGACCGCGAGGTCCACCTCCTCTTTCCCGACGAACGGAAGGGCGAGCGTGAGGACGTACGAGCCGTTCTGCTTCGCGTACCGGTATGGCGCGTCCGATCGGAACGACGCGGCCGGATCGAGGCCTTTCCAGAGGTCCGCTCCGAGCGCCGCGAGGGCGCTCGCGCCGAGAACCTGGTCGTCGCGGAGCGGCAGCGTGAAGAAGGGGACGGGGTCGAAGTAGCGGTGCGCCTCCTCGAGAAACAGCCCCTGGGTCTTTCGCCACTTGTCGAAGAACGGGTCGTGGACGCCCTCGGGCAGGAGTCGGTTCACGATGACGGCGTCCACGGTGAATCCGTAGAGGCCGAAGTACATGAACGCGCGCTGCGTCTCCTTGATCACGATCTTCTCGGGGTTCGTGACGAGCCGGACCGTCGTCTTTTTCGGATCCTTCAGGAGCGCGTCCACACCGTCGAGCTTGGCCGCGAGGGACTGGACGTTGTCGAAGTAGCGCTCGGGCGGGAGCGGGACGTTCGCGACCTTCTTCGCGACGGGCCGCGCGACCTTCAGGATGCTGCGCTGGATCCGGAAGAGCTTCGTCATGTACCAGTCGAGCGTCGGCGGCAGGGAGACGAAACGCAGCGACTCGCCCGTCGGGGCGCAGTCGAGGATCAGGACCTCGAACGCCTTCTCCTTCGCGTAGCGGTTCACGTAGAGGAGGGCGGAGACCTCTTCCATCCCCGGGAAGATCGCGAGTTCCTCGGCGAGGACCTCCTCGACGCCCGTGACGGCGAGGAGCGCCGTGATGTATCCCGAGATGTCCTTCCAGTGCCGGCCGATCTCTTCGGTGACATCGACCTCCTGGATCCAGAGGTTCTCCGCGACGGGCACCGGCTCCCCACGGTGCTTGTCCGTGAGTCCGCCCGGGAGGTCGAACGCGTCCGCGAGCGAGTGCGCGGCGTCGACGGACATCACGAGCGTCCGGAGGCCCCGGGACGCGAGCGTCAGGCCCGTCGCGGCGGCGACGGTCGTCTTCCCGACGCCGCCCTTGCCCGTGAAGAGGATCACCCGCATCGGCGCGATGTTACGCGTCCGGCACGCTGGCGTTCCCCGCGAAGACACAGAGCGCCGCCAGGAGCAGGGCCGCGTAACCGTCGACCGCGTAGTGCCAGCCGCTCACGACGGACGCGAAGAACGTGATGGCCGTCAGGACGGCAAAGAAGGCGACGAGCCGCCGGGAGCGGCGGCGCGCAAACAGCATGAAGAAGGCCTGCGCCCCGACATGGAGGGACGGCATCGCGGCGATGCCGAGATACGGGGAGATGTCCGTCCGCTCCGGCCGGCGCCGGAGCGAGCGCACGCGGCCGTAATGCGCAAAGAGCAGGTCCATCGTCGCGGACTGCTCCGGCATGGCCGCGCGCACCTCCGTGTAGTCGTCCTTGAGGACGTAACATGGGCCGAGCGACGGGACGACGACGTAGAACCACGCTCCGAAGATCCACAGGAACGAGAAGCCGGCCGCGAAGCGCGCGCGGTCGCGGATCGAAAGCGTCGCCGCGAACCACCCGAGGCCGCCCGCCACGGTGAATGCGAACGCGCCGTAGGTCACGTCGAGGGCGTGCCAGAGCGCCGGGGACGGGAAGAGGCCCTGGAGGAGGCGCCCGGGGTTCACGCCGAAATGGACGGCGGATTCGAGCCGGAAAAGCGCGGGATCGTAGAGAACGTCGGGCCGAAGGAGCGGGAGCGCCACCTTGAGCCAGCTGTAGGCGTACGACGTCAGCGCGATCGCGACGAGAAAGCGGGCGAGGTCGACGAGAGAGCGGGGGCGGAGCAGCCCCCGCAGCCGGGCGCACGCGCGGCGGCGGCCGCGGCGCGCGGCGAGGAGGGCCCGCACGAGGACGCCGCCGAGCAGGAACGGAGCGAGGAAGAAGACGAACCCGCGCGTGTCGAGAAGCGACCGGGCGACATCGAGGCCGATCCCCGCGCGCGCCCTGACGAGCACGATGACGACGGCGACGTCGGCGAGGAGGACGATCTCGTAGAGCCTCGGGCGCGTGAGGCTCCTCACCAGCCGCGCGCCTTGTCGCGCTGGCGGCGCTCCTTTTTCGTCGGGCGCGCACCTCCGGCGTCCCTCGGCGCGAACATCCGCTCGAGGCGACGGGCCTCGAGGACCTCCGGCGCCGGCGGGGGCGTCGTCTCCTCGAAGAGGGTCCTCGCGTCCGCCTTCTTCACGTGGCGGTCGGCGAGGCCCTGCACGACGAACGTCCGCTTTCCGCGGGCGAACGTGATCGACAGGCGATCGCCCGCCCGGACCAGCTTGTGCGCCGCCGACGCGTGGCCGTTCAGGTCCACCTTGCCGCCCGCGCACGCCGCCGCGGCCTGCGAGCGCGTCGGGAAGAGACACGCGACGTCCAGCCAGACGTCGAGGCGGACCTCGGTGAGCGCGGGATTCTCGTCTTCCTGGCCGTGCCTTCCCATGTTTCCTCGAACGTGGGCGCGGAGGGGGGCCCCGGGGGAACCCGGCCCCCGGGTTCCGCCCGGCACGCTAAAAGACGGGCTTTTCCACTCTCTTGTCGAAGACGTAGACGTATTTGTACCCGAAGATGTCGGCGGTCTGCTTGTAGCGCGCCGAGATCACGACGTACGCTCCGGCGCGCTCGACGCGGATGTCCTGCATCTGGAGCGGCACTTTCGCCTCCTGCGCCTTGAGGTAGACGTCCAGCTGCAGCTTCTCGAGCGGCTTGAGCCCTCCGAAGTTCGCGGCTTCGGTCATCGCGTCGAGGACCTCGTTCCCGTGGACGTGCAGCGGGATGATCCGCACGCACGCGACGGCCACGACGAACAGGATTGCGAGCCCGACGATGAGACCGAAAGCGCCCTCCCCCCGATTTCGTACGCGCCGCATGTTCGTGCTCCTCCCCCTGGCTCGGGCGCCGGATCGCCCGACCGTCACCGGGTCACCCGGAACGTCCGGTTCCACCGGGTCCTGGCCAAAAAGTGTATCGCGGTGTCGAGCATCCTGCGCAACGCGGCCCCCCGGCCCGAAAAGGTCCGGTCCGCGGGAGCCCAGGACCAGAGAACGCAGACCGCCCGCCCCTCGAGGTTCGCGGCCGGAGCAGGCCCCCAGAACCGCGAGTCCAGCGAGTCGTCCCGGTTGTCGCCCATCGCGAAAAAGGCTCCCGCGGGCACGGCGACCGGCCCGAACGAGTCGCGCAGGGCGAGGGCCGGCGGCGCGTCCTTCCCGTATGCCGTCGGGTCGCGGTGGACGACGAAGGGTTCCTCCCGCGCGAACCCGTTTACGCGCAGCTCCTTCGCGCGCTGCTCCACGGAGTCGCCGCCGGTCGCGACGGCACGCTTCAGGAGGTCGCGCGAGGGGTCCCGCGGGTCGCGGAAGACGACGATGTCGCCGCGCGTGAGCGTCCGGTACGGGAGGAGGCGCGCCCACGGTCCGGCGTGCGGGGCGTACGCGAACTTGTCGACGACGATGCGGTCGCCCGCGAGAACGGTGTCTTCCATCGACGAGGTCGGGACGTGGAAGATCTGGAAGACGAAGGCCTTGACGAAGAACGCGAGCGCCGCGGCGACGAGGACGGCCTCGGCCGTCTCCGCGAAGCGCCCGGGCCGCATCACGAATCGACCTTGAGGACGGCGAGGAATGCTTCCTGCGGGAGGTCCACGCGGCCGACCTTCTTCATCCGGCGCTTGCCCTCTTTCTGCTTTTCGAGGAGCTTCTTCTTGCGCGTGATGTCGCCGCCGTAGCACTTCGCGAGGACGTTCTTCCGCATCGCCTTGACCGTCGAGCGCGCGAGGATCTTCGACCCGATCGCGGCCTGGATCACGACCTCGAACATCTGCTGCGGGATCATCTCCTTCATCTTCTCGACGAGCGACCGGCCTTTCGCCGTCGCCTTGTCGCGGTGGACGATGAACGCGAGGGCGTCGATCGGCTCGCCGTTGATCAGGATGTCGAGCTTCACGAGGTCGCCCGGACGGTAGTCGACGAGCGTGTAGTCGAACGACGCGTACCCGCGCGAGAGCGACTTGAGCTTGTCGTAGAAGTCGAGGATGACCTCGTTGAGCGGGAGCTCGTACTTCAGGACCGCGCGCTGCGTGCCCGCGTACTCGAGCGAGACCTGCGTCCCGCGCCGCTCCTGGCAGAGCGCGAGGATCCCGCCGAGGAACTCGTCCTTCGTGATGATCGTCGCGAGGATGTACGGCTCGCGCATCTCCTCGATGAGCTGCGGCTCCGGGAGCTTCACGGGGTTCGAGATCTCGAGCTGGTCGCCGCGCGTCGTCGTGACCCGGTACGGGACCGACGGCGCCGTCGTGATGAGCGAGAGGTTGAACTCGCGCTCGAGGCGCTCCTGGACGATCTCCATGTGGAGGAGGCCCAGGTATCCGCAGCGGAAGCCGAAGCCGAGCGCCGTCGAGGACTCCGGCTCGAACGTGAACGACGCGTCGTTCAGGCGGAGCTTCTCCATCGCGTCGCGCAGGTCCTCGTACGCCTCGGTTTCCGTCGGGAAGATCGACGCGAAGACCATCGCCTTGACGTCCTGGAATCCGGGCAGCGCCTCGGCCGTCGGCCGGTCGGCCTCGGTCACGGTGTCGCCGATCTTCGCGGCGTGGAGGTCCTTGATGCCGGCGATGACGTACCCGACCTCGCCGACGGAGAGCTCGGGCACGATCTGCTGCTTCGGGTTGAAGATCCCGACTTCCTGCACCTCGCCACCGAGGCCCGTTCCCATCATCCGGATCTTCGTCCCCGGCTTGATCGTCCCCTCGTGGACGCGCACGAGGCACGTCACGCCGCGGTACACGTCGAACCACGAGTCGAAGAGAAGCGCCTTCAGCGGCGCCGCGGGATCGCCCTTCGGCGCGGGGACGTCGTGGACGATCTGCTCGAGGAGATCGCGCACGCCCGTCCCGACCTTGCCGGACGTCAGGACCGCGTGGCGGGCCGGGATCCCGATGACGTCCTCGATCTGCTCGCGCGCCATCTCGGGCACGGCGGACGGGAGGTCGACCTTGTTGATGCACGGGACGATCGTGAGGTCGTTGTGGATCGCGAGGTACGCGTTCGCGAGCGTCTGGGCCTCGACGCCCTGCGTCGCGTCCACGACGAGGACGGCGCCCTCGCATGCGGCGAGAGACCGCGACACCTCGTACGTGAAGTCGACGTGGCCCGGCGTATCGATGAGGTTCAGGACGTAGTCCTGTCCGTCCTCGGCCCGGTACTTGAGCGTGACCGAGCGCGCCTTGATCGTGATCCCGCGTTCCTTCTCGATCGGGTTGTCGTCGAGGACCTGCTCCGTCATCTCGCGCGCCGTCAGCGCGCCCGTGATCTCGAGGATCCGGTCGGAGAGCGTCGTCTTCCCGTGGTCGATGTGAGCGACGATCGAGAAGTTGCGGATGCGCGAGGGATCGGTCATGAGGGGGGCGCGGCGCCAGAGAGGCGCGGCGGAGCGCGGATTCTAGCGGAGCAGGGCCTTTTATGCCCCCGCCGGGCCGTGCCTCAGACGAGCGTCTCGAGAGGCCAGCGCGACCGCGCGACGGCTCCGAAGCCCTCGCCGAGGCGGCCCGCGGCCAGCCGGCGGAGCCCCGCGAACGCGACCATGACCGCGTTGTCGCCCGTGAGCGCCTTCGGGGCGACGCGGACGTCGACGCCGCGTGTCCGCCCCCAGGCTGGGAGGCGCTCCCTCACGAGCGTGTTCGCCGCGACGCCGCCCGACACGGTGAGCACGTCGAACGGCTCGCCGAGGACGAGCCGGTCCATGCGGTCCACGAGCTGCGCGACGATCGCGGCCTCGACGTCCGCCATGAGGTCGCAGAGCTCCTGCGGCGCGTCGGCGTCCGCGAGCGCCGGACCGGACGGCAGGCCCGAGACGGGGGCACGGCCCATCTCGGTGAGGCGCTCCCTCACGGACGTCTTCAAGCCTGAAAAGCTGAAGTCG
>DATKLW010000073.1:0-18038 GCA_035542215.1 Thermoanaerobaculia bacterium | reverse complement strand
CACCTTCCTCGTCAACGTCGTCGGATGTTTCGCGATCGGCCTCGTCGGGGCGCTCGGGCTCGAGCGCGCGGCGATCTCGCCGGAGACGCGCACGTTCATCATGGTCGGCATCCTCGGGGGGTTCACGACGTTCTCCTCGTTCGCGTGGGAGTCGCTCGGGCTCCTCAGCGTGAAGGACGTCCTGCGCGCGGCGCTCTACGTCGGAGGCTCCGTCTTCCTCGGGCTCCTCGGTACCCTCCTCGGCCGCTCGATCGGGAGAATCGGCGCATGAAAGACGTGACGACCGCCAAGCTGCTCCGCATTCACATCGGTGAGCTGGACCGCGCCCGGCACAAGCCGCTTTTCGAAGTTCTCGTGACCGAGGCGCGGGACTCCGGCCTCTCGGGGGCGACGGTCCTGCGCGGCATCGAGTCCTACGGCGCCTCCAGCGTCGTCCACCGCGCGCGCCTCGTCGAGCTCTCGGAGGACCTCCCCATCGTCGTCGAGATCGTGGACACCGAGGAGAAGATCCGCGGTTACCTCGAGCGGATCGACCCGATCCTCGAGGAGGCCGCCTGCGGCGTTCTCATGACGATGGAGCAGGTGGAGATCCTGCGCTGGGCGCCGAAGAAGAAAGGCTAGCCGAGCTGCTGGAACTCGGGCGGCGGCTCGGGCTCCGGCTCCGTGGCGCGCAGGGCGGTCCAGGCCGCCACGAGTCTCTCCGTCGTCCAGCCGAGAAAGACGCCGTCTCCGCGCCAGAACGTCTCGTCCGGCGACGGCTCGACGCGGACGATCGACCCGGGCCCCTGCTCCGTCTCGACGGAAAGCGCCCACGCGGAGAACGTGTGCGCGGCGCCGCGGGCGCGGACGGACATTCGCTCGACACGGGTCTTCACGACCGTGAGGCCCGCGACCGGCGAGAGAGGCGGAGGTCCGGCGGTCTCGCTCACGGGTTCAGCGTGGGGCCCCTTCGGCCTCGCCGACGAACGGCACGAACCGCACGGGCAGGACGCTCTTCTCCGTGTACCCGCCGCCCTGCCGCTCGATGACCTTCAGCTCCTGGTAAAAGGCGCCGACGGGAATCACCATCCGGCCGGTCGGGGAAAGCTGCTCGAGGAGCGGCGGCGGGACGCGCTCGGGCGCGGCCGTGACGAGGATGCCGTCGAACGGCGCCTCCTCGGGCCAGCCGCGGTAGCCGTCGGCGGCGCGCACCTCGACGTTCCGGATCCCGAGTTTCGCGAGCCGTTCGGCGGCCGCCTTCGCGAGCTCGGGCCGGATCTCGATCGAGTACACCTTCGCGGCGAGCGCGGCGAGGATCGCCGTCTGGTAGCCAGAGCCGGTGCCGATTTCGAGGACCTTTTCCTTTCCCGTGAGCCGGAGCTGCTCGGTCATGAAGGCGACGACGTACGGCTGGGAGATCGTCTGCTCGCTTCCGATCGGGAGGGGCCGATCGTCGTACGCCGAGGCGGCCTGCCCCTCCGGCACGAAGACGTGACGCGGGACCTTGCGCATCGCGGCGAGGACACGGGGGTCGCGAATCCCGCGGGCCTCGATCTGGGTCTCGACCATCAACTCGCGTTTCTTGTCCATCGCGTCCGTCGGCTGGCGGCACGCAGCTGCGGCGCAAAGAGCGAAGGCGCCCAGCGCCGGGGGAAAGAGCCGTGTCCGCCGCCCCCTCACGGGAGTCATTCTATCGGGGGAACACCCGGGGCTGGGCGTCCGCTTCGCGCGGCCGGCGGTCGACCGGGTCCTCGAGCGTGATGGTCATCGCGCCGAACCGGATCTCGACGTCGAAGTTCGCGAGGAACGATCCGCCGAGAATGCCGTCCTCGATTCCGGTCCCTTCCTCTTTCACGACGATGTCCCGGAACCGCACGGCATACGCGCCCACGCCGAGCGTGACGTTCGAGATCTTCCCCCACGAGACGCGCGACTTCCCGATTCCCTCGAGCGTCACGGGATAGGCGGACTCCGACTCGAACCCGTGCGTCCTGCTCAGGCCGCCACGCGTGACCATCGAGGGCTCCGAGCCCGTGTCGAGGAGAAACAGGGACCACGGCTGGCCGTTGATCGACGTGCGCACCATCGGCTTCATGCGCCGGAAAAAGAGGTTCTGGCCTTTCGAGCCGCGCGGCGCGTTCGGGTCGAGGCGGCGCGCGAACAGGCGCTTCTCGGAGTATTCGATCCGCCAGTCGAGCTCCTTCATGAAATGCGCCCCGAGCACGCCGTTCAGCCTGAAGACGCCGAGCGCCGCCGTCTCGAACGTGAGCGTCCCGTCCGGGAGGACGCCGACCGGCACGTCGGTGAGCGTCAGGTCGCCGATCCGAACCGAGTCGAGCCAGCCCATCCGCATGGGCGTCTCCACCTCGTGGAGGCCGCGCGCCGCGGCCGTCGCGCCCGGGACGAACCTCACGCCCGTCCGCGCGGCGGCGCTCTCGGTCAGGAGCGTGATCGACGCGCCCGAGTCGAGGATGAACTCCTCGGGGGGCCGGCCGTTCACGCGGACCGGGAGGCGGACGAGGTCCGGCCGCCCGAAACCGACCGGGACCGACACGCTCTCGCCGGCGGCCGGACCGCCGTAGAGCGGCCGCGGCGGCTGCGACTCGAGGAAGACGGCCCAGCCTTCGGGCACCGCCTTGCCCTCGCGTTGCGCGGCGCGCGCCCAGCGCCCCGCGCCCGCGAAATCCCCGCCCCAGTAGGCGGCCTGGGAGAGGAGCCACGCGGCGTCCGCGCGCTCCGCAGCCCGGCCGAGGCCCGCGAACGCGCGCTCGAGAAGCGGGGCCGCGCCCTTGAAATCGCCGCACTCGAGGAGGACCTGGCCGCCGAGTCGGTCGAAGCGCACGGAGTCGAGGCTCTTCGCACCCGCGGACGCGAGGAATGCCGCGACCTCGGGGACGTACCCGAGGGCGAGCTCCTCCTCCGCGTTGTAGGAGTTCACGAGTCCGGCGGGAAGGGGTTTCTCGAGCTCGTGAGGAAGGACGGCGGTCTCGCGCGAGAACGAACAGGCCGCCAGGGCGGCGAGAAGGGCGGCGGCGGCGCCGCGCCTCGTCACACGCCCGCGACGCGGGCGATGAGCACCGTCTGGTCGTCGTACTGCGCGACGCCCGCGGTGAAATCACTCACGGCCCCGAAGATGCGGCGCGACAGCTCGGCGGGAGGCTCGCCGCGCCCGTCGAGCGCAAGCTGCGTGAGACGCTCCATTCCGTACTCCTCGTCCTCGCGGTTGAGAGCTTCCGTGATCCCGTCCGAGTAGAGGAGGAGCGTGTCTCCCCGCCCGAGGGTGACGGCGGCTTCCCGGTGGACCGCATCGGCGAGCATCCCGACCGGCACGCCGCCGCTCGGGAGGAGACAGGCGCCGGACGCGGAGAGCCAGAGCCCCGGGTTGTGGCCCGCGTTCACGTAACGGAGGAGGCCCGACGCAGGGTCGAAGACGGCGACGAAGAGCGTCGCGAACTTGCGCGTCGAGGAGAAGCCGACGAGGTGCCTGTTCACGCGTGCGACGAGCGCCGGAAGGTCCGCCGAGAGCGTCGGGACGAGGAGGTGGAGGCACGCGTGCACCGTCGAAACGAGGAGCGCCGCCGGGACGCCCTTGCCCGAGACGTCCGCGACGCAGAGCGCCGTGAGGCCGCCGGGCAGCGGGTAGACGTCGAAGTAGTCGCCGCCCACCTGCTTCGTGGGGCGGTTGCCGCCCGCGAGGAGGAGCCCCGGGACCTCCGGAAGCGTCTCGGGGAGAATCGTCTTCTGGATGGAGGCCGCGAGCTCCATCTCGCGCTCCATCTTCTCCTTCTCGACCGCCTCGCGGTGGAGACGCGCGTTCTCGAGGGCGATCGCGGCCTGGTTCGCGAAGAGGCTCGCGACCCTCACGTCTGCGGCCGTGAAGTCGTCGACTCCGCCGCCGCGCGTCTCCTTGTCCGCGACGACGAGAACGCCGAGCGGGCGGCCTTCGACCGCGATCGGGACGAGGAGAAGCTTCTCGGCGGGGGCGTCCTTCAGGAACGCGGGCCGGCTCTCGCGGGTGTTCGCGAGCACGGGCTCCGCGGGCACCTCGTAGAGCGTGTCCGCGGCGAGGAGCGGCTCGCCGACGTGCTTGGCGAAGAAGCCCTCGTCCTTCTGCGCGCGCACGAGAAGCGAGCCGGAGCGCGCGTTCAGGAGGGACACGGACGTCATGAGGACGTCGTCCGCGAGGGTCTCGAGGTCGAGGGTCCGGGCGATCGAGAGGCCGACGTCGTAGAGGCTCTGGAGCTCCCACACGCGGTACTTCAGCTCGAAGTCCGCCTTCTGGACCGTGGCGGCCATCCGCACGGCGTCGAGGAGCCACGCGGCGTGCGCGGTCACGGACGCGAATCCGGTCGGGTCCTCCGGGGCCTCTGCGAGGACGAGGAACGCGAGCGTGTCCTCCTGGGCGAGGATCGGGATCGCGAAGGGAGCCCGGCCGTCGCCGAAGAGCAGGGCGAGGTCGGAGGGAGCGAGGGGCTCGGCCGCCGCCCGCGGCGAGGCGCCCACCCGCGAGGCGAGGGTCTCGAGGACGCCCGGGGCCGCGGTGAAGCCGGCCGACGCCGAGCGCGCGGGCTGCGACGGGTCGAGAAGCGCGCCGCGCGAAGCACCCGAGCCGGCCACGAGCGATGCGAGAACTTCGTCGAAGAGTCGCTCGCGGCCGCTCCAGGGGTCGATCGCGGCAAGGCGCGCGTGGGCCTCCAGGAGCCGGCTTCCGCCGTCCGGGGAAGCCGGAGAAGGCGGGGCGCTATTCGGACTCGCCCCGGAGCCACGCGAGGGCGGGCTCGGGAGCGGGGAAGATGCGTGCATATTGAGCCAGCCCCATGATCTGGAACGTCTTCTCGATCGTCGGCGTCAGCCGACAGAAGGCCAGCTTCCCTCCCTGGTCGAGGAGCTTCTCGAGGATCTCGATCAGAATGGAGATGCCGATCGAGTTCACGATCTTCGTCTTTTCGAGGTCGAGGAGGATGCGGGTCACGCCGCCCCCGAGGAGGGCGTAGGCTTCCTTGGCGATCTCTTCGCCGCCCGTGTTGTTGATGTAGCCGTCGGTTCGGAGGATGGCGACGGCCGCGTCCGGCCGGTCCACGACGACTTTCAGGGTCTCGCTCATTCGGCTCCCTTATACATCAGCGGTACTTGCGCATCACGATCCGGGTCCCGTTCCCCCCGCTTTCGATCCGGACGTCGTCCATCAGGCTCTCGATGATCTTGATTCCCCACCCCCTTTTGCGACTCGACTTGAGGGCGGAAGCCATCTCGGGCGCCCTGAGGCGGGCCGGGTCGAACCCGTGGCCCGCATCGGCGACGTCCACCTCGAGGTAGGCGCCGCGGCCGCCATCGTCCGAGCCGACGCGGAAGGCGAGGGCGACCTTGCGGTCCGGCGTCGCGCTGTGCTCGAACGCGTTGATGCACGCCTCGACGACGGCCATCTTGACCTCGTCGATCTTGTCCCGGCCCATCTCCATCCACTCGCCGAGAGCGGCGACCTGCGCGGTCGCGGCGATCTCCATCTCCGGAGCCACCGGAATGGTCAGGTGGACTTCGCGCCTCTCGACGGATGACATCGCGGCCGGCAATTCCTCATTCTTCAAAACGTCAGGAGTGCGCGCAGGACGGTGATCAGGGACTCCGGAATCTTACCCGACGCGGCGAACCCGGCGAACGCGGCCGCCTCGGCCACGAGCAGCGGCACGAGAAGGCGCGAGGCGACGGACGTCACGAAGGGCGCGAGCGGCGCGACGCCGGCCAGGGATCGCGCATCGGGGACCTTCGTGCCGTTGGGACTCGTCATTGGGTTGCTCCGGTTACCACCTCTAGAGCAAGCGACGCGCCACAAGCGCAGGCGCCGCGCGACCAGCGCCGAAGCGAAGGTAAAGTGTTGAAAGAGAAAGATTTCTTAGAAGGTGGTGTGAGCGCACCGCGAAAGCCATCGATGCGCCACTATGTCACATTAAATGTGCTAGCCGCCAACTGGATCAATTAACCATTCTAAGAAAATTATTTAGAGTGACTGAGCCGTAACGTCACATCGTGGCGCAATGTCACCACAGATGAGGGGGAGCAAAAGGACCCTCTCCGCGGCCTTTTGGCGTCAGACGCGCTTGCGGTAGAGCGTCCTGCGGCTCACGCCGAGGAGCTTTGCCGCACGGCTCTTGTTGCCCTTGACCTGCGCGAGGATGCGGCGGATGTGCGCCGCCTCGACGTTCCGCAGGCTGACGGCTCCCGCTTTCCCCTCGTCCCCGGCGCCCGTCCCGCCCGCCACCCCGCGGGCGATGCCGAACTGGAGGTCCTCCGCTTCGATCGCGTCGCCCGAGACGAGCGCCGCCGCGCCCTCGAGCAGGTTCTCGAGCTCGCGCACGTTGCCGGGGAACTCGTAGTCGAGGAGCGCCTTGACGGCGTCGCGCGAGAGCGTGATCGGGCGCCGCCCGTCGCGCGCGGCGATGCGCGCGAGGAAGTGGCCCGCGAGCCGCGGGATGTCCTCGCGCCGCTCGCTCAGCGCGGGCATCGCGATCTCGACGACGCGCAGCCGGTAGAAGAGGTCCTCGCGGAAGCGGCCTTCCCGGATCAGGTCCGGAAGGCTCTCGTGCGTCGCCGACAGGACGCGCACGTCGACCGGGATGCGCGCGCGCCCGCCGACGCGCTCGACCTCGCGCTCCTGCAGGACGCGCAGGAGCTTGGCCTGGATCGCGAGCGGCGTGTCGCCGATCTCGTCGAGGAAGATCGTGCCGCCGCTCGCGAGCTCGAACTTGCCGGACCGCCCGTCGACGCCCGTCGCGACGCCCTTCTCGATGCCGAAGAGCTCGCTTTCGAGGAGGCCCTCGGGCATCGCGGCGCAGTTGAGCGCGAGGAACGGCCCGTCGCGCCGCGGGGAGCCCGTGTGGAGGAGGCGCGCGGCGAGCTCCTTGCCCGTGCCGCTCTCCCCCGTGATGAGGACGTTCACGCGCGAGGCCGCGGCGCGCGCGACGAGCTCCTTGGCCCGCCGCATCGCCGCCGAATCCCCGATGAGAAGCTGGTCCACGGCCGTGGCGCCCTTGAGGGAGCGGTTCTCCTCCCGGAGGCGGTCTAGGTCGGCCGCGAGAGCGCGGAAACGGCGGCTCCCCTCGAGCGCCGGCGCCGCGAGGGCCGCGAGCGAGCCGAGGAATCGGCGATCTTCCTCGTCGAAGGCCACCGCGTCCCCGCCGCGGGCCTCACGCTCGAGGACGACGAGGACGCCGACGACGCGGTCGCCGGAAAGGAGCGGAACCCCCGCGACGCTGCCCGCGGGGAGCGAGAGAACGGTCTCGGCGCCTCGGGCGAGCGGCGCTTTCGCGCGCGCGAGGTCGAGGACGAACGGATCGGACGCGACGTCGAGAGGCGTCGGCGGCCTCTCGAGCCCGACCGAGGCGACCGTCCCGGCGCCCGCCGCGTCCTCGAAGGCAGCCGCGAATCCCCGGGCCGCGTCGAGGACGGGCACGGCGCGCGCGAGAATCTCGTCGAGGAGCGCCTGCTCGTCCGCCGCGGACGTGAGCGAGCGGCTCACGTCGTAGAGCGTCTCGAGGCGCAGGACCTTCTTCTTGAGCGCGAACGCCTCGAGGTCGCGCGCGGGAGGCCGGGAGGCGTTCACGACGTCAGGAGGCGTTCCCTGCGGCGCGCGCGACGGCCGCCACCGGCGCGGCGGGCTTCTCGCCGCGGATCCGCGCGAGGACCGCGAGAGCGGGCGCGAACCGCGGGTTCTCCTTCAGGATCGGCGCGAGGGCTTCGGCGGCTTCGTCCGTCCTCCCGAGGCGGCCGAGGCTCTGCGCGAGCGCCATCCGCTCGAAGAACCCCTGGGGGAAGTAGTCCGACATCCCGAGGCCATGGTCCTTCTGGTCGAGAGATTCCTTCAGGAGCGCGACGGCCGCGGCGTCTCGCCCGGCGCCGGCCTCGATGATGCCCTTGATGAGCGCGACGACCCTTTCGATGGAGGCGTTCTTCGAAGGGTCCTTGTCGTCGCGGAAGGCGCTCAGGTCTACGCCGGCGAGGATCTTCTCGGCCTCCGCGGTCCGGCCGATCCGCCCGAGGATCCCGGCCCGGCGGAGATCCACCTGACCCCTGAGTTGCCGCGCGTCCGCGGAGTCCGGGAGCAGGGCCGTCTCGGCGGCCTGGGCGTCCATCTCGCGCAGCGCCTCGTCCAGCCGTCCCGCGTCCGCGAGCATGACCGCCGCGAAGAAGCGGAGGCTGTAGCGGGTTTCGGCCTGATCGGTCTCGTCCGCGGCCTTCCGGAACCACTCGGCCGCCTTCGCGTAGTTGCCCCGTCCGGCCTCGACGGTCCCGAGGTGCCCGTAGGATGCGAAGAAGTCGCTCTTGATCGCAAGCGCCTTCTTCAGGTTCTCCTCGGCCTCGTCGTAGCGCCCCGTGTGGGCGTACAGCTCGCCGAGGGAGTCGTAGGGGTTCGCGTCGTTCGGAGAGAGGAAACGGTACCTCTTCAGGTAGTCCTCGGCCTTCGCGGCGTCGCCCTTCGACGCCCAGTAGTACCCGAGCTCGTTGTATGCGAAGGCATAATTCGGATTCACCGCGATGAGGCGCTCGTACTCCTGGAGCGCTTCCGCCCGGTGGCCAGTCGACGCGAGGAAGTCCGCGCGCATCCGGTAGCCCTCCGGATCCTTCGGGAACCTCCGGACGTACTCGTCGACGAGCGCCTCGATGCGCTTCATGTCGCGCCGGCCCCAGCGCTCCTCGTAAATCGAGAGGACGAGCTGCTCGCGCGGGGTGAGGTCGTCGCGGTGGCGCGCGGCCGAGGCGAGGAGCGACTTGGCCCGCTCGGGGTCGCGGGCGCGCATCTTGTCGGCGAGCCTGAGCGTCGCCATGACGAAGTTCGGGTCGTAGCGCAGGGCCTCGGCGTACGACGTCATCGCGTCCCGCTCGTACATCTTGAGGTCGTTCTCGACGCCCTCGTGGTAGAGCTTCAGGGCCTGCTCGGAGGAGGTCGTGACGTCCCGGTTCTGGCGGATCAGGTACGCCGCCGCAGTTCCAGCCGCCGCGAGGCCCGCGAGGGCCAGGACGAGCGGGAGGACGCGGATTCGGGGACGGGCCAAAGTGCCTCCGGGGCCTGCGAAAGGCCCTTTCTCATGATACGCGCCGGCCGAGAACCGGTTGCAGAGGACGTACCGAGAGGACGGTCGCTGGGCCCCCGCGCTGCTCGGCGTTCTCAGGCGACCCGCATGAGGACGAACGTGATGTCGTCGTACTGCTCGGCCCCGTGCGTGAACTGCCGGACGTCCTCGAGGAGCTCGTCCGCGACGTCCGGAAGCGAGCGCCGGGCGTGGCGGACGAGGGAGGCCTTGAGCCGGTCGTCCCCCCAGGGTGTCATTTCGGCCGACATCGCTTCGTTGAGGCCGTCCGTGTAAAAGAGGAGAAGGTCGCCCCGGGACAGGTAGAGCGACGCCGTGTCGTACCGGGTGTCGCGGAAGGCCCCGAGGGGCAGGCGGGTGCCCGGCGCGGGGATCTCGACCGCCGCCCCCGAGCCGGGGCGCACGAGGAGGGGCGTGGGCTGCCCGGCGAACGCGTACGTCATCGCGAGCGCCTTCGGGTCGAGGAGGAAGTACGAAAGCGAAACGAACATGCGCCGCTTGATCTCGTAGAGGCGGCGATTCGAGGCCTCGAAGACCGCGGCGGGATCCGGATCCGCCATCGCGCGGGCGTTCACGATCTCCTTGGCCGCCACCATCAGGAGCGAGGCCGGGATGGACTTGCCCGAGACGTCGCCGAGGACGAGCGCGAGGCGCCCGTCCGGCCGCGAGTCCACGTCGAGGAAGTCGTAGAAGTCGCCGCCGACGACGCGCGCCGGCCGGCTCACGCCGAAGAACTCGACGCCGGCGACCCGCGGCAGCTCGCGCGGGAAGAGGCTCGTCTGGATGTCGCGCGCGATGTCGAGGTCGCGCTCGACTTCGGCGCGGCGCGTGAGCTCTTCGTGGAGGCCGGCGGCCTCGAGGCCGAGGGCGCCCTGGTTCGCGATCGTGAGAAGGTGGTCGAGGTCCTCGCGCGAGAGCTCCTCCTCGGAGCGCTTCTTGCCGACCGCGAGGAGGCCGAGGAGCTTGCCGTGCGTCGCGAGCGGGAGGATGACGCCGATCCCGCGGGCGTGCTCGGCCTCGACGAAACGCCGCGACGCCATGTCGAGGCCGCCGTCGTCGGCCTCCGCGAGACGAACCGGCGAACCGCGCTCGACGAGGCGCCGCGGGAGGACGGCGCCCATCGGCAGCGGCGCGACGCCCGCCGCCTCGGCGGCCGGGTCCGCGAAGGCGCCGTCCTCGGCGCGCGGGAGCAGGAGCTCGAGCCGCTCGAGGCGCAGGAGGTCGGCCGTGCGCGCCGTGAGCAGCTCGCGCAGCTTCGGGCGCTCGAGCTGCGAAACGACCGAGCGGCTCATCTCGAGAAGCGCCGTCTGAAAGTCCGCCCGGTCGCGGAAGAAGACCCGGTCGACGACTTTCTGCATGCGCCGGCGAAGAGGGTCGAAGAGGAGGACGACGACGAGCCCGAAGCCGAACGCGAACGCCGGCGACGAGAAGACGGTCGTGGACGACACCGTCGAGACGAGCGCGTTGCCCGCGACGACGGCGAGCGCGTACATCCCCGTCACGACGGCCGTGAGGACCGCGTAGACGAGCGACTTGCGCACGATGACCTGCACGTCGAACAGACGGAACTTGACGATCGCGTACGCGAACGTGAGCGGGATGAGCGCCATCGGCACGACGCCCCAGAGGAGGAATCGATCCTCGCGGAAGAGCGACGGGAAGAAGACCGCGAAGACGACGAACGGGACGATCCCGGCGACCGTCCCGAGGAGAAGCACGAGGATCGGACGCCGGGCGGCGCGGTCCGCGCTCGCCCACCACGTGTGCGCGAGCGCGAGAAGCCCGAGGATCAGGTAGTCCGCGAGCAGGATCCAGTTCAGCGTCGGGGCGCCGTAGATGAGCCGGCGCGGGCCCCCGTGGTGGTAGCCCGCCATCTGGAGGACGTAGAGGACCGGCGGGAGCGAATAGAGGAGCGCGAGGAGCAGCGGCGACCCGTTCAGAAAGCGCTGGAGCGCCTCGAGGAACCGCGCGGCGGGCGGCTGGCCCGGCCGGCGCTCGGCGAACCGGAACGTCTTCTTCTCGGGGAAGAGCAGGAAGAAGTGCAGGAACACGGCCGGCAGGAGGAAGAGCGCGAGCGTCCCGGCGATCTGGACGACGTAGTCGATCCAGTAGTAGCTCGATGGCCTGAGGCGGCAGACGAAGAACTCCATGAACAGGATGCAGAGGACGTAGAAGACCTGCACCGCGGAGTCGTCGGGCCGCCGCGAGACGACGAAGACGCCGAGGACGAAGAAGAGGAGGCCGAGGAAGACGAAGTAGTAGTACGTCGCCGAGCCGAGGCGGTACGGCGTGAGGGACACCTTGACGTCGAACACGTCGTCGCCGCGCCGCACGAGGTAGTCGACGCTCTCGCCGACCTTGTGCCGGAGGAGCTCCGGGGGCGCGTCGGCGGCCTTGTCGAGCATCCGGTGGCCGATCCCGAGAATCACGTCGCCCGGCTTGACGCCCGCCCTCTCGGCGGCGCCGCCCGGAACGAGGTCGCGCACGAGGATGCCGCCCACCGAGTACGGGTCGGGCACGACGCCGTCGTAGGCCTTCGGCAGGAACATGTCGACGACGGAGAGGATCGCGAGAAGCGCCCCCATGACGCCGATGGCCGCCAGCGGCAGGCGGCGAGCGGGCGAACGGGACGCGTCGACGGCGCCCGACACGGAGCTCAGAGCCGGCGACAGGGCTGACATTCCTCGGCCCAGTATACGAACGGCATGCCAGCGACGTTCCGCGGCCGCGGCGCCCCGCCACGTGTGAGAATCCGCGCCGTGACCCGCCGCAACCGGGCTGCCTCCCGGGGCCTCTTCATCACCTTCGAGGGCATCGAGGGGTCCGGAAAGACCTCGCAGCTCGCACGGGTGGCCGACTGGATGAAGGCCCGCGGCCTGCCCGTCCTCGCGACCCGGAACCCGGGCGGCACCGAGCTCGGCGTGCTTCTCCGGGACGCCCTCCTCCACTCGAGGGGCCACATTGACGCGGGGGCCGAGCTCCTCCTCATGATGGCCGACCGGCGCCACCATCTCGCGACCGTGATCGAGCCCGCGCTCGCCGCCGGCACGCACGTCCTCTGCGACCGGTACACGGACGCCTCCCGCGCGTATCAGGGCGCCGGGCGAGGCCTCGGCGAAGCGGCCGTGGACGCGCTCCACCGCGCCTGGTGCCGCCGCGACCCCGACCGGACGATTCTCCTCGACCTGCCCGTCGAGCTCGCCCTGGCGCGCGTCGCGAAGCGCCGCGGAGCGTCGTTCGACAGGTTCGAAGAAGAAGACCGGGATTTCCATGAAACGGTGAGGGCCGCATACCTGCGTCGCGCGCGCAAGGAGCCGAAGAGATTCGTCGTCATCGACGCGGCGCCGCCCGCCGACGACGTCTTCCTTTCCCTCGAAGAAATTCTCCGGTCTCTCTTCCCTCTCCCCCGGAGGGCGCGGTGAGCGGGGCGCCGGTCGTCCTCCTCGCGGGCCCGGGCTCGGCCCGCCTCGAGGCCGCCGCCCTCGAGGAGGCCGCCGCCGCGATCTGCGGGAGCGGCTTCGATCCCGAGTCGTCGTGCGCGCGGCGCGTGTTCCGCAAGGAGCACCCCGATCTCATGGTCGCCGCGCCGCAGCGGAAACGGCGCGTGAACACCCCCGATTTCGAGGAAGGAGACACGAAGGAGACGAGCATCCCGACGGCGCTCGTGCGGGCCGTCGCCGCGGACTCGACGCGCCTCCCTTACGAGGCGCCGATGCGCGCGATCGTCTTCCTCGACGTCGACCGCACGGAGAGCGCGGCATTCAGCGCGCTCCTGAAGATCCTCGAGGAGCCGCCCACGCGGACCCGGTTCCTCCTCACGGCGACGCGGCCGCGGCTCCTGCCGACGACGATCCTCTCGCGCGTCGTCGTCAGGCCGATGCCCGGGTCCTCGCGCGCCGGGACCGCCGACGCCCTCGTGGCGCGCGGCATGGATCGCGAGGATGCGGAGGCTCGCGCGGCCTTCGTGCCGCACGACGCCGACGAGGCCGCGACGCTCGACATCGAAGCGGCCCGGACGACGCGCGACGCGCTTCTCGCGGCGGTCTCCGGCGTCTCCCTGTCGCGCTCGCGCTCCTGGGCGCTCGAGCTCGCCCGCCTCATCGCCGTGAGCGACGCGGCCGAGGCCGGGCAGCGGCTCCAGCTCCTCGGGCAGCTCCTGCGCGACGCGTCCGCGGCGGCCGTCGACCCGGCGGGCGCGCACGTCGTCTTCCGCGAGCGCTTCGCGGACCTCGCGCGCCTCGGCGCCGCGCCCGGCGCGCGCCTCCTGGACGCCGCCGAGGCCGCGCTCGCGCTCGCGGGGAGCCTCGCGGACTCGCGACGAAACGTCCGCCTCGCGGCGGAAGCGTTCGCGCTGGGCCTGTGACCCGGGACGAGCGGCCCGTCTCCGGAGCCGTGAAGGCCCTCTCGATCCTCCTCGCGCTGATCGCGCCCGCGCGCATGGCGTGGATCGTCTTCACGTATGGCGAGAACAACCTGTCGAACGACTACGTCATGCGCGTGCCCCTGGTGGCGTCCCTGCTCGACGGCACATGCACGCCCGGCAGTTACTTCCGCAACGCATGGATAGGCGGCGGCCACTCGGCCCTCGCCCTGACGCCGGTCTACTGGCTGAGCGCCCGGTTCTTCGCGTGGGACGTGCGCTTCGAGCTCGCGCTCGGCCTCCTGATCGCGGGGGCGACGCTCGCACTGATCGCGGCGACGCTGCCTCCCCGCACGCGCTGGTTCGTCCTTCCGCCGCTGTCCCTTCTCCTCTTCTCCACGGCGAAGGTCTCGAGCTTCACGTTCGGAGAGTCGACGATCCAGATGGGTCTCGCTCAGCTCGGCGTCGCGCTGGGTGTTTTCGCATTCGCGAGGCGAGGCGGACGTCCGCTCGCGCTGGCGGCGTGGGCCGCGGCGGGAGGCGTCCTCGCCTCCTGGTCCTGGGGGGGCGGGATCATGGCCTGGCCCGCGCTCTTCGCGGCGTTCGCGCTCCGGCGCGAGCGCCGGCTCGCCCCCTGGGCGATCCTCGGTGCGGGCGCGGCCCTCGGCCTCGCGCAATACGCGTGGATCCTGCCGGGAGAGATGGCGCATGCCGGCGCCGCCCCCGCCGACTGGGCGTCGAAGGGACGACTCTTTCTCGACGTTCTGGGCCGCCCGCTCGTGAACGGCATCGGCCACGCGGATCCCGACGCACTTTCGCAGGCGCTGGGCGCGGCCGGGCTCGTCGCGCTCGCGGGGCTTCTCTACGCCGGCCGGGCGGAGCTCCGAGCGAGGCCCGCGGCGCCCGTCCTGATCGCCTGGACGCTCCTCGTGGCGCTCGAGATCGTCGCGTTCCGGTCGGCGGTTGCGCCGTGGTATGCGTCGCCGCTGACGCTTTTCTGGGCGGGGCTCGTCCTCCTGGCCGCTGCCGCACCGGCTCCCGCCCGCGCCGCCGCGATCTTCACGGTCGCGGCGCTCGCGCTCCGGGTCCAGGGAGGGTGGGAGGACAAATCCTTCTACCTCCCGTCTCGCGCGCCGGCCTCGGCCGCGTGCCTGCGCGAATGGAGAACGGCGCCGCCCGCCTGTCACGACCGCGTGTTCCAGTGGGGGGAGAGCGGGCGCCCGAACGAACTCGCCCTCCTCGGCGAGCCTCTCGAACGCCGGGGGCTCTCGGTCTTCGGGCCGCACCGCACGTACCTCGCGCAGGGCGACGTCGCCGTAGGACGCGTGGCAAGCACGAACCCGAAGGCGGCGGCCTTCTTCTCGCGCGACGGCCGGACGCCCGGCGACCCGGACGATTTCCACCGGCTCGACCTCGTCCTCGCCCCCGACGCCGCCGTCACGTGGCGCGTCGACCTGCCGCCGAACCTGAAGTCGGCCCGGTTCGAGACGCGTGTCCGCGCCTCCGCGAACGACCCGATGCTCGCGCGCGGCGCACGCGTGGAAGTCGCGGGCGAGCCCGGCGGGGCGCGGGCGCTCGTCCCGGCCGGCGGCGACGAGCCGCTCGCGCTGGATCTCCGGACCTTCGCCGGGAGAACCGTCACCCTGAGACTCACGGCCGAGGGGGCCGAAGCCGGCGCGCCGATGGTCTTCGAACCCCCGAAGATCGAGATCTCGCTCCGGCGCGGCGCGGAGAGGAAGGGCGCATCATGACGGGGATGGCCGGACTGCGCATCGACCTCGGGTGCGGAGGCGCAAAGAAGGAAGGCACGATCGGCCTCGACATCCAGCCCGGCCCCGGGGTCGATCACGTCGTCGACCTCACGAGCGCCCCGCTGCCGTTCCCGGACCGCAGCGTCGCGTACGTTCACTCGTCGCACTTCCTCGAGCACGTGAAGGACCCGACCCGGATCTTCGCGGAGATCTCGCGCGTCGCCGCGGACGGGGCCACGCTCGAGTTCTGGACGCCGTACGCCTGGGAGAACTCGGCCTTCATCATCGACCACAAGATGTTCTTCAACGAGGATCACTACCTGCACATCTGCGCGTGGTTCGTGGACTTCTGGGAGAACATCCTGGGCGCCCGCTGGCTCCTGCGCGAGATCACGTACGTGATCTCTCCCGACGTCGCCGTCGACCTGCACCGGCGACGCATTCCGATCGACCACGCGCTGCGTTACTTCAAGGGCGTCGTCAAGGAGTGGGGCGTGCGCATGGAGGTCAGGCGCGACAAGCCGGCTGCCGAGACGCGGCCCCGGCGCGCGCTGGCGCTCGAGCGGAACGGCGAGCGGTGGGACCTCGAACCGATCGACCTCGCTCTCGGCCGCGACCCGGGAGGCGATCCGAAGGCGGCCATGGCGTGGCTTCGGACGTCGCGCTAGGCGAACGCCTCAGCTCAGCGCCTCGACCCACCGGGCGGCGTTCGCCGCGAGCATCCGCGTCCCGTAGACGTCGTCGCGCGCGGCGAGCGCGAGGCGCGCGCGCAGCGTTGCGTCCGAGGCCATCTCCTCGAGCGCGGCCGCCCAGGCGTCCGGGGCGTTCGGGACGACGAGACCGGTCTCGCGGTTTCGGACGGTCTCGCGGTACGGCCGCACGTCGCTGAAGACGCCCGGAATCGCGAGAGCGCCGTAGTCGAGGTACTTCAGGTCGGACTTGCAGCGTGCGAAGGGATCGTCCGCGAGCGGGGCGACCGCGAAGTCCCAGCGGAGCGACCGCCTCATCCAGCCGGGAAAATGCGGATACGCCTCGGCGGCGCCGGGGTCCAGCTGCGAGACGGGAAGTCCCTCGAAGTACGACGAGAGGCGATCCGCGTCGGCGACGCCGACGACTTCGAGCCGCACGCGTCCGCCTCCGCGCTCCAGGACTTCCCTCAGCGGCCGCAGGATCATCCGCAGGTCGCCGTCGTGGGTCCGGGTGCCCATGTAGCCGACGACGAGCGGGTCGCCCGGAGACCGCGGGGGTTCCGGCGGCCCGAACAGCCGCTCGTCGAGGAAGTTCGGGACCGTGACGGTTCGCGGGTTCAGGCCCCGCATCCGCTCGCGCAGCGCTTCGGTCGAGACGACGACGCGGGCGGCGCGCCGGGCGAGGAGCCGCACCGCGGCCCGGATCTCCGCGCCCGCGGGCAGGCCCCAGGGCCGGTCGCGGTGCAGATCGAGGATGTTGTCGTCGGTCGCGTAGACGTACGGGATTGCGCGCGCCCCCAGCTCGTGGATGAGCCGCTCGGCTTCCGCGAGAGCCAGATCAGGCGGCCCGGGCGGAAGCCGCTCGACCACGACGAGGTCCGGGCGAGACCCGGACGGGAGCCGCGTCCCGTGGGCGAGCGCGAGGCCGCCCGCAACGGACGGGTGCGTCAGCGGCCTCAGCAGGCGGATGTGCGTGCAGCCGAACGGCAGCCCCGGCCCGTACTCGCCATGAAGGACGAAGACGTCACGCAACGCCGAACAGCGCCTCGAGGATCCGCAGGGCCGGCCCTTCCGGCGCGAACGCGGCGAGGTCGCCGAGTGCGCGGTCGCCGAGCCGGCCGGCGAGGCCAGGCTCCGTCACGAGCCGGGCGAGGGCCGCGAGGCCGGGCCCGGGAGCGCTCGTGTCGACGATCAGCGCGTTCCGCCCGTCCTCCGCGAAGCTGGCGGCGCCGCCGTCGCGCGGGAGGATCGCGGTGGCCCCGCAGGCCATCGCCTCCATCGCGGTGAGGCCCATCGCCTGGTACGACGAGAAGTCGCAGAACACGTGCACCTCGTTGAAGAGGCGGGCGAGCGCGCCCGCGTCGAGCATGCCGAGGTGCTCGTGGGGAAAGGCCGCCTCGACGGGCCGCCCGTCCGGATGCCGGGTCTCGCCGAACAGGACGATCTCGACCGACTTCCCCCAGCGCTTCCACGCTTCCCCGAGGACGTGGAGCGTGAGCTCGGGCTGGCGGCGGGGAGAGCTCGGCCGGATCATCGCCGCGACCCGCAGCGGCGGCGCCGCCGGCCTCGGGGCGGTGGGACGGAACCGTGACGTCTCGAAGCTCGGCCCCACGACCGCGCACGGCACGCCGCACTCCTCGCGCACGCGCCGCGCGTTCCACTCCGTCTTCGCGAACCGGACGAGCCCGGGAAGGAGCGTGTACGAGGCGAGCGCCTTCGCCCGGCCGCTGGAGCCGGCCGCGTAAAAATACGGCTCGAAGTCCTGCACGTAGTAGCCGAGGACCGGACGTTCGGAAACGGCCGCGAGCGGCGTCAGCCACTCGACCGACGTGTTCGCGGTCGCGACGACGGCGTCGAAACCGAGCGCGAGGCCGGGGATCTCTCCGGGGTGCGCGAACGTGACGGGGATCTCCGGGTCGGGATAGCTCCGCCGGAACGCGCTTTCGAACTCGCGGAGGTTCACGACGCGCGCGTCGACTCCCATCTCCGCCATCGCGCGGCCTTCGCGCAGGACGATGTTCGCGCCGCCCCCGCGGTCCATGACCGGGAGGACGAAGAGGACGCGCTTGCCCTCGTACCGGCGGCCGGCCACGCGCGCGGCCTCGACGTCCGCGAGCGCGGCGAGACGGCTCGCGACACCCGCGAAGACCCGGCAGACGGGCGCCGAGCCGCCTCC
>DATKLW010000072.1:0-7006 GCA_035542215.1 Thermoanaerobaculia bacterium | reverse complement strand
GTGATCCCGACCGAGAACGTCCGCGCCTGCCTCGCGGCCGTCGAGGCCGGAAATGCCGACGCCGGGTTCGTGTACCGGACCGACGCCCTCATCTCGAAGAAGGTCCGCATCGCGTGGACCGTCCCGGCGGCCGACAGTCCCGACATCTCCTACCCTGTCGCGGTCCTGAAGGACGCTCCGCACGCGGAGGCCGCCAGGAGGTTCGCGGCGTACCTCGCCTCGGAGCCGGCGCGCGCGGTTTTCGTCCGCTACGGGTTCACCGTTCGCGGCGCCCCGGCCCGCTGAGCCGCGATTAGAATGGCGCGCCATGAAGGGCGCGCGCGCCGACGTCCGCATCCGCCCGCGTATTCGCGTCCTGAGCGGCGACGTCGTCGTTTTCGGCCCCGGGAAGGCGGACCTCCTCGACGCCATCCGCGAGCTCGGGAGCATCCGCGACGCGGCGAAGGCGCTCGGGATGTCCTACATGCGGGCGTGGACCCTCGTCAGGACCATGAACCGGGGATTCCGCGATCCCGTCGTGACGCTCGAGCGCGGCGGCGCCGCCCACGGAGGCGCTGTGCTCACGGAGACGGGCCGGCTCGTCCTCGGGCTCTACCGCGAGATGGAGACGGCGAGCCTCCGGGCGATGAGCCCGGCCTCGCGCCGACTCGGCCGCCGGCTCCGGCGTCTCTGAGGTAGTCTCTCCTGCACATGACGGAGCCGGTCGATTCCCTGGTCGGAAAAAGTGTGTCCCACTACGCCGTCGTCCGCCGGCTCGGGAGCGGCGGGATGGGCGTCGTCTACGAGGCGGAGGACGCACGGCTCGGCCGCCACGTCGCCCTGAAGTTCCTTCCACCCGAGCTCGCCCGGGACGGGACGTCTCTCGAGCGCTTCCAGCGCGAGGCGCGGGCGGCTTCGGCGCTGAACCACCCCGGGATCTGCACCGTCTACGCGATCGAGGAGCACGAGGGGCAGCACTTCATCGTGATGGAATGCCTCGAGGGCCGGACGCTCGCGCAGATGATGGCGGTGCGCCCGGCGCTCGACCTCGAAGGCGTGGTCGCGATCGGCATCCAGATTGCCGACGCGCTCGAGTCCGCGCACGCCCGCGGCATCGTCCACCGCGACGTCAAGCCGGCGAACATCTTCGTGAACGACCGCGGCCAGGTGAAGATCCTCGACTTCGGCCTCGCGCGGATCGAGGGAGCGCGACGCGGGAACGACGGCGCCGTCTCCCGCCTCGAGACGGTCGGCGAGCTCACGACGCCCGGGACCGCGATGGGCACGGTGTCGTACATGTCTCCCGAACAGGCTCGCGGCCAGCTCGCCGACGCGCGCACGGATCTCTTCTCGCTCGGGACCGTCCTCTACGAGATGGCGACCGGAGCTCTGCCGTTCCCGGGCGAGACGTCGGCGGTCGTCTTCGACGCGATCCTGAACCGCGATCCGCTCCCGGCCGCGCAGGTGAACCCCGCGCTGCCTCCCGAGCTCTCCCGCATCCTCGACAAGGCGCTCGAGAAGGACCGCAGCCTCCGTTACCAGACGGCGACGGACCTCAAGACGGACCTCTCGCGCCTCAAGCGCGACATGGACTCCGGCCGGAGGCACGCGGCGGAAAAGGTCGACTCCCGCGGAGGCGCGACCCGCCAGGTCGAGAAGTCGATCGCCGTCCTCTACTTCGAGAACCTCTCCGGCGTGAAGGAGGACGAGTACTTCCGCGACGGGATCACCGAGGACATCATCACGGAGCTCTCGAAGATCAAGGGCCTGAACATCTTCTCGCGCCCCACGGTCCTCGCGTACCGCGACAAGCCCGTGACGCCCTCCCAGATCGGGCAGCAGCTCAACGCGGCGTTCGTTCTCGCGGGGAGCCTGCGGCGCTCCGGCAGCCGGCTCCGGATCAACGCGCAGCTCGTCGACACGCACACGGACTTCCCGCTCTGGTCCGAGCGCTACGACCGCCAGATGGAGGACGTCTTCGAGCTGCAGGACGAGATCGCGCGGAAGATCGCCGAGGCCCTCCGCGTCACGCTGTCGCCGCAGGAGGAAGCGGCGCTCGCGTCTAAGCCGACGGAGAACCTGCAGGCGTACGACCTTTACCTCCGCGGGAAGAGCTACGCGCGCCGCCTCACGAGGCAGGACTTCGAGTTCGCGCTCCAGATGTTCGAGAACGCGGTCGCGCTGGACCCCGACTTCGCGCTCGCGCACGCCGCGATCGCGAACGTCTGCGCGCAGACGCACTACAGCTACGGGCGCGACCCCGTGTGGCTCGAGCGCGCGCGCGCCGCCTCGCGCAAGGCCGTGGCGCTCCGGCCCGAGCTCCCCGAGCCCACGGTCGCGCACGCCTGGAGCCTCTATGCCGACGGGCGGTACGACGACGCCGAACAGACCGTGCGCCAGGCGATCGAGCGGAAGAGCGACTGCGAGGGCGCGTACTACCTTCTCGGGCGCTCCCTCTTCGCGGCGGGCCGCTACCAGGAGCTCGCGGACGTGGCCGAGAAGGCCATGGAGGCGGGCGGACAGGACTACAACATCTTCGTCCCGATCCAGAACGCGCTCGGCGCGCTCGGCAAGACCGAGGCCGTGAAGAACGTCCGCCAGCGGTCGATCCAGGCGCTCGAGAACCACATCCGGTCGGTCCCGGAGGACGCGCGCGCCCGCGTCCTCCTCGCGAGCGACTACGCCGAATCCGGGCGGAGCGAGGACGCGATCCGCGAAGCGAACCTCGCGGTGGCCCTGCGCCCGAACGAGGCGACGGTCCTCTACAACGCGGCATGCGTCTTCTGCGGCCTCAAGGACAAGGCGCAGGCGATAGACGCGATGCGGAAGGCCTGGAGCGCGGGCTTTCGGGACTCGGACTGGGCGCGCCGCGATCCGGACCTCGGAATCCTGCACGGCGATCCGGATTTCGAGCGGCTCTTCCCCGAGCACGCGGCCGGCGCCTGAGGACGTTCGCCCGAGTCACCGCCGTCCCCGGAACGTCCGTGACAGCACGGCCTGCACCGCCACGGCGAGGACGCCGTCGAGGAGGAGCGCGTGCCGCACGCCGAGGACGCCCGCGAGCGCGCCGGTGAGAAGCGCGCCGAACGAGATCCCGCCACGCATCGCGAGCATGTAGAGGCTGACCGTCTGGCCGAGGCGGCCCGGGCCGGCCGTCGCCTGCAGGAGCGAGTTCGCCGCCGTGTTGCTGACCGTCATCGAGATGCCCGCGAGGACGAGCAGGGGAGGCATCGCCCAGAACCACGGGCTGACCGCGGTGAGGACGAGGACGACGCCGTACGCGAGGGCGAACGTCGAGCTCAGGCGGCGCGGATCCGCGCCCGGAGAGACGCCGAGGAGGCCGGTGGCCCCGAGCAGGCCGCCGATGCCGAAGGCCGCGAGCGCCATCGAAAACTGGCGCGCGTCTCCGTGGAAGGCGTCCTTCACGAGCACGGAGCTGAACGTGACGAGCGGACCGCAGAGAACGCTCGTCGCGAGCACGGTGAGGAGCGCGCCCCGGACGTGCGGCTGGCGGAGGATGGTGCGAAAGTCGGCGAACGGGTGGCCGCGGGAAGGTGGGTCGGCGCGGGGAGGAACGGCGACGCGGCGCGGGAGGATCCAGAGGGCGACGCCGATGAAGGGGAGATACGACAGCGCGCTCACGACGAAGCACGCCACCGCTCCCCAGGCGGCGATCAGGACGCCCGCGATCGACGGCCCGAGGATGCGCGAGAGGTTGAACTGGGTCGAATTGAGGGCGAGGCCCCGTCCGATGTCGCGGCGCGAGACGAGGGACGGCACGATCGACTGGAACGACGGCATCGAGAGCGCGTCGGTGACGCCGACCACGACGGAAAGCACGATGATCGTCCACGGCCGGATCCGGCCCGTGGCGAGCAGGACGACGATCGCGACCGGGCAGAGCATCTGGATCGACTGGAACAGGGCGATCACGCGCCGGCGGTCGGATCGGTCCGCGAGCGCGCCGCCGACGAGCGTGAGCAGCCACACGGGCGCGTTCATCGCGAACGTGTCGAGCCCGATGAGGAAGGACGACGCGCCCAGCGTGAGCAGCAGCCACGGCTCGGCGACCTGCTGCGCCCACGTGCCGATGCTCGAGAGCAGGCTGGCGAACCAGAACGTCCCGAAGCGCCGCGTCGCGAGAAGGCTCAGGGACTCCCGAAAAGACTTGATCACGTGAAGGGCCCCGCTCTGCCGACAGCCTAACTTGAAGCGCCACCCGTGAGGCGCCCGCGGCGGCCCGGTGTAGCTCTTTCAATGCGGACGCGGTCCGGATGCAACCAGAGCGGCTGAACCGGAATTCGCGCGCTGGCACGTTCCGTGCTCCGTGCTTTTCGAGAAGGGAAGGAAGGGATGCTCGCGGCGATTACGCGCAGGTCCCGGACGCAGCCGGCCTGGGCTCACGCGATCCCGCGAGGGTGAACCGGTGCCCGAAGCGCTCGCGTGTGAAGAGCCATGTGAGGCCGGTCCTCCGGGCAAGGGCGTCGACTTCCGCGAGCGTAAACCCCCGCTTCACGGAGAGAGGCCCGTCGAACCGGCTGTACGGGTTCGCCCAGAGGGACAGGAGGCTGATCCAGAGGACGGCGCGGCGCCGCCGCAGCAGGTCGTTCACGATGATCCCGCGCCGCGCGACGCGGTCGAACTCGAGGAGCGCCGCGACGATCTGGTCGTCCTTCAGGTGGTGGAAGAGATGCGTCGCGACCACGACGTCGATGCTTCCGTCCCGGAACGGCAGCCTGAGGGCGTCACCGCGGAGGCGCGGGAGGCCGGCGGCGAGCGAGAGCATCGCGGGCGAGAGGTCCATCGCGATCGGCTTCAGGCCGGCGAATCGCCGGGCGAGGGCGAGAGGAATATCGGCGGCTCCGGCCCCGACGTCGAGAACGCTGACGACTCCGCTCATCTGCCCGAGCTCGGCGGCGACCGCCGCGGTTCCGCCGAACCACCGGTTTATGAACGCGAGAAAGCCCGCGACACGCTTCAGGACGGGGCGCGGCGGCGTCTCGACGTCGAGGAGCTCGAGGTCCGTCGAGCGCGCGCTCATGCGACGAGGCGCCCGAGATCTCCGAACGTCAGGTCGCTCTGCGCGCGCGCGCCCGAGGCGATCTCGATCAGCTTCGTGAAGAGCTCGGGATGCCGCGCGAGCGACGAGATCATCCGGTTCGTGATCGCCGGACGGCACGATGCGCGGACGATCCAGCGCGCGACCCAGTTCGCTCCCGCCGCGAGCCTCCTCCTCTCGTCCTCGTATTCGTGCGGCCGGCCCGAGGCGATCGCCTTCGCCGCGGCGCGCGCCGAGAGGATCGCGAGGGACATTCCCTCTCCCACGACCGGATCGGGCGCCCCCGCGGCGTCGCCCACGAGGAGCGTGTCGTCGGTCGCGATCGTGCGAACCGACAGCCCGAGCGGGCCTGCGCCGCGCACGGGGGTCGTGAACGCGAGCGAGGACCGGCGGTTGCGCAGCCAGTCGAGCGAGCGAAGAGTCTTGAGGACGCGGTCCTCGTTCGACGCGCCCGGCGGAAGGTGCTTCTGCTGGTAGAGGCACGCGACGAGCGCCTCGCCGTCGCCGGACGGAGCGAGGTACACCTCGCCGCCCGCGTGGAAGATCACCTCGACACGGTCGCGGTCCACGTCGAGCCCCCGCATGTGCGTGCTGAGGCCGACGCGCGGCGTCGTGGGCGCAGCCGCCCGGAACTCGGGCCGCTCGTGGAACCGGGAATTGAGGCCGTCCGCGCCGACGAGCCACCGGGCCTTCCAGCGCTCCGGGTCGTAGGGGGTGTCCGTGTGGACCTCGACGTTCGGCGTCGCCGCCGCAGCCTCGAAGAGAAACGCGTCGAACGCCTCCCGCCGGACGATCATCCCGTAGCCCGAGGGAAAGTCCGCTTCGGCCATCAGCCCGGAAGGCGAAACGTACCGGAGGCCCCCGACGCGCGTCCCCGGGAACTCGAGGCCCATCGAGGAGAGCGCCGCGACGCCGTGCGGAAGGAGGCCTTCGCCGCACGCCTTGGGCCGGGGGTGGCGCGTCTTTTCGAGGAGGGCGACGCGCATCCCCCTGAGGCCGAGCTCGCGGGCGGTCACCGAGCCCGCGACGCCGCCGCCCACGACGACCGCGTCGACGTTCACCATCCCAGGACGAGCATCTCGGTGGCGAATCCCGGCCCGAGCGCCACCATGATTCCTTTCTCGCCGGCGGAGGGCCGGGCCTCGTCGACCACGTCGTTCAATGTAAAGAGTACCGATGCGCTCGAGAGGTTCCCGACGCGCGCGAGGGAGTTGCGCGTCCACCGGAGCAGGCTCTCGCTGCACTCGAACGTCTCGCGATACGCGTCGATGATCCGGCGGCCGCCGGGATGCAGGATCCAGTAATCGAGATCCTCCAGCGCGAGCTTCGCGGAGCGGAGGAAGCTCTCGACGACGGGACGCAGCCGGTTCCTCACGAGATCCCCGACGTCCTTCGATAGCACGAGCCGCATGCCGTCGGACGTGAAGTCCCAGCCCATGATGTGCCGGGTGTCGTCGAAGAGCTCCGTGCGGGTCGCCTCGATGCGGGGGCCCGCCACCGGAAGGTCGTCCCCCGCGACGAGCACGGCCGCCGCGCCGTCGCCGAAGAGCGCCGCGCCCACGACGTCGGTCGCTTTCGTCGCGCCCGGCGCGAAGACCTGGCCGCAGAGCTCGACGGAGACGACGAGCACCCGCTGCTTCGGATGGCCTTTCAGCAGCTCTTCGGCGCGAATCAGGGCGCCCGCTCCCGCGGCGCAGCCGAGGCCGAACAGCGGCCACCGCCGCGCGTCCTTCCGGAGGCCGAGCCGGGGCGCGAGAAGCGCGTCCACGCTCGGCGTCGCAAGGCCGGTCGTCGTCACGAAAAGGACGTGATCGACGGCGTCCGCGCTCACCCCCGCGCGGTCGAGGCACTTGCGCGCCGCCGCCTCGGCGAGGATCGTGCCCTGCTCGACGTAACCCGCATTCCGCTCCTCGAAGGACCTTCTAGCGAGGTAGTACTCCGGCGGAAAGGCGAAGTGCCGGGTTTCGA
>DATKLW010000071.1:0-34779 GCA_035542215.1 Thermoanaerobaculia bacterium | reverse complement strand
CCCAGCGCACGGGCGAGCAGACCTGCCGGCGCAGCGCCTCGCGCGCGGCGGAGGGATCGGTCTCGACGTCCGCGTCCGCGTTGGCGACGACCGGGATCGCGAGCGGCCCGAACGCCGCCGCGTTCAGGAACGGCGAGAGCGCTTCCTCGGCCGGCTTCATGAGCGCGCAGTGGAACGGCGCCGAAACGGGCAGGGGAAGGACCCTCTTCGCCCCTTTCGCCTTCAGGATCTCGCCCGCCTTCGCGACACCCGCCGCGGTGCCCGCGATGACGGTCTGCTCGGGCGAGTTGAAGTTCGCGGCCGAGACGACCTCGCCCGACGCCGCGGCCGCCTCGGCGCAGGCCGCGACGACGTCCTCCGGAGCGAGCCCGATGACCGCGGACATCGCGCCCCGGCCCGCGGGGACGGCCTCCTGCATGAACGCCCCTCGCCTCCGGACGAGGACGACCGCGTCCTCGAGCGTCAGCGCGCCCGCGGCGACGAGCGCCGCGTACTCGCCGAGCGAATGCCCCGCGGCGACGGACGGCACGATGCCCTTCGCCTTCAGGATCGCGAGGACGGCGACCGCGTGCGTCACGATCGCGGGCTGCGTTACGGCGGTCTGCTTGAGGTCCTCGTCCGTCCCCTCGAACGACACCTTCGAGACGACGAGCCCGAGGGGCGCGAGGGCGGCGTCCGCGCGCGCGTAAACGTCGCGTGCCTCGGGAAACCGCTCGACGAGGTCCTTGCCCATCCCGGCGAACTGCGAGCCCTGGCCCGGGAACAGGAACGCGACGCCGCTCACGGTCACCAGCGGACGAGGGCAGCGCCCCAGGTCAGGCCGCCGCCGAAGGCCGTGATGAGGATGAGGTCGCCCCGCTTGATCCGGCCGTCGCGCGCGTACTCGTCGAGGGCGATCGGGATCGAGGCGGCGCTCGTGTTTCCGTAACGGGCGATGTTGTTCATGCAGCGCTCGGCGGGGATCTTGAGGCGGTCGGCCGTCGCCGTGAGGATCCGCTCGTTCGCCTGGTGCGGGAGGAGCCACGAGACGTCGCTCTCGGTGAAGCCGCTCTCGGCGAGGACCTCTTTGCAGACTTCGACCATCGAGCGGATCGCGGTCTTGAACGTTTCGCCGCCCTTCATCTGGATGAACGGGAGGTGGGCCTCGAGCGTCTCGGGGCGGTTCGGCGGGTAGGTCGAGCCGCCGCCGGGCATCGAGATGAAGCATGCGCCTTCGCCGTCCGTGCGGATCGCGGTCGCGAGGACGCCGTGGTCGGAAGCCGTCGCCTTGAGGACCGTCGCCCCCGCGCCGTCGCCGAAGAGGACGCACGTGCCGCGGTCCGCGTAGTCGACGAAGCGCGTCAGGAATTCGGCTCCGATGAGGAGGATGTTCTTCGCCTTGCCCGCCTGCACGAGACCGTCCGCGACGTGGAGGCCGTAGAGCCAGCCCGAGCAGGCGGCGTTCAGGTCGAACGCGGCCGCCTTCTTCGCGCCGAGCTTGTGCTGGATCACCGGCGCCGCGCCCGGGATCGGGTGGTCGGGCGTGCACGTCGCAAGGATGATCGTGTCGAGGTCCTTCGGGCCGATTCCGGCCGCCTCCATCGCCGGGCCCGCCGCCCGGACGCAGAAGTCCGAGAGGACGTCGCCGTCCCGGGCCATCCGCCGCTCCCGGATGCCCGTCCGCGACGTGATCCACTCGTCGGACGTCTCGACCATCTTCTCGAGATCGGCGTTCGAAAGGATCCGGTCGGGAACGGCCCGGCCGGTGCCGGCGATCGTGGCGTGGAGCATCGGTCCTCCTCCCGTACGGGAAGCCGGGATGTTACCGGGTGAGGGCGGGCGGCGCGAACGTGACGGCCTTCGCGCGGATTTTTTCGGGGATCCGCCGCTCCACGAAGTCGTGCGCGGCCTTGATCGCATTGCGGACGGCCTTCGCGTTCGAGCGGCCGTGCCCGATCAGGCAGGCGCCGTTCACGCCGAGGAGAGGCGCGCCGCCGTACTCGCTGTAGTCGAGGCGCTTCTTGAAGGAGCGGAACGCGTCCTTCGAGAGGAGGAACCCCATCGAGGCCTGGAGGCTGCGGGTGATCTCCTGCTTGAGCGCCTGCTCGACGAGGTGCGCGAGGCTCTCGGAGACCTTGAGGATCACGTTGCCCGTGAACCCGTCCGTCACGATGACGTCGACGTCGCCCGAGTAGACGTCGCGGCCCTCGACGTTCCCGATGAAGTGAAGGCCGGATTCCTTGAGGAGGCCGAAGACCTCGCGCGTCGTGTCCGTGCCCTTGCCTTCTTCCTCGCCGACGGACATCAGGCCGATCTTCGGCCTCGCGACCCCGAGGACCTCCTGCGCGTAGAAGTGGCCCATGAGCGCGAACTCGCGATAGTGCTCGGGCCGGCAGCTGATGTTCGCGCCGACGTCGAGGAGGACCTGCTTTTTCCTGAGGCCGGGGAGGACGGCGGCGAGCGCCGGACGGTCGATGCCCTCGACGACGCCCATGATCATCTTCGCGACGACCATCGCGGCGCCCGTGTGACCCGCCGTGAACATGCCGCGCGCGCGCCCGTCGCGGACGCATTCGGCCGCGATGCGAACGGAGGCGCGGCGCTTCTTCCGGATCGGGGTGATCGAGGGCTCGTCGAAGAGGACGACCTCGTCGGCGTCCACGACGCCCACCCGTCCGCCCGTGTAGCCCGTCCGGACGAGCTCCTCCTCGACCTCCTTCCGCCGCCCCACGAGAAGGGTGTCGAGCCCGAAGTCGATCGCCGCAGCGACCGCCCCCTCCACGTTGACGCGGGGAGCGTGGTCGCCCCCCATCGCGTCGACGGCGATCGTCAAGCTACTTCGTGGCCCCGGTCGTGACTTCGCGCCCCTTGTACCAGCCGCAGGACGCGCACACGCGGTGAGGCAGCTTCTCGGTGCCGCAGTTCGGGCAGTTGGACGTCTGCTTCGGCTTCAGGAAATCGTGCGCGCGCCTGAGATCGCGGCGCGTCTTGCTGTGTCTGTGCTTTGGGTTCGGCATCGTCGTCTCCTGTGTCCATGCGGGAAACCCCGCTAGTTCTTGTCGTCCGTTTCGAGAATCGTCTTGAGCGTCTTCCACCGCTCGTCCGGGGGTGGCGCGCAATCGCAGGGCGCCGCATTGCGGTCGGCACCGCACTGCGGGCAAAGGCCCCTGCAGTCGGCGCGGCAGAGCTCCTTCATCGGCAGCTCGAGCTGCAGCTGTTCCTCGATGAGGGGGTCGAACGGCACGACGAAGTCGTCGTAATAGACGATGTCCAGGTCCTTCACCGAGAGCTCGTCGCCGTCCTCATCGTCCTTCTCGGCGCCTTTACCCGCCTTCGCGGTCTTTCCCGCGGGCTTCGCCGCCCTCGGCTTGTCGGCCCTGGGCTTCTCGGCCTTGACCTTCTCCAGCGGTTTCTCGTGCGCGGGCATGAAGGTCCAGGAGACCTCCTCTTTCCGCACGAAAGGCACGGGAGCAAGGCACCGCGCGCAGCCGACGACGCCCGAAAACGCAAGACGTCCCTCGAGGAGAAAGCCGAGATCCGCCCTCTCGAGGCGACCCGTGAACGAGACCTTCGACAGCGAAACGAGCTCCGGCCTTTCGAGACGGCCGGCCGGGATCTCGAACTCATGAGAAAGATCGACCGGCTCGTCGAAAGCCGCTTCCAGATTCAGGTCCATACAGGGAGTCTCCTCAGCGAAGAGGAGCCGCGGAATATAACATGGACCGGATGCGCATTGCCGTCGACGCGCGGCCGCTCGAGGAGCGGCCGACGGGCGTCGGACGTTATCTCGAGGGCCTTCTGACCGCCTGGCTTCGCGAGCGGGCGGACGATTCGTTCGTCCTCCTGTCGCCGCGGCCCGTCTTCCTGCCCCCGTCCCTCGAGGGGCGGGTCGCCGTGGCGCCCTCCCTCGCGCTGCCCGGGACGGTCTGGCTCCAGACCGCCGCGGGCCCGGCGGCCCGGCGCGCCGGGGCCGATGCCTTCTTCGGCTGTCTCGGCATCGTCCCGCTCGCCGGAGGGCCGCCGGCCGTCGCGACCGTCCACGACGTGACGCCGCTCCTCTTCCCCGAGTGGCATTCGTTGAGAAACCGGCTCGGTTTCGCGCCGTTCATCGGCGCGAGCGTCCGGCGGGCCCGGCGGATCGCCGCCGTTTCGGAGCACTCGCGCCGGGACCTCCTGGCCCGCTTTCCGGGCGCCACGGGAAAGACGGTCGTGGTCCACAACGGCGTCGACATCGGTCCGGCCCCCGCGAGCGGTCCGGCGCCGAACGGGGGGCGCCCTTACGTCCTGTCGCTCGGCACGCTCGAGCCCCGCAAGAACCTCCCGCGCCTCGTCGAGGCGATGGAGTCGATCTGGGACCGCCGGCCGGACTTTCCCGACCTCGTCCTCGCGGGGGCCGAGGGTTGGGGCCTGCCGGGGCTCGGCGAGAAGCTGCGCGCGTCGCGGCACGTCGCCCGGATCCGGCCCGCGGGTTACCTCGCGGGAGACGACCGCGCCCGGTGGATGGCCGGGGCGCGCGTCTTCGCGTACCCGAGCCTTTACGAGGGCTTCGGCCTGCCGCCGCTCGAGGCGATGGCGCTGGGCGCCCCGGTCGTCGCGTCCTCGGCCTCGTCGCTGCCGGAAATCGTCGGCGACGCGGGCCTTCTCCCCGACCCCGAAGACACGGCCGCGATCGCCCGGGCGATCGAGCGGGCCCACGACGACGAGGGGTTCCGGCGCGCGGCCGCGGTGAAGGGCCCGGAGCGCGCCGCGCTCTTCACGTGGGCCGGCTCCGCCCGCAAGATGCGGACGCTTTTCGAGGAGGCGCTCTCGTGACACGGCCGCGCGTCCTCCTGGACGCCCGCAAGGTGCGCGATTTCGGGATCGGGAGCTACATCCGCGGCCTCCTCGGCGGCCTCGCGCGCCAGGAGCGCTGGGATCTCTGCGCGACGGTCCACCCCGGCGACGACGTCCTCCTGCCGCCGGGAGTCGCGCCCGCGGCCTGCGACGCGCCGCACTACTCGATCGCCGAGCTCTTCGCGGTCCGCGGCGCGATCGCGCGGCTGAAGCCGGCCGTCTTCCACGCTCCGCACTACGTCGTCCCGATCCGGCCGCCGGCCGCCACCGTCGTGACGATTCACGACCTCATGCACGTCCGCCGCCCCGAGCACGGCGCCCCGTGGAAGCGCGCCTACGCGAAGTGGATGATCGGCCGCGCGACACGGCTCGCCGCGCGCGTGATCGCGGTGTCGGAAGCGACGAAGGAAGAGATCCTGGCCTTCGGACCCGAGCAGGGCGCCAAGGTCGTCGTGATCCCCAACGGTGTGAAAGAGGATTTCTTCGAGTGGGGAGCGCGGGTTGCCGCGGCGCGCGACGACGAGGAGGCCGGCGGTCCCGCGGCCGCGCCAGGCGGAGACCGCTCCTCCACAGGCGGCCGTCCCCCCAGACCCGATTCCCTTTCAGAGGAAATCTCCTCTTATCTTCTCTTCCTCGGCAACGACAAGCCGCACAAGAATCTCGAGGGGCTCCTCCGCGCGTGGCCGCACGTGCGCGCCGCGCACCCGGGCCTGTTCCTCGTCCTCGCGGGCGTCGAACCGGGGCGCGATCTCCCCAAGGGCGTCAAGGCGGTCGGCGTCGTGCCCGACGAGGACGTGCCTCCGCTCGTCGCCCTCGCCGAGGCGCTCGTCCTGCCCTCCTTCGCCGAAGGCTTCGGCCTGCCGGTTCTCGAGGCGCACGCCACCGGCACGCCCGTCGCGTGCTCGGACCTCCCCGCGCTCCACGAAGCGGGCGGCGAGGCGGCCGTCTTCTTCAACCCGCACGACGCCGCGACGATCGCGGCCGCGCTGAATGCGCTCCTCGGGGACGAAGAGAAGAGGAATCTGCTGAGAAAGAAAGGACGCGGGAGGGCGAGACAATTCTCGTGGGATGCCGTGGCGGAGCAGACGGCCAGGCTGTATGAAGAGATCTCCTAAAGTCGCGCTCGTTCACGACTGGCTCACGGGCACGCGCGGCGGCGAGAAGGTGCTGCTCGAGCTCGTCCGGATGTTCCCGGAGGCGCCCGTCTTCACGCTCTTTCACTTCCCCGGGTCGCAGCACCCCGAGATCGAGGCGCGAGAGATCCGGACGACGTTCCTGCAGAAGCTCGTGTCCCCGGCGCGGAACTACCGGACGCTCTTCCCGCTCTTTTTCGCGGCCGCCGAGACCTGGGACCTCTCCGGGTTCGACCTCGTGATCTCGATCTCGACGTGCGTCGCGAAGAACGCGAAGAAGGCCCGGGGGGCGTTCCACCTCTGCTACTGCAACACGCCGGTCCGATACCTGCACGACCAGTTCGACGAGTACTTTCGCGCGCGGTCCGCGCCCGTCGTCGCGGCGGCCCGGCTCGCGCGAGCGCCGCTCGCGGCGTGGGACGTCTCCACCGTCCCTCGCGTCGACGCGTTCCTCGCGAACTCGGAGAACGTGAGGGACCGGATCGCACGCCTCTACCGCCGCGAAGCCGGGGTCGTCCCGCCTCCCGTCGACACGGGTTTCTACACGCCGGGTGCCGGAGCGGAGCGCCACGGCCTCCTGATCGTCTCGGCCCTCGCTCCCTACAAGCGCCTCGACGACGCGATCGCGGCGGCGAACGCCCGGCGGATCCCGCTCACGATCGCCGGATTCGGGCCGGAACGCCGGAGGCTGGAGGCGCTGGCCGGTGAGACGGTCGTTTTTGCCGACACTCCCAACGACACCATGCTCCGCGAGCTCTACCGGTCGGCCGAGGCGGTGCTCATGCCCGGCGAGGAGGATTTCGGAATCGTGCCCCTCGAGGCGCAGGCCTGCGGCACGCCCGTGATCGCCCTCGGCCGCGGGGGCGCGCTCGAGACCGTCCGCGACGGGGAGACCGGCGTGCTGACGCCGGAGCCCGGTCCGGACGCGCTGCTCGCCGCGCTCGACCGCCTGCGCTCCCTCCGCCTCGACCCGGCCGCCGCGGCCGCGAACGCAGCCCGTTTCTCGCGCGAGGCCTTCCGGGCCGGGTTCCGGAGCGCGCTCGAGATCGCCCGCGCCCGCGCGGACGGCTCTGACGGTAAAATCGGCGGCCCGGTGACCGCTTGATCCGCCGACAGACCCGCCGCCTCCAGGCCGTCTTCCTCACGGCCGACGTGCTCGCGACCGTGATCGCCCTCTGGGCGGCGTGGCTGATCCGCTTCGAAAGCGTCTGGCCGACGCCGAAGGGCGGCCAGCCGTTCGAGAACTATGCGCCGCTGATCCCGATCCTCCTCGCGGTCTGGCCGGTCGTCTTCTACTTCCACCGGCTCTACCAGATCCGCCGCGACCGGTCCGCGATCGACGAGGTCCTCGCGATCCTCGTCGCCGCGACGCTCGGCACGATCCTCCTCGTCGGCATCCTGTCGTTCTGGCGAGGCTTCACGTACACGAGCCGCCAGCTCCTCGTCCTGTTCCTCGTCCTCGACATCGTCCTCGTCTCGCTCGCCCGCTACGGGATCCGGAAGTACCTCGAGACGATGTGGGCGACGGGCACGGGCGTGCGCCGGGTCCTGATCGTGGGCGCCGGACACGCGGGCCGTGCGCTCGCGGACAAGCTCCTCGAACACCCGGCGACCGGCATGAAGCCCGTCGGCTTCGCGGACGACGACCCCGCGAAGCGCTCCGAGGGATACCGGGGGCTGAAGGTCCTCGGGGCCACGGACGCGGTGCGCGACCTCATCCACGCGCACGAGGTCGACACGGTGTTCCTCGCGCTCCCGGTCGAAGCGCATCGCACGATGCTCGCGATCCTGAAGGACGTCGGCAACGAGATGATCGATCTGCGCGTCGTGCCGGACCTGTTCCAGTACGTCACGTTCAAGGCCGGCGTCGAGGACTTCGACGGGCTGCCCGTCATCAACCTGACGCAGATGCCGCTCGAGGGCTGGAACTCGCTCGTCAAGCGGACCATGGACGTCGTGCTGTCCGCGCTCGGCCTCGTCGCGATCGCCGTCCTCTTCCCGTTCATCGCGCTCGCGATCTGGCTCGAGGACCGCGGCCCCGTGTTCTACGCGCAGGAGCGCATGGGCCTCGACGGGCGGCTCTTCCGGATGATCAAGTTCCGCTCGATGCGCGTGAACGCCGAGGACGACGGCGCGCAGTGGACGAAGGAGAACGACCCGCGCCGGACGCGCGTGGGCGCGTTCCTGCGGCGGACGTCGCTGGACGAGCTCCCGCAACTCGTCAACGTCTTCACGGGCGACATGTCGCTCGTCGGGCCGCGCCCGGAACGGCCGGAGTTCGTCAAGGAGTTCAAGGAAAAATTCCCGCAGTACATGCTGCGGCACCGCGTTCGCGCCGGGATCACGGGCTGGGCGCAGATCCACGGGTGGCGCGGAAACACGCCGATCGCCAAGCGCGTCGAATACGACCTCTACTACATCGAAAACTGGTCCGTCGGCCTCGACGTGAAGATCCTCTGGGCGACCGTCCGCTGGGGCTTCACGCACAAGAACGCGTATTGAGGAAGAAAGAAGAAGACTTTCTCAGAAGGTGAAGAGGGCGGGCGGCGCGATGCCGCACCGGCCGCGCCCCTGCGCAGGCCCGACTCACCCTTCTAAGAAATACGCGCGGGGGAATTGCTCAGCGCCGACCTGAAACGATCGAGCAGATCGTTCAGCCTCTTTCGTTCTTCTTCCGAAGCAGAAAATCCTCCGAACGACTCCCGCACGTAGGCGCGGACGATCGCGGCGGCTGGTGCCGCCGCTTCGGGGCCGAGCTTCGTCGCGGCCGCGAGCGTTTCGGCGGGCGCCGAGGACGGCGTGAGGGGCGCGCCGCGCCGGTGGAGAGCCCTCTGGAGACGGCGGTACGCGGCCGACGCCGGCGGCAGGCCGCGCGTTCCGAACCGGACGCGCGGGAGGAGGCGCCGAACCCCGAGCGCGAGGAGCGCCGCAAGAACCACGCCCGCCGCCCCCGCCGCCGTTCGACCGCCCGGGGCGCGCGTGAACGTCCGCCCGAGCGCCGCGGCGACGCCCTTGAGCGCAACGGCGGCGCCGCCCGCCGCTTCGCGGATCCGGCGCAGCATCTCCGCCTGGTCGCTCTGCCCGAAGGACAGGACGAACCGGTCGTAGAAGAACTCGATCCCGTCCGTCACCTGCCTCAGGCGCGCCGAGAGCGGAACGCGCTCGAGCTTCGGCTGGCCCGCAGCGGGCGTCGGGTCGAACGTCATCCAGCCCTTTTCCGGTCCGCACCAGGCCTCGACCCACGCGTGCACGTTCGTGCCGCGCACGAGGACGTACCGGCCGAACGCGCCGATCTCGCCGCCGAGGAACCCCGTGACGAACCGCGAGGGGATCCCGAGCGAGCGCAGCAGGAGCGCCATCGCGTTCGCGTACGTCTGGCAGTGGCCCGAGCGGCGCGTCGTCAGGAATTCCTCGAGAGCGTTCGGCCCCCGCGGCGAGAAGTCGAGGTCGTACGCGAAGGCCGGCCCGTGGAACGCGTCCTCGAGCGCGCGCGCCGCCCCCTCGGGGTCCGCCACGGGGTCGATCCCGCCGAGAGCGTCCCGTGCGAACGCGCGGAGCACCTCCGTATCCGGCCCGCCGAGCCCCTCGGTCTCGGGTCCCCGACCGAGATCAGGCGTTCGTCTCGCGGAGACGGTCGCCGTGTACTGCACGATCGTCTCGGGCTCGTACGCGAGACTCACGTTACGGGCGGCGTCCACGAAAACGAGGGCCCGGTCGGGGCTCCGGAACGACGTCTCCGAGAGCCGCAAGCCGTTCGCCCCGAGCGGTACGGGAAGAGCGCGGCTCTGGATCGGCGTCAGGTCGATCGTCAGCGCTGCGCCGCTCCCCGGGCGCGGTCCGAGGGGCACGGCGCCGCCCCGCGGCGCCGGCATCACGTTCCCCGGGCGCTCGGGCTTCTTCCAGATCCCGTGGTCCCAGCGCGTGAGGGCGAGCGTCCTCAGGCGCAGCGCGGGGCCGGCCGCGTCGAGCGGCTCGTCGCTCGTGATCCGGAGGATGACCTGATCGCTCCTCTTGAGCGTCCCGAACGCGTCGGGGTCCACGCTGTCCGAGATGCCCGTCGTGATCTCGCGCCCCGCCTCGGAGCCGCGGACGACGGGGGCCTTCAGGCGCGGGAGAAAGAGAAACAGCGGAACCGCGAGAACCATCGCGGAGGCGACGGACGAGACGAGCGGGCCGGCGCCCGGAAGAGAGCGAGCCGCCCGGTCCCGCTCCCACTCCTCGGGGGCCGCCGCCAGGTCGCGCCAGAGGGCCCACTTCACGAGGACCGTCCACGCGACGGCCGCCATGAGGACGACGTAGAGGAGGACCGCGGCGTGGAACGACGTCGAGACGGACGCGACGAACAGCATGGCCGAGAGCACGAGGGCGAGCGAAAAGTCGCGCTCCTTGCGAATCGCCGCGAGCTTGAAGACGGTCGTGAAGAGGAGGAGGTGGAGCATCGTCTTCAGGAGCGTCTGGCTCCCGTAGCGGACGTCGAGGACGATGACGGGCAGGTATGCGAGGCCGGCCAGGTTCAGGATCGCGTTCGGAAGGCGCGGGACCGCGCCGCGCCGCACGCGGGCGAGGAAGAGCCCCAGCACGAGGACGTACACGAGGAGGACGAGGAGCTCGAGCGCGTTCGCGAAAAAGAGGGGAACCGGCGCGAGGAGGGCGAGCGACCCGACCGCGAGAATGCGCTCGCGGAGGAACGGCGGCGGGAGGACCCCTTTCGCCGTCTCGGGCACGCCCATCACGCGGCCCTTCCCCTCGGGCCGGAGCCCGCCCGGAAGACGGCGACGCTCGCGGGCAGGGGCGGCGGCGCGACGGCCCGGTCCGACGGCGCGACGAGCGCGAGCGCGCGCAAGAGGCCGCGGCGATGCGCGGGGCCGGCGCCGGGCAGGACGAGCGTGTCCCCGAGAAGGAGGCCCGTGCGGTTCCCGCGCGAAAGGAGCTGCATCGCGAGGCCGGCCGCCTCCGAGACGGAGTGCTCGAAGCTCGCGTCCCACGACGGCGGCGCGCCGGCCGGGCGCGTGACGTCGAGCGCGACGAGCGCGTCGCGGCCCTCCTCGGACGCGCGCTCCTTGACGATGAACTTCCCCTGCCTCGCCGTCTGAGGCCAGTGGACGTCGCGCGGGTCGTCGCCGAATCCGGCGTCGCGAAGGTTGCGGATCTCCGGGCCGCGCCCGCGCAGGAAGCTCCGCGGGTCGCCACCCTCGGTCTGGCGCGGGTCGGGCGGCACCGGCGTGACGCGCGCCGGCGCCGGGTAGACGAGGCGCTCGTCCGTCGACGGGTGGATGCGCCCCTTGCGGAAGAGACCGATCGGGTAGCCGCTGTAGACGAGGAGCGACTCGAGTGAGCGCAGCCCGCGTTTCGGGAACACAAGGTCGACGCCGCGCGCCGCCGTCGCGCCCGGCTCGACGCGGCCGAAGAGCAGCGGCGCCGCCGCGCCCGAGACCTTCACGAGGATCGCGCGCCGCGGCAGGCGACCCGCGTTTCTGACTCGGAGCGTGAATCGGGCCGGGACGCCCGCGAAGAGCTCCGGCGGCCCGTCCAGCTCGATCTCGAGGTTCTCGACGTTGCGCCGCGAGACGACGCCCGAGACGACGAGCGCGCCGAGGAAGAGCGAGACGAGGATGTAGAGGCCGTTGTTGCCGGTGTTCGTCGCGGCCACGGCGACGACGAGCGTCAGGAGGATGAACCCGAGCCCGAGGTTCGTGACGCGCACGAGGATCCCCGGATCGAGGATCTGCCTGAGGCGCGCGCGGAACGTCACGGGATTCAGAGGGGAACGGGAATCTCGTCGAGAAGTCGCTGGATCGCGTCGCGCTCCCGCCGCCCGCCGCCTCCGTCCCAGGCTCCGGGCTGCGTCGCGAGGACGCGGTGCGCGAGCGCGGGGCCGGCGACGCGCTTGACGTCGTCCGGCGTCGCGTACGGGCGGCCCGCGACGAGGGCGCGCGCCTGCACCGCGCGGAAGAAGCCCTGTGCGCCGCGCGGCGAGACGCCGAGAAGGAGGTCCTTCCCGGCGCGGGTCCGGGCCACGATCGTCAGGACGTAATCCATGAGCTTGTCCGCGACGGTCACGCGCTCGGTCGCCTCCTGCGCGGCCTTGAGCTCGCCGAGGTCCATCGCGGCGGAAAGCTGCGCGAGGGCGCGGTCCGCGCCGCCCGAGACGAGGAGGCGCCGCTCCTCCTCGCGCGCCGGATAGCCGAGCGAGATCCGGAGCAGAAAACGGTCGAGCTGCGACTCGGGGAGCGGGTATGTCCCGAGGTACTCGACGGGGTTCTGGGTCGCGAGGACGAGGAACGGCTCCGGGAGCGGCCGCGTCACGCCGTCCGAGGAGACGGCGCGCTCGTTCATCGCCTGCAGGAGCGCCGCCTGCGTCTTCGGCGTCGCGCGGTTGATCTCGTCGGCGAGGAGGACCGGCGTGAAGATCGGCCCGGGGTGGAACTCGAACTCCTGCGTGCGCTGGTTGAAGACGGTCAGGCCGAGGATGTCGCTCGGGAGCGTGTCCGGCGTGAACTGAAGGCGGTGGACGCCCACGCCGAGCGCCTTGCCGAGCGCCATCGCGAGCGTCGTCTTGCCGACGCCGGGGACGTCCTCGATGAGGAGATGACCGCGCGCGAGGAGGCAGACGACCGCATCCTCGACGGCCGCCGCGGGGCCGCGGTACGCCGTGCGCACCGTCGCGACGAGCCGGCCGATCGACTCGAGGACGGGGGGCGGCCCGTGCGGAGTTCCCGTGCGATCGCTCACTTGAGGCCCTTCTCCACGGCGCGTCGGAGGTCGTCCGAGGCGCCGAGCTTCATCACGAGGAGCCCGTCGGGCGACTCCACAACGGCGACGCCCGAGAGGCCGACGACGCGCACGGGCCGCGCGCCGGCGAGAACGAGATTCCCCGACCCGCCCTCGCAGTCCGCGTCGCCCTCGATCACGTCCACGCCGGGCGTCCCGCCGCGGAACTCGTAGACGGCCTCCCACGACCCGAGGTCGCTCCAGCCGCAGGCGGACGGGATCGTGAGCACGCGCCTCGCCTTCTCCATGACGGCGACGTCGATCGAGACGGACGGGGAGGAAGAGAAGATCTTTGCGAATGAGGAGAGATCGCCGGCGCGGTGCGCGGCCAGCGCGCGCCTTGCGGCGTCGAGGACCGCGGGAGCGGTTCTGGAAAGTTCTTCGAAGAGTAATGAAGCCTTGAACAGGAAGATGCCGGCGTTCCACAGGAAGCGGCCGGAGGCGAGGAACTCTGCGGCGCGTGCCGGGTCCGGCTTCTCGACGAAACGCCGGACGACGCGGGCCCCTGCGGTCCACGCCACAGCCCGCTCGCCGCGCTCCGGCGCTGCCGCAGCCTCTCTTTCACTCGAAGAAACTCCCCGGTCGGTCTCTTCGGCCATCTCCATGTAGCCATAACCCGTCTCCGGGCGCGTCGGCGGGATGCCGAGGGTCACGAAGGCATCCTCCTTCGCAGCGACGGCCGCCCCCGCGCGGAGCGCGGCGAGGAACACGGGCTCGTCGGTGACCGCCTGGTCGGACGGAAGCACGAGCAGCACGGCGTCGGCGTCGTCCGCGCACGCGACGAGGGCCGAGAGCGCGATTGCGGGCGCGGTGTTGCGACGCAGGGGCTCGAGGACGAGGCGCGATTCCGGCACCTCGGGGAGCTCGGCGCGCAGCAGCGGAGCGTGCGAGGCGCGGCCGGACACGAACACGTTCTCCGCTCCCGCCACGGCGGCCGCGCGGCAGAACGTGGCGCGGAGGAGCGATTCCCCGCCCGCGAGTGCGAGAAACGGCTTGGGCCTCGCGTCCGTCGAGCGCGGCCACAGGCGCGTCCCGCTCCCACCCGCGAGGATCAGGGCGCGCACGGACGCATCGGCCATCGGGACATTCTACGGATCACGAAGGACCGACGACCTGGATTTCCGCCTGCAGCTCGATCCCGAACCTCTCTCTCACGGCGGCTCTCATCTCTTCCATCAGCCTCTTCACGTCCTCCGCGGTCGCCCCGCCGGTGTTCACGATGACGTTCGCGTGGATCTGCGAGACCTCCGCGCCGCCGACGCGCCGGCCCTTGAGTCCGCACTCCTCGAGGAGCCTGCCCGCGAAAAGGCCCGGCGGGTTCTTGAAGATCGAGCCCGCGTTCGGCTGCTTCGGCAGCGCGCCGCGTCTCTTTGCGGCGACCTCGGCCATGCGCGCCGCGACCGCAGTCGGAGATTTCTTTGAAAGGAGAAAGCGGGTCTCGGCCACCACGTCGCCGGTTTCGCAAAGCGCCGTCCAGCGATAACCGTGCGGAATCTCCGCGGCCGCCGCGGTCCGCGCCTCTCCCGCCGGCGAGACGAGCGTCGCCGAGGCGAGGACGTCGAAGATCTCCGACCCGTACGAGCCCGCGTTGATCCTCACCGCCCCGCCGACGGACGACGGAATCCCCGAAACGTTCTCGACTCCCGAAAGCCCGGCGTCTCGAGCGGCGACCGCGAGCGACATGAGGGAAACGCCGCCGCCCGCGACGATCTCCGTTCCTTCGACGCGCGTTTCGCGGAACGCGCCGGCGAGAATGACGACGACACCCGGGAAGCCCGCGTCGGGGACGAGCAGGTTGGAGCCCTTGCCGAGGACGAGGACGGGCAGACCCGCCGTCGACGCGAAGCGCAGGACGCGCGCGAGGGCGTCCGCGTCCGAGACCTCGGCGAAGAAGCGCGCCGGCCCGCCGATGCGGAGCGTCGTTCGCCCCGCGAGCGGCTCGCCCTCACGGGCCGCGATTCCCGGACCGCGCAGGGCGTCGGGGATCATCCCTTGAGAAGAAGCCCGGCCGCGACGATCGCGGCCGCAACGGCGCCGCCGAGGAGGTCGTCCGCCATGATGCCGAATCCCCCGGGCAGCCGTTCGAGCCAGCCGATCGGGCCCGGCTTCCAGACGTCGAGGATCCGGAAGAGGAAGAACGCGGCGAGGATCGACGAGATGCGGGGGACCACCGCGTCTCCCGGGACGAGCGCGTAGACCGGGAGGAGCGCAATCGCCTGCCCCGCCACCTCGTCCACGACGACCTCACCCGGGTCCTTGACGCCGCGCAGGCGCGCCGTCTCGTGCGAGGCGTGCGTCCCGATGACGGCGACGGCGGCCGCGAAGCCGGCCAGCCCCCAGACTCCCCAGAAAAAGACGATCGCATGCGCGATCGGGATCGCGGCGAGGCTGCCCCACGTGCCGGGGGCGATCGGCAGGAAGCCCGCGCCGAACCACGTCGAGACGAGCGTCGTCACGCGCGCCTCGGCGAACACTTCGCGCCACGGGCGCACGAAAGCGGCGCGAGGTTCTTGCTTTTCGGTGGATCGGGGACTACGTTCCATGCGTTCCTTCCGCGCGGCGACGCCATCCTAGGCCGTTTCGCCCGTATTGAAGATCCCGGAGAAGATTCTCCTAGAAGGTGAATGCGGGCCGGGCCGGGTGCGTCCGGCTCGCCCTGTCCGCGGCCGGCCTCCCTCACCCACCCTTCGAAGAAATCCGAATCCGAATCTCCCTTCTTCCGTCCCTATAATCCGCCACGCTTTAAGGAGACCCCATGGTCGAAGTGAACAAGGAAAAACTCAAGGCGCTCGAGCAGGCGATGCAGCAGATCGACCGCCAGTTCGGAAAGGGCGCGCTCGTCCGCCTCGGCGACAAGCCGCAGGAGACGATCCAGGCGATCTCCACGGGCTCGATCGGAGTCGATTTCGCCCTCGGCATCGGCGGCGTGCCCCGCGGGCGCGTCCTCGAGATCTTCGGGCCCGAGTCCTCGGGCAAGACGACGCTCACGCTCCACATCATCGCGGAGGCCCAGAAGCGGGGCGGGCTCGCGGCGTTCATCGACGCCGAGCACGCCCTCGACCCCGAGTACGCCAAGAAGCTCGGTGTCGACGTCGAGAACCTGATGGTTTCGCAGCCCGACTCCGGCGAGCAGGCCCTCGAGATCGCCGAGGCGCTCGTGCGCTCGGCGGCCGTGGACGTCGTCGTCGTCGACTCCGTCGCCGCGCTCGTCCCCAAGGCCGAGCTCGAGGGCGAGATGGGCGACGCGATGGTGGGCCTGCAGGCTCGCCTCATGTCGCAGGCGCTCCGCAAGCTGACGGCCGTCGTCTCCAAGTCCAAGACGACGCTCATCTTCATCAACCAGATCCGCGAAAAGATCGGCGTCATGTTCGGGAACCCCGAGACGACGACGGGCGGCCGCGCCCTCAAGTTCTACTCCTCGGTGCGCATCGACATCCGGCGGATCAACGCGATCAAGGACGGCGAGAACGTCGTCGGCAGCCGGACGAAGGTCAAGGTCGTCAAGAACAAGGTCGCGCCGCCGTTCAAGGTCGCGGAGTTCGACATCGGCTACGGCGAGGGAATCTCGAAGACCGGTGAGCTCGTGGACCTCGGGATCGAGATGAAGATCGTCGACAAGTCGGGCGCGTGGTTCAGCTACGGCGATCTCCGGATCGGGCAGGGTCGCGAGAACACGAAGCAGTTCTTCAGGGACAACCCCGACGTCGCGACCGAGATCGAGAAGAAGATCCGCACGAATCTCGGTCTTCCCGCGACCGACGTTTTCGCGGCCGGCCCGGTGACGGTCGCCACGCCCCACCCGGCCGCCGAACCCAAGTCCGGACGGGGGATCGGGAAAAAATAACTGAACCGGTAAACCTCACGGCGGGGGCTGCGTCCCAAGGACTGTGATGCAGCTCCCCCGCCGCCCGAAGACCGGCACTCCGAGCGGACGATTGCCCCGGACCCGGCACGCGGCGCTGGAGTTCTGGAGCCGGTGTGTTGCCTCGCTTTCCCTGCTCGCGACGGCCGCGATCGCCCTCGGGGCGGCGTTTCAGGGAATCGGGGGGCTGTGGCGATACACGCTTGTCGGCCTCGGCCTCGTCGTCGCGCTCCCGTTCCTGTCGATCGCGCTCGCGCGCCTCGCGGAACGACGGTACCTCGCGCGCCCGCCGCGGAGGTTCCTCGCGGCCGCTCTCGGCCTGGACGTCGGCGGGATCGCCCTCGTCGCCGCGGCGGTCGTCCTGCTCCAGTCCCAGACGTCCGACGCGGCCCCCATGTTCACCGCCGGCGGCGTCCTCGAGGGCTGCGGCACGCTTCTCGTGCTCCTGTGGTTCGTCGCCGCGATGGCCGTCGCGCCGACGTCCGACCACATGCACTCGCTCTGAGCCCGACGGCGCGCGCACCGCGCCCGTAGAATCCTCGAGTGTCGCTGCGCCGGGCCGCACCCGCCCTGATCGGGTTCCTGCTCGCCTCGGCCGCGCGCGCTGCGACGCCGCACCCGTACGTCGCGCCGTGGCTTTCGATCGAGACCGGCGATTCCCGGATCGCCCGAATCGAGGGGCTGCCGCTCGCGAGCCACTCCCCGAACGCGCCCGGTCTGCTCCTGAGGCTCGGGACTCCGGACTGGTCGGCGGGCCGTTCGGCGTCACTCACCGCGGAGCGCGAGCTCGCGGAGCACGCGCACGGCGCGGGCTGGAAGTGGGGACTGAGGCTGGACCTCCCCGAGGCCGCCGTCCCTGCGGACGTTCGCGCGGCCGAGGCCGCGACGGTGGAAGACCTCTGGCCGGGACTCGGAGAGATCCTGGGCGAGGCCAGGACCGCGGACCTCGTGGTGATTGCCCTCTCGCAGCATGCAGCAGGCAACGCGAAGGAAAGGGCGTATTTTCTTAGAAAGGGCGCCTCCGGCGCGCGCGCGGCTGCTCCTCACGCGAAGGTCGTGTTCGAGGCGTCTCCCGGAACCGCGGGCGACTTCGTGAGAGCCGAGGACCATCTCCTCCTTTCGGAAGAAAACACAGCCTATCTCGACATGGTGGGCGTCGCCGGAAACGCGCAGACCGCCGCGGCGGACGTCCGAAAGGCCGTCGACGACGTCGCCTTCGGAAAACCCGCGCTCGCCGACCTCGGTGGCTCCATCCGCTCTCCCGGCGCGCTCCTCGCCACCGCCGCGCGCCTCGCGCCCGGGAACATTCCGTTCGTGGTCGCCACGCCCGCTTGGCCCGCAGCCGAGGATGCTGCTCTCGAGCGTTTCGCCGGTCTCCTCCCGGGCGACTTCGGGCCGGACGCCCGGGCGGCCGCGGTGACGGCCGCGGACGGCTCGCCGCGCGACGCGTTCCGGGTCGTCTCGGGAGTCGATCTCGGGGGCGTCGTCCTCGTGCCCGGCACGCGGAACGGCGCGCCGGCCGAGCCGGGCCCCGTCACGCTCACGCTCGACGCGACGCCCTACGCGTCCGCCGAGATCCACGAGCTCGCGACGGGAGCCTCGAAGCGGCTCGAGATCCCGGCTTCTGCCGTCCCGGCGCGCCTGATGCTCTCGCTCGCGAAAGGCCCACTCGCCGTCCGCCTCGCCGCGCGCGAAATGGCGCCCGCCGAGGCGCCGAAGGCGGCCGTCGGCGTCGCCGCGGCCCGCGGGATCACGGCCGACGAGATCCTCGCCCGGCACCAGGCGTGGCGGGCAGCCCGCGACGCGCGCTGGAAGACGCTCTCGGCGCGGAACACGCTCTCGATGCGGTTCCGCTTCGCGGACCTCAACAACACGCTCGACCTCACCCTCGCGGGGCCGTTCTTCTACGAGAAGGGCGGCGGGTTCGACTGGGCATGGCACGACGCGTATTTCAACGGCGTGCGCTGGAAGGCGAAGAAGCTCCCCGAGCTGCCGCTCCTGCAGCCCGAGAAGGTCTCGGACATGCCGCTCGCGCTCACGCTCGACGACGCCTACCGGTACGAGCTCGCCGGCGAGGACTCCGTGAACGGGATCCCCTGCTGGACCCTGGACTTCACGCCGAGGACCGCCACGGCGGACAAGCCCGCCTATGCCGGCCGCGTCTGGATCGCGCGCGACGGATATGCCGCCGTGCGCGTGCGCGTCAGGCAGCTGAACCTGACGGCCGAAATCCAGGCCGTGGACGAGACGTCGGACTTCACGGACGTGCCGGCGCCCGACGGCGGGCCCCCCCTGCGCCTGCCGACGCGCACGACCGGGCAGTGGATCCTCAAGACGTTCTCGCGCACGACCGTCATCGAACGCGAGAGCGTCCTCTCCGACATTCGTGTGGACGACCCCTCCTTCCGCGCGGAGCGCGAGGAGGCGTTCGCCTCGAAGGACACGATGGTGCGCGACACCGAGAAGGGCGTCCGCTACCTCGAGAAGACGAAGGACGGCGGCCGCGTCGTCACGGACAACGTCAAGCGCGGGCACCTCTTCGGGCTCGCCGGGCTCTTCTACGACGGGTCGTACGACTACCCGCTGCCGCTCCTCGGCGCCTACTGGCTCGACCTCGACGCGAGCCGGCGGCACGACCAGCTCCAGGTCCTCTTCGGCGGCGTGCTTCTCGCGGCCTCGTGGAACCAGCCGCGGCTCTTCGGCTCGCCCGTCGACGTCGGCGTCGACGTCTTCGGCATCGCGATCCGGGGCGCGGACGCGCTCTACGTGAACGGCGAGGAGGACACGAGCCAGCGCGTCAAGAGCCGGTCCTTCGCCGCCGCGTTCAAGGCCGGCGTCCCCCTCGCGCGCCACCTCAAGCTCACGGGCACCGTCAGCGAGGCTCACCGGGACTTCGCGGCCGACACGGAAACGTCGCCGGACTTCGTGGTCCCGTCGAACCACTGGCTCACGCGCCTCGAGGGCCAGCTCGCGTGGGACTGGCGCGGCTGGTCCCTCACGGGCCGGGCCGCCTGGAACAAGCGCTCGCGCTGGGACCCGTGGGGCTTCGCGGGCAACCCGGACTACGACCCAGGCAAGGACGTCTTCACGACCTGGGGCGCCGAGCTGCAGAAGGACTTCTACCTCCCGCGGTTCCAGCGCGTGCGCGCCTCCCTCGGGTACCTCGGATCGGACAACACGGACCGCTTCTCGAAGTACACGTTCGGGTTCTACGGGGGAACGTCGCTCATCGGATACCGTTCCGGCGCGCTCCGCGCCGAGGAAGCCGTCACGTCGAAGTTCGCGTACGGTTACGTGATCGGGAGCGTCTTCCGGATCGAGGCTCTCTACGAGGACGCTCGCGTCAAAGACCGGTCCGCGGGGCTCGACTGGGCCTACTTCAGCGGCGCCGGGATCTCGGGCGAGTTCGCGGGGCCGTGGGCGACGCTCGTGCGCGTCGACAGCGGCACGCCGGTCTCGGGACGCAACCGCGGGATGAAGGGCTTCGTTCTGAGCCTCAACGTCCTGAAGATCTTCTGATTCCCTCGGCCTCGTACAATCCGCGCGCCATGGGACGCCGCGCTCTCTCCGTCCTCCTCGCCGCCGCACTCCTGGCTCCCGCGGCCCGGGGCGCCGAGCCCGTGCGCTGGAGCGTCGCGGACGAGGCCCGGATGGTCGCCGAGGCAGCGTCCTGGGCGCCGCCGGACCTCAAGCGGCAGCTCGCGAAGCACTCGCGCCGCCTGATGCAGGGCGTCGCGGACGCCGCCGCCGCCGAAGGCCTCGCTCCCGGCGCGTCCGCCCACCGCGACGCGGCCGCGAAGACGGCCCGCGCGCTCGCGGCGGCGATCCGCCGCCACGAGTCGTTCGACTCCGCCGCCTATCAGGCCGGCGCCCTGTTCCACAGCGCTGCGATGGCCTACGCACCGGACGCTCCGGGAATCCCGGGGCCGTCCGCGTTCCTCGGGTTTCCCGCCGACCCGTTCGCCGCGCCCGAGACGCTCGCCTCAGCCAAGCTCCCCGCCGCGACCGGCGCCGAGCGCCGCGCGGCCGCGATCACGCTCACCGCGCGGCTTCTCGCGTGGACGTGGAAGGCGGCCGGCGGCGACGCGTCGATCGTGAATCAGTACCCCGACTCGAAAGGACCGTACCAGCCGTGACCCCGCGCCTCGCCCTCCTCTCGACCTCCGACCGCACCGGCCTCGTCGAGTTCGCCCGCGCGCTCGTCGCGCAGGGCTTCTCCCTCCTCTCGACGGGAGGCACCGCCCAGCACCTCGCGGCGGCCGGCCTCGCCGTCACGAACGTCTCGGACCTCACCGGATTCCCGGAGGTCTTCGGCGGCCGCGTCAAGACGCTTCACCCGAAGCTCTTCGGCGGCATCCTCTTCAACCGCTCCGAGGAGACCCACCTCTCGGAGGCTAAGGAGCATGGCGTCGGGCCGATCGATCTCGTCGTCGTGAACCTCTACCCGTTCGAAGAGACCGTCGCGAAGTCGGGAGCGACGTTCGAGCAGGCGATCGAGAAGATCGACGTCGGCGGCCCGTCCCTCCTGCGCGCGGCCGCGAAGAACCATGCGCATGTCGGAGTCGTCTGCGACCCCGCGGACTACACCGCCGTTGCCGCGGAGCTCGCGTCGCACGGCGGCGCGCTGACGGACGAGACCCGCCGGAGGCTGGCCGCGAAGGTCTTCCGCCGCACGGCGGCGTACGACGCCGCGATCGCGCGCTGGATCTCCGGCGAGACGGGCGAGCGCTTCCCCGAGCGTCTCTCGCTGTCGTTCGCGCTCGCGACGAACCTGCGCTACGGCGAGAACCCGCACCAGAAGGCGTCTCTCTACGCCGACCACGCCGCGCATCCGGCCGCGCTCTCGCGCTACGTCTTCGTCCAGGGCAAGGAGCTCTCGTACAACAACTTCCTCGATGCGGACGCGGCGCTCTACACGTCGCGCGTCGTCGGCGCGAACGCCCTCACGATCGTCAAGCACCGGATCCCGTCCGGCGCGGCGACCGGCGCGACGATGGCCGGCGCGTTCGAGGCGGCGTGGGCGTCCGACCCGATCGCGGGCTTCGGCGGCGTCGTCGCGTACACGGGCGTGCTGGACGCGGTCGCCGCCTCCGCGCTGACGTCGCGCTTCCTCGAGGTTGTCGTCGTCCACGCGGTGACGGAGGACGCGAAGCCGGTCCTCGCGAAGAAGCCGAACCTGCGCGTCCTCACCGTGACGCCCGAGGCCGGCCCGCGGCCGCGCCTCGAGGCGCGCGGCATCGACGGCGGCCTCCTCGTGCAGGAAGGCGACCTCCTGCCGGACGAGGAGAGCGCCTGGAAGGTCGTCACGAAACGCGCGCCGTCCGAGGCCGAGAGGCGCGCGATGCGCTTCTCGAACCTCGTCCTGCGCGGCGTCGTTTCCAACGGCATCGTCGTGGCGGGCGAGACCGCGACCTACGGAATCGGCGGCGGGCGCACGAGCCGCGTGGACGCCTGCCGCGACGCGGCCGGGAAGGCCGGCGAGAGGGCGAAGGGCGCCGTCGCGGCCTCGGACGCGTTCTTCCCGTTCCCGGACGGCCTCGAGGTCCTGGCCGCCGCGGGCGTCACGGCCGTCATCCAGCCGGGCGGCTCCGTGAAGGACCCCGACGTCATCGCCGCGGCGGACGCCGCGGGCATCGCGATGGTGTTCACGGGGAAGAGACATTTCAGGCATTGAGAAAGAGGAAGAGGGGATTTCTCAGAAGGTGAATTCACCCGCTCACACCCACGGCCGTTGCAGCGCGGCACCGGCGGCGCTCGCCGCGCTGGCCCTCTTCACTTTCGAAGCAGAATCTTCGTCTTCTTCCTCGGTCATCCTCGCGAAGATCCGCGCCGCCTACGCGACGCCGGGCTCCGTCTCCTGCACGTTCGTCCAGACGTACGCCCCAGCGGGCTTCGCCGAGACCGCGCCGGAGACCGGAAAGCTCGTCCTGCAGGCGCCCGACAAGGTCCGGTTCGACTACGACGGACCCGAGGGCAAGGTCTTCACGTTCGACGGCGCCGCGGGACGGCAGTACGTCGCCGCCGACCGGCAGCTCGTCGTCAAGCGGCTCGCGCCGGGCGACCGCGAGCGGCTTCCGATCGTCTTCCTCGAGTCCACCGAGGCGCTCCTCGCGCGTTACGACGCGACGGAAACGCCCGGGGAGAACGGCCTCGTCGAGGTCGTCCTCGCGCCGAAGAGGCCCGGCGCCCTGAAGTCGCTTTCCCTCGTCGCTCTCGCCGCGACGGGCGAGGTGAAGCGGCTCGTCCTCGTCGACGGCGCGGGCAACCGCACGACCTTCACGCTCACCCAGAAGATTTCCGGGGCGAAGCGCCCCGACTCGGACTTCGCGCTCTCGCCGCCCGGCGGCACGAAAGTCCTCACGGAGTGACCCATGGCAGACCCAACGTTCGACGTCGTCTCCGAAGTGAACCTCCCCGAGGCCCAGAACGCGGTCGCGCAGGCCCAGAAGGAGGTCGCGCAGCGCTACGACCTCAAGGGCTCCTCGGCCGGCATCGAGCACAAGGAGCGCGAGCTCACGCTGACCGCCGACACGGATTTCGCCCTCAAGGCCGTCAACGACATCCTCCAGACGAAGCTCGTCAAGCGGGGGGTGTCCCTGAAGTCGCTCGACTACGGCAAGGTCGAGCCCGCGGCAAAGGGCACCGTGCGCCAGGTCGTCACGATCCAGCAGGGCATCGCGACCGAAAAGGCGAAGGAGATCGTCAAGGCGATCAAGGACAGCAAGCTGAAGGTCCAGGTCTCCATGCAGGGCGAGCAGCTTCGCGTCTCGGGCAAGAAGAAAGACGACCTGCAGGCCGTGATCGCCCTCCTCCGGGGCGCCGATTTCGGCATTCCGCTTCAATTCACGAACTTCCGCGGGTAGAGCATCCTGATCAGCCGGCCGCGCGTAAACCGGCGCAGAGCGGCGCGGTAAGATGCGCCCCACGCGGATGAGCCAGACCTCCCTCAAGGACCGCCTTCTCGTCGCCACCCTCCCCGACGGGGAGCGGGAGAACGGGCGCCGCCTCCTCACGGCCCTCCGGCCGATCGAGGCGAAGCTCAAGGCCGTCGAGACGGTCCTCATCGAGCGGACCCGGTCGGGGATCCCGACGATCTCCCTGATCGGGGACTACCTCGTCGAGGGCGGCGGCAAGCGCATCCGGCCGGCGCTCCTCCTCCTCGGCGCCCACATGCTCGGGTACGAAGGCGACCGCGACGTGCGCTACGGCGCCATGATCGAGTTCATCCACACGGCGACGCTCGTCCATGACGACATCATCGACGACGCCGAGCTCCGCCGCGGGCGCGCGAGCGTGAATCGCCGCTGGGGCAACGAGCTGACGGTCCTGTTCGGCGACTTTCTCTACATGAAGTCCATGGAGATCGCGCTGGAAGAGGGCGACCTGCGCGTCCTGCGCGTGCTCTCCGACGTCACGCTCCGGATGACGGAGGGAGAGATCATCGGCGCCGAGAGGCGCGGCCTCCTCGACCTGACGCTCGAGGGCTACCTCGACATCGTCCGGCGCAAGACGGCCCTCCTCTTCGCGGGCGCCTGCAAGATCCCCTCATGTCTCGTCACGTCCGCGTTCGGAGAGAGCGGTGAGACGTGGGGCGAGCGGCTCTGGGAGTACGGCCTTTCGCTCGGGATCGCGTTCCAGCTCCAGGACGACCTCCTCGACTACACGGCCAAGGAAGCCGACCTCGGCAAGCCCGTCCTCTCGGACCTCAAGGAAGGGAAGCTCACGCTGCCCCTCATCCTTTGCCTGCCCCAGGCGACGCGCGCCGAGCGCAAGCTCGTCGAGACGGTCGTCAAGGAGGGGGGCTTCGACTCCGTCCGGCCCGAGCAGATCCTCGAGATCGTGCATCGCCTCGACGCGCTCGAGCGCGCGCACCGGGTGGCCGAGACCCACGCCGAGACGGCGCGCGAGATCGCGGCCTCGTTCCCCGAGACCGCCTCGCGCGAGGGCTTCCTCCTCGCCGCCGAATACGCCGCAAATCGGCGTAAGTAATTCAAAATAAATAGTTTAATATTCTTCGAATGATAATAGGGCGAGCGCCTCGCCTGCCTAATGCGAGTGCCACCATCGCAATTTCTAATCATCGCAGCCGAAATAAATAAGGCACCTTCTAAGAAATTCCTTCTTTCTTACGGCTTCTCTCTTGATTTCGGTTCTCGACAGTCGTACCTTAACCACAACCTATCGTGGGTACGAACAGAGCCCCCCACAGCTTCGGGAACGATCAGGAGAACGAATGATCGAAAAGCTGTTCCGTTCGTTCCGTACGCCGTTCGGCGCCTCGGGACGCGAGGACTTCACTCTCGAAGAGGAAGTGGCGCTTTACCGCCACCGGGCGGACGTCGCCCTCGAGGAGGAGCGCTGGTCGGACGCGCTCGTCTTCCTCGCGAAGATCCTCCGCCTGAACCCGTACGACCTGCAGGCGCGGATGACCGTGGCCCACACGTACCACTACGCGCTGAAGGAGCCTACGAAGGCCCTTCTCACGTATGAAAAGGTCGTCGCGGCCTCGGGCTACGACGAGTCGAACTCCTACTCCGTCGCGGCCCGCGAAGGCATCCGCGAGCTGGCCGGCGCCGTCGACACGTCGGCGCTGCCGCTCGACGACCTCGTCGACGAGGAATCCGAGAACACCGACAACGGCGGCCGCGCCCACAACGTGGCCGGGTAACGCAGTCCCCCGAATCCCGTTTTCATCCGTTTCACGTCGTCATCGACCCGCCAGCCCGGGCCGGTGACGACCTCCCGTTTCTCGGGCCCGCCGACGAGGAGCGCGAGACGGAGGGCCGACGCCCCCTCCCGGTGCGAAACGAGGACGAGGATCTCGTGCTCGCCGGCGGCGAGCGGCCCGCTGATCGGCCATTCCGCGAGGCCCGTCGTCTCGCCGCTCCCGACCTCGGCGCCGTCCAGCGACGCGGCGTAGCGCCCGCCGGCCCGGAGACGGAGCGTCGCCTTGGCGGCGGCGGCCGCGAGCGGAAACCGGGCCGCGAACGCGACGGTCGCGGGCGCGCCGAGGCGCGCGGCCTCGTAATCGCCGATCCACCAGGCGCCGCAGAGGTCGTCGCCCACGCGCGCCCGCACCGCCACGGCCGCGGCGGACAGCGAGAGCGCGAGAACCGCGAGGAGAAAGGCGCGCCACGGCCGGCCGGTCTCCCTCGTTGACGCGCTCACGGGGGCCGATGTTAGTATCGAACGTGCACCGGACGGCGAGTTCATCCCCCCTCGGAGCCGCCGCCGTCATCCCCTCCCGCTACGGCGCGGAGCGTTTCCCGGGCAAGCCGCTTCACGCGATCGCCGGCATCCCCATGGTCGTCCGCGTCCTCGAGCAGGCGCAGAAGGCCCGCCGCGTCGACCTCGTCCTCGTCGCGACGGACGACGAGCGGATCGCGCGGGCGGTGGAGGCGGCGGGAGGCCGCGCCGTGATGACCGATCCCGCGCTGCCTTCGGGCACGGACCGGGTGTGGGCCGCGGTGGAGGATCTCGACGTCCAGGTCGTCCTGAACGTCCAGGGCGACGAGCCGATGATGGATCCGGCGAACGTGGACCGCGTGGCGGGCTTCCTCCTCGACCACCCCGAGTTTCCCCTCGCGACGGTCGCGCTCCCGATCGACGACGCCGCCGAGATCGCGAACCCGAACAACGTGAAGGTCGTCCGGGCCGACGACGGGCGGGCACTCTACTTCTCGAGGTCTGCGATCCCTTACCCCCGCCGGGCCGTGCCCGGGTTGCGCACGCTCAAGCACCTCGGCCTCTACGGCTACCGCAAGGACGCCCTGAGGCGCTGGACGTCGCTCCCGCCGCACGCGCTCGAGCGCGCCGAAAGCCTGGAGCAGCTCCGCGCCCTCGCGGCGGGGATGGCAATGGCGGTCCTGGACGCGGCGTCGGATTCAATCGGCGTGGACACGATCGAGGATGCCCGAAAAGTCGAAGATCTTCTGATGACGAGGAGGTGACGCGATGGGAACCAAGTACATTTTCATCACGGGCGGCGTGGTTTCCGGCCTCGGCAAGGGCATCGCGGCGGCGTCGATGGGCGCGCTCCTCGAGGCCCGCGGCTTCAAGGTCACCCTGCAGAAGTTCGATCCTTATCTCAACGTGGATCCCGGCACGATGTCGCCGTTCCAGCACGGCGAGGTCTACGTCACGGACGACGGCGCCGAAACGGACCTCGACCTCGGCCACTACGAGCGCTTCACCTCGGCGGTCACGGGCAAGGCGAACAGCGTCACGACGGGAAAGGTCTACCAGTCCGTCATCGAGAAAGAGCGGCGCGGCGACTATCTCGGCAAGACGGTGCAGGTCATTCCGCACGTCACGGACGAGATCAAGGACTGCATCCGCCGCGTCGCGGGCGACAACGACGTCGTCCTCGTCGAGATCGGCGGCACGGTCGGCGACATCGAGTCGCTCCCGTTCCTCGAGGCGATCCGGCAGTTCCGGCAGGACGTCGGCCGCGGGAACGCGATCAACGTCCACGTGACGCTCGTCCCTCACATCGCGGGGTCTGACGAGCTCAAGACGAAGCCGACCCAGCACTCCGTCAAGGAGCTCCTTTCGATCGGGATCCAGCCCGACATCCTTCTCTGCCGGGCCGACCGTTCGATCCCCGAGGAGATGAAGAAGAAGATCGCCCTCTTCTGCAACGTGGACGAACGCGCCGTCGTGACCGCGCGCGACGTCCCCACGATCTACGAGGTCCCGCTCGCGTTCGCGCGCGAGGGGCTCGACGAGATCCTCCTCGACTACCTCTCGCTCCCGCACTACGACCGGGACCTCTCGAAGTGGGACACGATCGTCAATCGGGTCAAGAACCCGCAGGACGAGGTCAACATCGCATTCGTCGGCAAGTACGTCCAGCTCGGCGACAGCTACAAATCGCTCAACGAGGCGCTCCACCACGGCGGGATCGCGAACAACGTCAAAGTGAAGATCTCGTTCGTGGATTCCGAGGAGCTCGAGAGCGTCGGCTACCCGGAGACGCTGGCCCGCGCGGACGCGATCCTCGTCGGGCCGGGGTTCGGCCGCCGCGGGGTCGAGGGCAAGCTCAAGGCGATCCGCTTCGCACGCGAGATGAAAGTCCCGTTCTTCGGAATCTGCCTCGGCATGCAGTGCGCCGTCATCGAGTACGCGCGCAATGTCTGCGGCCTGAAGGACGCAAACTCGACCGAGTTCGAGACGACCACGCCGCACAAGGTCATCTACATGCTGCGCGATCTTCTCGGGGTCGAGGCGCTCGGCGGCACGATGCGCCTCGGCAAGTACCCGTGCGACCTCGGGGAGGGGACGCTCGCGCGGCGCGCGTACGGCGAGCCGCAGATCTGGGAGCGACACCGGCACCGCTACGAGGTGAATCAGGAGTACCTCCCGATGCTCCGCGACGCCGGATTGACGTTCTGCGGGTTGTCGCCGGACCGGAAGTTCGTCGAGATGATCGAGCTGTCGGATCACCCGTGGTTCCTCGGGTGCCAGTTCCACCCCGAGTTCAAGAGCAAGCCGGCGCAGCCGCACCCCCTCTTCAAGGACTTCGTCCGGGCTGCGCGCGCCCACCGGGCGGCGACGCGCGAGGGCTTCGAGAAGAAGGCGGCGGAGCTCGAGTCGCCCGTCGTCGCTCCGGCGAACCTGCCCGCCCCGAACGGCCAGTCGGCCTGATTCCGCCCGCGCTCCGGCCCTGATTCAAATGCCTCATGGCCGGGGTCTGCCCGCCGCCCTAACGCGTTCCTGAGGGCATGGGAGGTGGCGCATGGAAACGCCGCAGATCACTCCGACCCAGGCCCCGCCCGCGAAGGCGGTGACCCTCCAGCCGATCGTTTTCGCGACGGACTTTTCGCCGGCGTCCAAAGGCGCGCTCGCCAAGGCGATCGAGGCCGCCCGGAAGGAAGGCGCCGAGCTGATCGTCGCGCACGTCTACGGGCCGCCCGCGAGCCTGAGTCATTCCGGCCTCGCGGACGACCTCATCGAGGCCGAGCTCGAGACGACGATCCGCCGGGACGTCGAGAAGCAGATGGAGCCCGTCCTCGAGACCGCGCGCGCCGCGGGCGTGAGGGTGCGCGGCGAGATCCTCGCCGGCCACGTGGCGAAGCAGCTCGCCGACCTCGCGGTCCGGAGCGGCGCGGCGATGGTCGTGATCGGGACGCACGGCCGGACGGGCATCAAGAGGCTCGTGATGGGGAGCGTCGCGGGCCAGGTCGTCGCGACCGCGCCCTGCCCGGTGCTGACGGTCCACTGAGCCCGCGCGGCGGACAGGGGGCGTCGCCAGGGTCAGCGCACGTTCTCGAACGTGCCCGTCGTGCGGTCCTTCCTCACGTCGTCCCACTTGAAGCAGCGCCCGTTCATCGCGACGTAGACGCCCGCCGACGGGAGCGTCTGGGCGAACGAGATCGCGCTTCCGAGGTTGAAGAGCCCGTCCGAGCTCCCGAACGCCCAGGGGACCATCGCGCCCGTCAGGACGATCGTCTTGGCCGTCCGCTCGTGCGCGAGGACGGCCGCCGTCTCGACCATCGTGTCCGTGCCGTGCGTGATCACGATGCGGTCCTCCGGAGACTGCCGACAGACCTCGGCGATCCGGATCCGGTCGGCTTCCGTCATGTCGAGGCTGTCCATCATCATGACCGTCTCGACGGTCACGGGGACGCGACAGCGGCCCAGCCGCAGCATCTCGTGGATGTGCGTCTCCTTGAAGAAGAGACGGCCGTGAAGCTCGTCGTACTCCTTGTCGAACGTCCCGCCCGTGACGAGGACGCGAATGGACATCCGGGTGGCCCTCCCCGGGCGGGATTGTGCGGCCTGGGGCCTCAGGGTGATAGAGTCTCGTTTGCGACGCCCGAAGGCGCCTGCAGGGAGGCGGAGATGAGCGCACGCGACGTGTTGTCCCCTGACACCCTCAAGCTGATCGAGTCGAAGGCGGCGGCGGACGCGGCCTTTCGCGGTCGGCTCCTCGACGCGCCACACGAGGCCCTCGCATCCCTCGGGATACGCCTGCCGGAGGGCCTTACGGTCCGGTTCGTCCAGGACACCGTCGGGACCCGGCACTTCGTGCTTCCGCCTCTCGCGGGCAACGAGCTGTCGGACGAGGACCTGGACAAGGCGGCCGGCGGCTTCAACTTCAATTCCATCGGGCAGCAGCTCGGAGGCGGCACGTCGCATCTCGGCGGTGCGACGTCGCAGCTGAGCGGCGGCACCTCGCACCTCGGCGGCGCCAGCCAGCAACTCGGGATCGGCATAAACGACCTGAACAAGCAGCTCGGCTGAGCCGGTTCGAGCGAGGGCGTGGACGAGCTGGACGTCCTCCAGACGCGCGCGAGCTTCGACTACCAGTGGTCCCGCCTGCCCCAGAACCGCTGGTCGCTCGCGAGCGCCGAGTACCGGAAGGAGCTGCCCGATCTCGTCGCCGGCCTGCTGGACGTCCCACCGGCCTGGTTTGAGGGGCGCGAGGCCCTCGACGCCGGCTGCGGCTGCGGGCGCCACGCGTTCGCACTCTGCAGCCTTGGAGCGCGCGTGCTCGCGGTGGACCGGTCTTTGCCCGCCTTGCGCGCCACACGCGAGGCCTGCGCGCCGTTCGCCGGCTTTCGGGGCGCGCTCGCCGCGGATCTCCTCCATCCGTTGCCCGCCGCAGCCATGTTCGACCTCGTCTGGAGCTTCGGCGTTCTTCACCACACGGGGGACCTGCCGCGAGCGTTGCACAACCTGGGCGAGCGCCTGCGCCCGGGAGGGATTCTGTTTCTCATGCTCTACGGCATCCCGCGGCCCGGCCACGCGAGCGACGCCGCGGAAATCGCGTCCCTCGAGGCGTGGCGCGCGCGCCTCGCGCCCCTCCCGTTCGCCGCGAAAGTCGAGGCCCTGCACGCGGTCGCCCCGGCCGGCGAGATCATCGGGTACTTCGACGCCGTGTCCCCGCGGGTGAACGAGCGCTACGCGCTCCCCGAGATCGAGGCATGGCTCGCGCGCGAGGGCTTCGTGGAAGTCCGGCGGCGCCTCGACCGGACGGATCACTTCCTCGTCGCGCGCCGGTCCTGAGCGGGCGTCCGGTCCCTTTCAGGCCTTGTCGCGGTCGCGCCGCACGACGACCTTCTGCCCGCGGATCGTCGCATTCCGGAGCGCCTTGATGACGGACTCGGCGATGGCCTCGGGAACCTCGACGAGCGAGAAGCGGTCGGCGATCTGGATCGCGCCGATGTCGCGCGGGCTTGCCTTCGCCTCGTTCGCGATGGCGCCGACGAGGTCCGCCGGGCGCATCCCGGCCGAACGGCCCGCGCCGACGAAGATCCGGGCGGACGTCGCGGAGTCCCGCCCTCCGAACCTGTAGCGCGCGGGGCCCGGCCCGGCGGGCTGCGCCGCGCGGCGCGGCGGAGGGGCGGCGGCGACGGCCGGGATCTCGGGCTCATCCTCCCCGGGCGCGCCCGAGGCGCGCTCGACGAGGCGAACGGCGGCCGCCGCGACGTCCATCGGATCGTGGTCCTCGGCCAGCGACTCGACGACGACGCGATAGTGCTCGAGGCCGCCCTCGACGAGCGCCTCTTCGAGCGACGCGCGCGTGAGCTCGAGGCGCTTGGCGCGAAGGTCGGCGACGGTCGGCACGTTCGCGACCTCGATCCTCTGCTTCGTGAGGCGCTCGATGTTTTTCAGCTGCCAGTGTTCGCGCGGCTCGGCGAGGGTGATCGCGACGCCCTCGCGCCCCGCCCGGCCCGTCCGGCCGATCCGGTGGACGTAGACCTCGGGCGAGGACGGGACGTCGTAGTTCACGACGTGCGAGAGGTGCGAGATGTCGAGGCCCCGGGCCGCGACGTCCGTCGCGACGACGAGCTCGAGCGCTCCTGTCCGGAGCTTCTTCATGACGCGGTCGCGCTGCTCCTGCGAGATGCCGCCATGGAGCGCCTCGACGCGCATCCCGCGCCCCTTGAGCGTCTCCGTGAGGTCGTCGACCTCGAGGCGGGTCCGGCAGAAGACGAGGGCGGCCGCCGGGCTCTCGATGTCGAGGATGCGCCCGAGCGCGGCGCGCTTGTGGCCGCGCGCGACGACGTAGGCCGTCTGGCGCACCTTCGGCAGCTTGCCGGGCCTCGCGGTCTCCTTCGCAATCGTGATCCGCACGGCGTCCTTCAGGTGCTTCGCGGCGATTGCGCCGATGCGGGCGGGGAGCGTCGCCGAGAAGAGCGCCGTCTGGCGGGTCTTCGGCGTCGCGGCGAGGATTGCATCGAGGTCCTCGGCGAAGCCCATGTCGAGCATCTCGTCGGCCTCGTCGAGGACGAGCGCTTCGAGGCTCCCGAGAGCGAGCGACTTGCGGTTCACATGGTCGAGCGCCCGGCCGGGCGTCGCGACGACGACGTCGACGCCCCGTTTCAGCGCGTTGAGCTGCGTCGCCATGGACGCGCCGCCGTAGACGGGCAGGACGCGGACGCCGATCTCGCGCCCGTACCGGTGGAAGGCCTCGGCGAGCTGCATCGCGAGCTCGCGCGTCGGGACGAGGACGAGGGCCGTGGGCGCGTTCCCGCGCTCCGAGGCGGCGCCGATGCGGTGGAGGATCGGGAGCGCGAACGCGGCGGTCTTGCCGGTCCCGGTCGCGGCCTGCGCGAGGACGTCGTGCCCGGCGAGGAGCGGCGGGATCGATTCGCTCTGGATGGGCGTCGGCTCCTCGTAGCCCAGGCCCGCGAGGACTCGGACGAGCCGCGCGTCGAGGCCGAGGCCGGCGAAAGAGGAGTCGGAGGTCTTCTTCATCGCTCCATTCTGAGGCCGCGCCTCGTCTTCTGTAACATGCCTTCCGTGAAGGTCTTCGCCTCCATCACGCCCCACCTCTCCGCCGGCGACCGCTGCCGCCCCGTCTTCTTCGCGGGGCCGTGCGTGATCGAGTCACGCGCCCACGCCCTGAAGATGGCGAAGGCGATCAAGCAGGCGTTCGCCGACTGCGGCGCCGCCGACCGTCTCGTCTTCAAGTCGTCGTTCGACAAGGCGAACCGCAGCGCCGGGGCGAGCTTCCGCGGGCCCGGCCTCGAGAAAGGCCTCGCGATCCTGTCGGAGGTCAAGGAGCGGACGGACCTCCCGATCCTCACGGACGTCCACGAGCCCGAGCAGTGCGCGATCGTCGCCGAGGTCGCGGACGTCCTCCAGATTCCCGCGTTCCTCTGCCGCCAGACGGACCTCATCCTGGCCGCCGCCGCGACGAAAAAGGCCCTCAACGTGAAGAAGGGCCAGTTCCTCGCGCCAGACGACTGCAAGCAGATCGTCGACAAGTGCCGGGCGGCCGGGAACGCGAACGTGACGCTCACGGAGCGCGGGACGTCGTTCGGGTACCACAACCTCGTCGTGGATTTCCGCGGCCTCCCGATGATGCGGGCGCTCGGCGTCCCCGTGATCTACGACGCGACGCACTCCCAGCAGCTTCCCGGCGGCCTCGGGACGGAAACCGGCGGGCAGCGCGAGTACGCGCCGGCGCTCGCGCGCGCCGCGGCGTCCGTCGGAGTGGACGGCTATTTCTTCGAGGTCCACGACGACCCGGCGCACGCGAAGTCCGACAAGGCGACGCAGCTCCCGCTCGCGATCCTCCCGAAGTTCCTCGCGGACCTCCTGAAGTTCGACGCCCTCCGGCGCGAGACGAATCCGTAGGAATTTCTTCGAAAGGCCCTTGACGCGGCGGCGCTCCGGCCCTAGTGTATCGGTGATGCGGTACACCGATGCGGTGGGCGAGCAATGGGGCGCATGACCCGCGGCCTGACGGTCGACCCCTCCGACTCCGCCCCGCTCTGGCGGCAGATCGAGGACAACATGCGGCGGCTCGTCGCATCCGGCGCGCTCAAGCCAGGCGCGGCCGTCCCGTCCGTGCGCGACCTCGCGAAGGAGCTCTCGATCAACCCCGCGACCGTCGCGAAAGGCTACCAGCGCCTCGTGGACGCCGGAGTTCTGACGGTGCGGCGCGGCGAGGGGACGTTCGTGGCGGATAAACCGCCCGTGCCGCCCCGCGGCGAGCGCGAGAAGGAGCTCGAGGCCGGCGCGCTGCGCTACGCGTCGCTCGCCGTGACGTTGGGCGCGTCCAACGAAGAGGCGGTGGTGCACGTGAGAGGGCGACTGGATTTTCTCAGAAAGAAGAGAGAGGGAGGGGCCGAATGAGCGTCCTCGAGGTCCGCAGCCTCCTCGTGCGCTACGGCGGCAACCCTTCCCCCACTCTCGAAGAAATTTCCTTCTCCGTTCCCCGCGGTTCCGTCTACGCCCTTCTCGGTCGCAACGGCGCCGGCAAGTCTTCGCTCGTGCGTTGTCTCCTCGGCCAGCAGAAGCCCACCTCGGGCGAGTGCTTCCTGTTCGGTGAGGGCGTCTGGAAACGGCGGGCGCGCCTGATGGCGAAGGTCGGCGTGGTCCCCGAGGACCCCGACGCGCCACCGTCGATGACGGCCCGCCAGCTCTCCGCGTTCTGCGCGAAGCTCTACCCCTCGTGGGACGCGCCGTCCGTCGAGGCGCGCCTCGCGCGCTTCGGCGTCCCGGCGGGCACGCCCTTCGGGAGCCTCTCCAAGGGCCAGCGGGCGCTCGTCGCGCTCGCCCTCGCCCTCGCGTCCTCCCCCGAGCTCCTCGTCCTCGACGACCCGACGCTCGGCCTCGACGCCGTCGCGCGGCGCGCGTTCTTCGAGGAGCTCGTGGGCGAGCTGGCCGACCGCGGCACGACCGTCCTCCTCACGTCGCACGACCTCGCGGGCGTCGAGAGCATGGCCACGCACGTCGGGTTCCTGAAGGACGGGAAACTCGCGCTCGACGAGGAGCTCGAGACGCTGAAGGCGCGCTTCCGGCGCCTCCGGTACGCGAACGAGGCCACGGAGGACCGGACGGAGTTCGGCCAGGAGCTCGCGGACTTCGACGCCGTCCGCGTGAAGGTGCGCGGGTGGGGCGTGGAGGCGATCGTTTCCAACTACGAGGAGGAGTCGTTCGCGCGGTTCACGGCGCTCGAGGGCGTCGTGGACGCGGAGTCCTCGGCGCTGTCGCTCGAGGAGATCTTCGTCGCGATCGCCGGCGAAGCCTCGCCCGGGAGGAACGCATGAGAGCTTTCGCGGCGGTCTTCACGCGCGAGATCTTCGAGCGCCGGTTCGCCTTCGTCGTCGCCTTCGCAGCGGGCTTCGTTCCGCTCATCGGGTCGCTCGCCTACGGCTGGCGGAGCCCCGACGCGGCCGAGGGCCGGGTCCTCGTGGCGCTCGTCGGGGCAACGGCGCTCTCCGCCGCGTTCGCCCTCCTTCT
>DATKLW010000070.1:0-11984 GCA_035542215.1 Thermoanaerobaculia bacterium | reverse complement strand
CGAGAGCGCCGCGACGTGCGACTTCTGCGACCTCTCGCAGGCGAGGAGGACGAAGCCGGCCGCGCCGCACTCCGTTCCCTTCTCGATCGCCCATTCGACGCGCGCGGGCTCCGCGCACGCGAGGCCGACGACGACGCGGTTTCGCGGCTCGCCGGGGTGAGGCTCCTCGCCGGGCACCGGTCGAGGAGCACCGGAGATCTTCTTAGAAGGTGAGACGGCGAGTTCCACCGCCGTCCCGCGTCGAGCGAGGACGCCGGGCGCCCTCAGGCCCTTGCCGTCGATCGCCACGACCTCGTCACCGTCCCCCAGCCTCCTCGAGCGGACGTGGTCTCTCTCTTCCTTTCTAAGAAGAATCTCCCGGGCGTCTTCTTCGGACCCCGCAAGCCGCTCCGCCAGATCCGGCACGTACACGCGGGGCGGACGGGCGGCGGCCTCGTCCCTCTCACTCATTCGAGGAAATCCACGCGGTGCCCAGCCACTCGTTCTCCCGCAGCGACCGGACGAGGCGAAATCCGGTCTTCCGCAGAAGGTTTCCGAACTCTCCTTCCCGCTCCGCGAGCTGTCCGGAGCAGAGGAGCCTGCCGCCGGGCGCGAGGTGCGCGCGCAGCGCGGGGAGGAGCGGTGCCGTCTCCTCGTGGATCATGTTCGCGGCGATCACGCCGAACCGCGCGCCGCGCGCGAGCGCTTCGAGCGGCCCCGCGAACGCGTAAACGCACGAAATACCGTTCGCCCGGGCCTGCTCCCGCGTCGCGAACGCGGCCTCGCGGTCGAGGTCGAACGCGACGACGCGCGCCGCGCCCTCGAGAGCGGCGACGAACGCGAGCGTGCCGATCCCGCAGCCGACGTCGAGGACGCGCGCGCCGCGCAGGTTCTCGGCGAGGAGCAGCCGCACCGCGAGGCGCGTGGACTCGTGCGAGCCCGTTCCGAACGCGCGGACGGCGGGGAGATGGAGGCGCCTCACGCCGGGCGGCGCCGGAGTCGCGAGATCGCCGTCGTGCGGGTCGAAGAGATAGCGGTCGACGAGGACCGACGTCCGCAATGCCGCCGATGCGCGCACCCAATCGGTGGATTCTTCTTTGAAGGTGGAAAGGCCGGAGGCTCCGAGCGCGCCGAGAGCGGCCAGCGCCGCGGGCAGGTCCTCGGAGTCGACCCAGAGGAGGAGACGACCGTCCGGCGCGGCCGTCGACGAGAACTCGAGCTCTCCCAGCCCTTCGAAGAGGATTTCTTCGAGTGACCCTCTCAGGGCCGCCGGGATCTCGATCCGCACCGCCGACGCGGCTGCACCGCCCACATTCACCTTCTAAGAAAAACGCCGTCGCGATAGCCGAACTGCCGCCACGCGAAGCCCTACGTCCCCAGGAAATCCTTCAGCCGCTCGAAGAACCCCTTCTCGTCCTTCGTCGGCGCGCCGGACTCGCCGTCGAACGCGGCCGCGAGGTTCTGGACGGCCTCCTTCTGCGCGTGCGTCATCTTTTTCGGGACGCGGATCGTCACGAGGACGTGCTGGTCGCCCTTGCCGCGGCCGTCCAGGCGCGGGATGCCCTTGCCCTTGAGCGTGAAGACCCTGCCCGCCGCCGTGCCGGCCGGAAGCTCGAAAGTCGCCTGCCCGTGGAGCGTCGGCACCTCGATCGAGCCGCCCATCGCGGCGAGGGGAAACGGAACGGCCCACGCGAGGATCACGTCGTTGCCGTCGCGCCGGAAGATCTCGTGCGGCTCGACCGAAATGAGGACGTAGAGGTCTCCCGGGCGGCCGCCGGGGCGGCCGGCGTTGCCCTCGCCCGTGAGGCGCAGACGCGCGCCGTCGTCGACGCCCGCGGGGATCGCGATCGTGAGCGTGCGCGGCCTGCGGACGCGTCCCTCGCCGCGGCAATCCGGGCAGGGGTCCTTGACCTTCTCGCCCGAGCCCGAGCACTCGGGGCACGGGCGCGCGACCGCGAAGAACCCCTGGCGGTACTGCACGCGGCCCTGCCCGCGGCACGTCGGGCACGTGGTGGAGGACGTCCCGCCTTTTCCGCCCCGTCCCCGGCACGCTTCGCACGTCTCGAACCTCTGGAGCTGCACCTCGACTTCGGCGCCGAACGCGGAGCTCTCGAACGAGAGCGAGACGTCGGCCTTGAGATCCTCGCCGTTGCGGCGCGCCGCGCGCGACGACTCCCCGCCGAATCCGAAGCCGAAGAAATCGCCGAGGATGTCGGCGAAATCGACGAACTGGTTCGGGTCGAAGCCGCCGCCGGCCCCGCGAACGCCCTCGACGCCGAAGCGGTCGTACCGCGCCCGCTTCTCGGGGTCGGAGAGGACGGCATAGGCCTCGGCCGCTTCCTTGAAGCGCCCCTCGGCGGCGCCGTCGCCCGGATTCCTGTCGGGGTGATGCCGGAGGGCGGCCTTGCGGTACGCGGCCTTGATGTCGTCGTTCGACGCGTCGCGACCGACGCCCAGCACTTCGTAAAAGTCGCGGGTGGAGGTGTTCACGGGAGTTCCTGGGAGACGGCGTTCAGGCCGGCTTCTCGGCGTTCTTGTCGTTCTTGTCGGTCTTGTCCGCGTCGCCGCCGCGGCGCTCCTTGGACTCCGGCTTGTAGAGCATCGCCTGCGTCAGGATGCGCGAGACGCCCTTCATGTCGATCATCGCGTCGTCGATCGGCCCGCGCTCATCGCCCGTGAGGACCTCGCGCGCGTTGTCGAGGGTGCGCTGGACGCGGTCCTTCTCGTCCGCCTGCAGGAGGTTCCCGAATTCCCGATAGATCCGGTCGTTCGCCGCGATCATGCCCTCGAGCTTGTTCTTGAGCTGCCGGATCTCCTTGCGCTTGGAGTCCGCCGCCTTGTTGGAGGCCGCCTCTTCGATGATCTTCTCGATCTCGGTCTGCGAGAGGCCGCCCGCCGGGTTGATCTGCAGGCCCTGGGCCTTGCCGGTCGCGAGGTCCTTCGCCGAGACGTTCACGATGCCGGAGGAGTCGATCGCGAACGTGACCTCGATCTGCGGCACGCCCTTCGCGGACGCCGGGATCCCGACGAGCTGGAACTTGCCGAGGGACTTGTTCTCCTTGGCGATGTCGCGCTCGCCCTGCAGGACGTGGATCTCGACCGTCGTCTGGTTGTCGGCCACGGTCGTGAAGATCTGCGTGTTCTTCGTCGGGATCGTCGAGTTGCGCTCGATGAGCTTCACGAAGATGCCGCCGTGCGTCTCGAGGCCGAGGGAGAGCGGCGTGACGTCGAGAAGGACGAGGTCCTTGATGTCCCCGCGCAGGACGCCCGCCTGGATCGCCGCGCCGACGGCGACGACCTCGTCGGGGTTGATCGAGCGGTTCGGCGGCTTCGCGAAGATCGTCTCGACCATCTGCTGGACCTTCGGCGTGCGCGTCTGGCCGCCGACGAGGATGACCGTGTCTACCTGGTCCGGCGAGAGGCCGGCAGCCTCGAGCGCGTTCTTGCAGGGGCCTTCCGTCCGCGCGATGAGCTCGGCGGCGAGCGCCTCGAACGTGTCGCGCGTGAGGAGCTTGTTGATGTGCTTCGGCCCCGAGGCGTCCGAGGCGATGAACGGGAGGGCGACCATCGTCTCGAGCGCGGTCGAGAGCTCGCATTTCGCTTTCTCGGCCGCTTCCTTGAGGCGCTGGAGCGCGAGGCGGTCCTGGCGGAGGTCGATCCCGCTCGACTGGAGGAACTCCGCGAGGAGCCAGTCCATGATCGCGCGGTCGAAGTCCTCGCCGCCGAGGAACGTGTCGCCGGACGTCGAGAGGACCTCGAACATCCCGTTGTCGATGCGGAGGATCGAGATGTCGAACGTGCCGCCGCCGAGGTCGTAGACGGCGATCGTCTCCTGCTTGCGGTTCTTCTCGAGCCCGTATGCGAGCGCCGCGGCCGTCGGCTCGTTGATGATCCGGAGGACCTCGAGGCCCGCGATCCGGCCCGCGTCGCGCGTCGCCTGCCTCTGGGAATCGTCGAAGTACGCCGGGACCGTGATGATCGCTTCCTTGATCTCCTCGCCGAGCGCTTCCTCGCAGAACTCCTTGATCTCGCGCAGGACGAATGCGGCGATCTCCTCGGGCGAGTAGTCGCGGTCCCGGACTCGGATCTTCACGTCTCCGTTCGGAGCCTCGACGAGCGTGTAGGACAGGTGCTCGCGCGCGTGGCGAACCTCGGCGTCCGACCACTTGCGCCCGATGAGGCGCTTGACGGCGTAGATCGTCTGCGTGGGGTTCGTGATCGCCTGGCGCTTCGCGATCTGGCCGACGAGGCGCTCGCCGTCCTCGGTGAAGCCGACGATCGAAGGCGTCGTGCGGGCGCCTTCGCGGTTGGGGACGACCTGGGGCGAGCCCACCTCGACGACGGCGACGCAGGAATTCGTCGTCCCGAGGTCGATCCCGAGGACCTTAGCCAACGATGGCCTCCTTCGCCGTCCCGTTCTCCTTGCCCGGCGCGCCTGCGACTTTTACGCGCGCGGGTCTCAGGAGGCGGTCGTTCAACATGTATCCCCTCTGGAAAACCTCGAGGACGGTCCCGGGAGCGGCGCCGCCGGTCTCCTCGCGCACGACGGCCTCGTGGACGTTCGGGTCGAAGGGCAGGCCGAGCGCCGGAACCTCGACGAGCCCGTACTTGCGCAGCGATTCGCCGAGCTGACGGGCGATCATGTCGATTCCCGCCTGGAAGTCCTCTCCGGAGGCGTCTCCCCGGTGCGCGAGCGCGCGCTCGAAGTTGTCGAGCACCGCGAGAAGGTCGTGAAACGCGTCCGCGAGCGCGAAACGGAAATAGTCCGCCTTGTCCTTTTCGGTGCGGCGCTTCAAGTTGTCGAAGTCGGCCGACTTGCGCAGGAGCGCCTCGCGGAGGCGTCCCGCCTCCTCCTCGGCCCTGAGCGCCCGCTCCTTCGTGCCCTCGAGCTCCGCGTTCGCGCGGCGCGCCCGGTCGAGCGCGGCCGAGAGCTCGCTCTCGAGCGTCGCGACCCGCGGGTCCGGTTGGGGCGGCGCGGGAGGAACCGGAGCCGGCGGCGGATCGGGAGGAGCGGCCTCGCCGAGCTTCTGGCGGTGGCGCTCCTCGACGGCCTCGATCGCCCGCTCGGCCTCTTCGAGGGCCTTCGCGACGGCGTCCCTGCTTTCCGTCTCGAGGAAGATGATGTCGTCGTCGCCCGGGGGCCGCTTCCGCCCCTTCATGCCGCGCCTTCCGTGAGCCGGTGGCTCACGTAGCGGCCGAGCTCCTCGACGAGAGGCACGACGCGCTCGTATTCCATCCGGCGAGGCCCGACGACGCCGAGCGCACCGAGCACCCGTCCGCCCTTGCGATAGGGGGCCGTGACGACCGCGGCCTGCGTCTCACCCGTGAACGCGCTGTCCGAGCCGATGACGACCCGCGCGCCCTCCCACGAGAGGCAGTCCGTCAGGAGGCTCACGAGGCGCGCCTTCTCCTCGAAGGCGCGAAACATGCGGCGAAGGGCCTCGACGTCTCCGCGGAACTCGGGCTTCTCGAGGAGCGACTCCGTCCCGTCGACGAAGACGGCGTCGTTCTCCGGCCGGCCTTCCGCGAACGCGCGGCGTCCGAGCTCGAGCGCGCGGGCGAGCGCGCGGTCCATCCGGCTCTTCTCTTCCGCGAGCGCGTCGAGGAGGTGGGCACGGATTTCGTCGAGCGTCCGCCCGGCGTAGTCCACCGTGAGCCGGCGCGAGATCGTGTCGAGCTCGAGCTGCTCGTAGTCGTCGCGCGTTTCGATGAGACGGCTCTCGACGAGCCCCGCGTCCGAGACCTCGGCGACGAGGATCTTCCGCTCGGTGAGGCGCGTGAAATGGACGGAGTCGAGGACGAAGCGGGCCGACGCGGGCGCCGCGACGACGCCGACCTCTCCCGTGAGGCGGGCCAGGACGCGTGATGTCGCCTGGAAGAAGCGATCCGTTTCGAACGGCTCCGGTGCGAGCTCCTCGACGATCCGGGCCCGCTCCTCGACGCTCGGAAGGCGCGTCGTCATGAGCTCGCTCACGAACGCGCGGTATCCCAGATCCGTCGGGATGCGTCCCGCCGAGACGTGTGGGTGCATCAGGAAGCCGAGGTCCTCGAGGTCGGCCATCGCGTTCCGGAGCGACGCCGACGAGAGCCCGAACTTCCCGCCCTTCGTGAGCTGACGTGAGGACACCGGCGCGGCGCTCTCGATGTAGGCGACGATCACCGACGCGAGCACCTCGCGGGATCGGCCGTCCAACCCCTTGAATTCACTGGTCATATGCGGGGAAACACGCCTCCGAGTTTGCCTTGACGATTCCGGACTCCGGGTCGCCGAATCATAACAAAGGCGCGCCGAGTCCGGCCGGCCGTGACGCCACTCCTTCCGTGGCGCTGCTCACGGAACGTCGGCCGCCATCGGTGTAAGATGCAAAGTACTCCGCCGGGGAGGTTTGGCGAAGGAATAGATGGTTTTTTTCAACTACGCGACGATGCAGATGGCCGCGAAGATCGTCTACTACGGTCCGGGCCTCTGTGGAAAAACGACGAACCTCCACGTGATCTACGGGCGCACGGCGCCGACGTCACGCGGGGAGATGGTCTGTCTCGAAACCGAAACGGACCGGACGCTGTTCTTCGACCTTCTTCCGCTGGACGTCGGCGTCATCGGAGGGTTCAAGACGCGGCTCCAGCTGTACACGGTCCCCGGTCAGGTCTTCTACAACACGACCCGCAAGCTGGTCCTCAAGGGCGTCGACGGAATCGTATTCGTCGCGGACTCCCAGCGGCCGATGAAGGATCCGAACGTCGAAAGCCTCAGGAACCTCCGCGAGAACCTCGCGGAGATCGGCCTCACGCTCGAAAGCGTCCCCCGCGTCTTCCAGTACAACAAGCGCGACCTTCAGAACATCCTGTCGATCGACGAGCTCAACGAATCCCTCAACCCGGACGGGTCAGTCGAGTGGCACGAGTCCTCCGCGACGAACGGGACCGGCGTCTTCGAGACGCTCAAGGCGATCTCGAAGCTGACGTTGCGGTCGCTCAAGGGGCGGATGACCGTCGAGCAGCGGCGACCCACCGTCATCGTCTCCGGCGAGACCCCCGCGCCGATCCCGGCCGCCGCCCTCCACGCCACGGGCGAGGCCGCGCACGTCTCCGGGATCACCGCCGCCGTCGAGTCGCTGGGCGACGCCGCCGCCGCGCCCGCTCCCCCCGCGCGGAACCCGTTCGACTCGACGATCTCCCGGCTCCAGCGCCTCCAGGCCCTGCACCGGCAGGGCGTGGACCTCCACGCGGCGAGCGCCTCCGGAACGAGTCTCGCGGCCTTGACGCCTCCGCCCGTGCCCGCGCCGGAGCTGCCGCCTCCGGACGCGCCATTCGAGGCCGCCAACCTGCCGCCGGCGGAGGATCCGTCCGCGGAGGTGAGCTTCGCCGAGATCCAGCCGCCGCCGGACGACCCGCCGCCCGACTCCGCCGTCAAGCACGTCCGTGTCCGCTCGAACGTGGACATCCTTTCCGAGCTCGAGAAGCTCCGGAAGGTCGCGACCCAAAGGCCCCCATCTCCCTCCCACAGCAAGCCGAAGAGCGCCGCCGACGTGTCGCTCGACGACCTCCTCGGCTCCACGAAGAGCCACCGTCGGGACGTCGCGCACATGTTCGAGGTCCTCGTGCCGCGCGACGCCCTCGCGAAGAGCCGGCGCGTCACGGTCGGTCTGTCCTTCGGCGACGGCGACGGGGGCGTGATCGGACCCGAGAAGCGCTTCGACGTCGAACTCGCCGGCGCCAAGGACCTCCAGAAACTCCTTCTCTCCCTCAAGTTCAACGTCCGCGCCGAATGAAAGGCGCACGCCTCCTCGCGGCCCTCGGGGCCCTCGCGGCCGCAAGCTGTGCGTCGGCGCCTCCCCCCGAGCGGGCCGCGGCGCCGGCCGCCCCGTCGCCCGAAGCGACGGCTCTGGCCGCACGCACGCAGGCGACGGACCTCTTCTACCGCGCGAAGGCGTTCGCGCTCGCGGGAGAAGCGGACTGCGCGCGCGACGCCTTCGCCGGCGCCCTCGAGGTCTTCCGGGTGGCCGCGCGGCCAGGCGACGCGTCGGACGTGGCGTTTGCGGGCGAGCTGTGGGACTCGATCGCCGTCTACCGGCCGGTCGTCGACGTGCCGGCACGCATCGCCGAACCCGAGCGCCCGCCCGCCGAAGACCCGCGTGACAGCCTCGTCGCGGCGGCGCCCACCGCGAGCCCTGAGGAGTTCGACAAGGCAAGAAGGGAGCTCGACGGCGCCCCTGCGGCGGCCTCGTTCGACATCCCGATCGTCGTCAACGAGCAGGTTCTCCGCGCGGTCGCCTTCTACCAGTTCCGCTCGCCGCTCGCCTTCGCGTCCGCTCTCAAGCGCAGTGGCCGCTACCTCGATCTCATGCGCGGCATCCTCCGGGAGCAGGGCCTTCCCGAAGACCTCGTTTATGTCGCCATGGTCGAGTCGGCCTTCAAGTACCAGGCGCACTCCCGCTCCGCGGCCCACGGGTTCTGGCAGTTCATCGACGGCACGGGAAGACGGTACGGTCTCCACCGGACGCGGGCCTACGACGAGCGCAGCGACCCCGTGAAGTCGACGAGGGCGGCGGCCGCGTACTTCCGCGACCTCTACGAGATGTTCGGGGACTGGCACCTGGCGATGGCCGCGTACGACGCCGGCGAGGGCAAGATCCTCAAGGGCCTCCAGCGAACCGGAGCACGCGACTTCTGGGGCCTCGCGCAGGGCAACGCGCTGCGCCGCGAAACGCGTGACTACGTGCCGTTCATCCTCGCGACCGCGCTCATCGCGAAGGACCCCGCGCGTTTCGGCTTCGACGTCGTGCCCGATCCGCCGCTCGCATGGGACGACGTCACGGTGAAGCGGCCCGTCGATCTCGCGCGGGTCGCCGAGGCCGCGAACGCCACGCTGCCCGATCTCCAGCTCCTGAACAGCGAGCTCAAGACGCGATCCACGCCGCACGGCGTGCCCGCCTACAACCTGCGCGTTCCCCGCGGATCCGCGGCTCTCGTCATCGCGAGCCTTCCGGACATTCCGTCCGCGCCCGAGGTCGCCGAAAAGCGCATCACGGTCAGGAGGGGCGAGACCCCGGCGAAGGTCGCGGCGCGCGCGGGCGTCAGCATCGCCGAGCTTTGCGACTGGAACGACATCCCGCGCACCGCGCGGCTGCAGAAGGGCACCATCCTCGTCGTTCCGTCGCGCCGGAAGGGACATGCGAAGGAAGCCTCCGTCCCGAAATCGGTGGTCGCACAGGGAGAGATCCGCGCCGTCCCGACACCCGCGTCCGCGATCACGCGCGCCTCGGACGTCGGCCTCGTGAGGTCCGCGCCCGCGGCGCAAGCCGCCGAGGCCGCGCCCCCGTCGCGCGTCGACATCCCGGCGGAGGGCTTCGCGGACTCGCACGCCGCGAACGGCGGGCAGCAGGCGAAGACCGTGCGCCACACGGTCAAGAAGGGCGACACGCTTTATTCGCTCGCGAACCGCTACGGGACCACCGTCGAGGCCATCCGGCGCGAGAACCGGCTCAAGTCCGTCTCGCTCCGCGCCGGGCAGACGCTTACGCTTACACTTGCCGTCCTGAACTGAACTTTCCGACATGACCGTCGCCCGTGCGCACTCCGCCACGGTCGTGGGCCTCGACGGGGTCGAGGTGGTCGTCGAGTGCGCGGTCGGCGCCGGGCTGCCCGGCCTGACGATCGTCGGGTTGCCGGATGCGGCGGTCAAGGAGAGCCGCGAGCGCATCCGCTCGGCCCTCCGCCACGTCGGCTTCCCCGCCCCCGGAAAGAACGTCGTCGTGAACCTCGCACCGGCCGACCTCCCGAAGTCCGGCACGGCGCTCGACCTCGCCGCCGCGCTCGCCATTCTCGCGGCCAACGGCGACATCCCCGGCGAGGCGCTCTCGGGCGTCGTCCTCGTCGGGGAGCTGGGTCTCGACGGCGCCCTCAGGCCGGTGCCCGGCGTTCTCGCCCTGGCGGAGGCCGCCCTCCTCGAAGGGCGACAGATCATCGTTCCAGCCGAGAACGCCCGGGAGGCCGCCGCGATTCACGGCCTCGACGTCCGGGCCGCCGGCCATCTCGGCGCCGTCATTGCACACCTTCTCGGAAAACTTCCTCTCCCGAGCGTCACGTCCGCCGAGGAGCCGTCCCCCGACCTGCCGCCCGAGGCCGACCTCGCCGACGTCCGGGGCCAGGCCGTCGCGCGGCGCGCCCTCGAGATCGCCGCGGCCGGAGGCCACAACCTCCTCATGGCGGGCCCTCCCGGCTCGGGCAAGACGATGCTCGCGCGCCGCCTGCCCGGCCTGCTTCCGCAGCTGTCGCGCGAGGAGAGCCTCGAGGTCACGCGCATCTGGAGCGTCTCCGGCCGGCTGCCCGCCCGTAGCGGCCTTCTCGTCCACCGCCCATTCCGGTCCCCGCACCACGGCGCCTCGGCCGCCGCGCTCGCGGGGGGAGGCTCGGACCCACGCCCCGGCGAGCTTTCCCTCGCCCACTTCGGCGTCCTCTTCCTCGACGAGCTCCCCGAGTTCCGTCGGGACGCCCTCGAGGCGCTCCGCGAGCCGCTCGAAGACGGTGTGGTTTCGGTCGCGCGCGCCGCCGGGGCTCGGACGTTCCCGGCGCGCTTCCTTTTCGTGGGGGCGATGAACCCGTGTCCCTGCGGTTACCGCGGAGACCCACGGCGGTCGTGCGCCTGCTCCGCGCGCGATGTCGCGCGGTACCGCCGGAAGATCTCGGGGCCGCTCCTCGACCGGATCGACCTGCACGTCGAGGTGCCCGGCCTGTCTTCCTCGGACTTCGGGACCGACGCGGACGGCGAGCCGACGCGGGCGGTCCGGGCCCGGGTCGTGGCCGCCCGGGAGCGGCAGCGCGCCCGGACAGGAGACGCCCGCCTCGTGAACGCGGCACTTTCGGGTCGCTCGGGGCGCAGTGCGCTAAAGCCCTCGCCGGACGCGAAAGCGCTGCTCGACCGGGCCGTGGATCGCCTCACGCTCTCGGCCCGCGCATACCAGCGTGTGCTCCGCGTCGCGAGAACGATCGCGGACCTCGCCGGGGAAACGGGCGTCGGCGTACAGGCCGTGGCCGAGGCGCTGCGTTTCCGGCCCGGAAAAGACGAAGGGACTCCATCGTAAATAACTGAATCACAGCGTGTTACTCCGATCCATCCATTTCTCTTGACAGGCTTCGGCACGGGCCCCAGATTTCACATGCAGACCATAGGGCCTTCTTGGGTAGGCCGTGCATCTTTTTGTCCGGGAGCGTCCCCGGAATGGCACGAGCGGTAAAGCGAGACGAGATGCCGAAGCGCGAGCACACGATCATCTTCGTCCCCCACGCCAAGGCACGATTCCGTCAATTCAGGGTCTCGTCCCGCCTGCTTTGGGGCCTCGGGGCCGCGTTTCTGACGTCCGTCCTTCTCGGCACGACCTTCTCCGTCCTCTGGGTCCGGTCGATCAACAAGAGCCGCGAGGTCACGGCCATCCTCGCCGAGAACTCCGACCTGCGTTCCCGGGCCGCCCTCACGAATTCCCGGCTGGAGTCGCTCGAGAAGCAGCTGGCCGAATTCGAGGACCGCACCCGCCGCCTTTCGATCGTGGCCGGCCTCTCCGCCGTCCGCGACCCCGGGACCGGCGGCGTCGGCGGTCTGACCGCCGCTCCGATCGACCCCTCCGCATCCGCCGACACGGGCCTCAGCGAGGCCGGACGGCGCGGCGCGCTGCTTTCCTCGCGCCTCCAGCTCGTCGAGACGCGGCTCTCGACGCAGGCCGACCAGCTCGCCCTCACGCCGACCATCGCCCCCGCCGCCGGCGTCCTGACCGCCGGCTTCGGCCAGCGTCCGGATCCGTTCACGGGCCACCCCGAGTTCCACCCCGGCATCGACATCTCGACCCCCGCGGGCAACCGCGTCGTCGCGCCCGCCGCGGGCACCGTCGTGAAAGTCGGGATCGACAAGGGCTACGGGCGCTTCGTCCAGATCGCGCACGGGTACGGCGTCACGACCCTCTACGGGCACCTGCAGGCCGCGCGCGTCGCCGAGGGCCAACGCGTCAAGC
>DATKLW010000069.1:0-34501 GCA_035542215.1 Thermoanaerobaculia bacterium | reverse complement strand
TGACTTCCTGCGCCTTGTGAGTGAAGCGGTCGAGGTTCATGACGCAGTCAATCTAGTATCTTAGTCTTATCGTGTCAAGTGTGAATCTACACTAATGATGAAGATAATATTAAGTCATTTCTTCTGAATGGAATGGGTGGCTACGCCCGCATGCTAGTCTTTCGCCGCGATGAGGCGCCGGAGCGCTAAGGAAGAGAATCGAGCCAGCCGCTGGTTACCTTTCATTGGACTTTTCGCTCTGGCGTTCGCGGTCCGGCTGGCCGTCTCGGCTTCGCTCTCCCACCTCGGCCTCTGGCAGGACCCGCAGTTCGACGCGCACGAGAACCTCGCCTGGGCGCAGGCGCTCGCCTCCGGCGACTTCACCTGGCCTTCGCCGCCGACGCACGGGCCGGCGTACCCGTTCTTCCTCGCGCTTCTGCTCAAGGCGTTGAATTCGACCGACGCCGCGCGAATCGCCCAGGCGGCCCTTGCGTCCGCGACCTGCGTTCTCGTCGCGAGGGCGGGAGAGGTTCTCTTCGAAAGGAAAGCGGGAATCGCCGCGGGTCTCCTCCTCGCGATCTCGGGCCCGGCCGCGCTCGTGGACGTCAGCTTCTGGGAGGAGGGCTTCGTCGGCTTTCTCCTCTCGGCCTCTCTCCTTCTTCTCGCGACCCGGAAAACGCCGGCCGGCGCGGCGCTCGCGGGCCTTCTTCTCGGCGCCGCGTGCGCGGCGCGCCCCACGGCGCTTCTCTTCGTCCTTGCCGCCCTCGCGGCGGTCCTCCTTCTCGAGGGCTGGCCCCGGCGCGGGCCTTCCGCAGCGGCGCTGCTCATCGGCGTCGCGGTCGTCCTCACCCCGGCGGTCGTCGCCTCCTCCAGGGCGTCGGGCCGCTTCGTCTTCGTCCGCGCGTACGGCGCCGTCAACCTCTGGCTCGGCAACGACCCGGCCTCGGGCGGCGTCCAGAACGCGCGTCCGAACGGGCCGTGGGACGTCGTGATCGCGGCGCCCGCTCGCGCCGGCGTCGCCCCGAAGGACGAGGAGGCCTGGTTCACGCGGAAGACGCTGGAGCGCGCGCAGGCGGACCCCGCAGGCCTCGCGCGGGCCGTCCTCTCGAAGGCCGTCTGGCTCACGCAGGCCGAGGAGCCGCGCGACAACCACGCGTACGCGTTCTTCGCGCGGGAATCGGGGATCCTGAGAGTGCTTCCCGGCTTCGGGGCGCTCCTCGCTCTCGCCGCGGCTTCGGTGTTCGCGTGGCGGGGCCTGCGCGGAAAGGCGCTCCCGCTCCTTTGGATCGCTGCAGGAGCCGTCCCGGTTCTCGCGGCGCTCGCGGGGCTGCGCTACCGCATGCCGCTCGTGCCGCCGGTCGCGATCTTCGCGGGCGCCGGGGCCGCGCTTCTCACCGAGCGCATCAAGGAGCGCCAGCCACGGCGGCTCGCGGCGCCGGCTGTCGTTGCGCTTCTCGCGCTCCTCGCGACCCACCTTCGAAGGCATCCTCCGTCCCACGTCTTCTCGGAGGAATGGACCCTCGACGGGAACGCGTGGATGGAGCTCGGGCGACCGCAAGACGCCGAACGATCTCTTCGCAGGGCGCGAGATGCCGACCCCGCGGCCGCTCTTCCGGTGGAATTCCTCGGACGGTTGCGCCTCACCGAGGGACGCGCCGCCGAAGCCATGGACACCCTCGAAGAATCTCTTCGATTGGATCCCTCCTCGCGGTCGGCTCACTTCTTCCTGGGGCAGGCCCGCGAGGCGCTGGGCCGGCCGGCCGAGGCGGTCTCCGCCTATCGGGCTGCGCTCGCGATCTCGCCGGACTTCTTCCCCGCTCGCTTCCAGCTCGGCCGCGCGCTGCTCCTGTCGGGCGACGCGGCCGGGGCCGCGGCCGAGCTGGAGAAGGCGGTCGCCCTTCAGCCCCTCGAGGGACCTCCACGGGAGCTCCTCGCGCGCGCCCGCCAACTGATGGAGGCGAGCCCCGCGCGCTGATCAGCGCGCGCGCGGGTCGCGCACGCCGGCCTCGGCGAAGCCCTTCGCCCGGAGGAGGCACGAGTCGCACGCGCCGCAGGGACGGCCCGCCGGCGACGGGTCGTAGCACGACGTCGTGAGGCCCGGATCGAGGCCGAGGGCGAGCGCGAGGCGGACGATGTCCGCCTTCGTCATACGGAGGAGCGGCGCGCGGACCGAGAAGCGCCGGCCCTCGTCGCCCGCCTTCGTCCCGAGGTTCGCGACGCGCTCGAACGCACGGAGGAACCCGGGCCGGCAGTCGGGGTAGCCCGAGTAGTCGAGGACGTTCGCGCCGATCACGATCTCCGTTGCGCCCGCGGTCTCGGCCGCGCCGAGGGCGAACGCGAGAAAGAGCGTGTTGCGCGCCGGGACGTACGTCGCCGGGATGCCCGCCTTCCCGAGCGCCTTCTTCGGCACCCGGATCGAGCGGTCCGTCAGCGCCGAGCCGCCGAGCGCGCCGAAGGACGGGATCGCGATCACGCGGTGCGACGAGGCGCCGTACCTCTTCGCGAGCGCCCGCGCGGCCCGGAGCTCGACGCGGTGCCGCTGGCCGTAGTCGAACGAGAGCGCATGGACCGTCCAGCCCCAGCGCGTGACGAGCGCGAGGCACGTCGCGGAGTCTAGGCCGCCGGACAACAACACGACGGCCGTCCGCGCCCCGCGTGCCGGACCTTCGGGAATCGGCGCTGAAGACTTTCTTAGAAGGGTAAGAGAGCGGCGGTTCATCTTCCCGGAACGTCTCCCCAGAGGGTCTTGTGGATCTGCAGGTTGAGGCGGAGGTTGCGCTTCGAGTCGCGCACCCACTCGGCGACCCGCGGAGCGATCGCGCTCGTTCCTCCTTCGAAGACCGGCGAAATCAGGACCGAGTGCCGTTCGTCGAGCGCGTGCGCTCCGACGAGCTCTTCGGCCCAGAGAAAATCCCTCCGGTCCGCGACGACGAACTTCACCTCGTCCCTCGGACCGAGGAGCTTCAGGTTGTCGAGGTCGTTGCGGCTCTCCATGCCGGAGCCGGGGCACTTCACGTCGACGACCTTGACGACGCGCGGGTCCACGCGGCCGATCGGGACGTGGCCGCCTGTCTCGACGAGCACGGTATAGCCCCGGTCGCAGAGCGCGGACGCGAGCGGGAAGAAGCCCTCCTGCTCGAGCGGCTCGCCGCCCGTGATCTCGACGAGCGGCGCCCCGAGGCGCTCGACTTCGGCGAGCACCTGTCCTTCGCTCATCGCGGCCCCGCCCGAGAACGCGTAGGCGCTGTCGCACCAGACGCACCGGAGCGCGCAGCCCGTCAACCGGACGAACGTGCACGGAAGGCCCGCATACGTCGACTCCCCCTGCAGGCTGCGGAAGATCTCGGTGACGACGAGCGTCGCGGGGACGGCGGGGGCGGGGGCGGCCATCGCCCCGACGATAGCGCGGCCATAATCGCCGCGTGCGGGTGAAGCTCGAGATCGCGTACCTCGGGACGTTCTTCGAGGGGTGGCAGGTGCAGGCGCCCCGCGCGGGCGGTGAGACGCCGCGCACGGTCCAGGGCGTCCTGGAGATTTCTTTGAATGAAATATTTCAGAGGGAGATCCGGGTGCACGGCTCGGGGAGAACCGATTCCGGCGTGCACGCGGACGGGCAGGTCGCCCACTTCGACGTGCCCGAGGGCGCGCCCCTCTTACCTTCTAAGAAAATCCCCGGTGCTCTCAACTCGAACCTGCCATGGGACGCGCGGGTCCTGTCGGCCTCCGAAGCAGCAGACGACTTTCATGCGCGCTTTTCGGCGACGGGAAAGGTCTACGTCTACCGCCTCCGCCGGGGCGACACGCTCCTTCCGCACCGCGGCCTCGTCGAGGCGCTCGCGGGCGAGAAGCTCGACGTCGGCGCGATGCGCGAGGCGGCGGCGCGCCTCGTCGGAACGCGGGACTTCGCGCCGTTCTCGATCACGGGCTCCGACCCCGGAACGACGGTGCGCACGCTCGCCCGGCTCGACGTCGAGGAGGACGGCTCCCTCCTCGTGATCACGGCCGAAGGCGACGGCTTTCTCCGCGGCATGGTGCGCCGGCTCGTCGGCACGCTCCGCGACGCCGGCCGGGGCCGGATCCGCCCCGAGGAAGCGCCCGAACGGCCGGGGCCGACCGCCAAGGCCCGCGGCCTGACACTCGCACGCGTGCTTTATGCGCCGGACGCGCTCCCGGGCGTCGCCCCCGCCCCGCCGCGCGCGCGATAGAATTCAACGTTCGGGCGCCTCGCGCCCGGGCCGATGATCAACAAGGATTCCATCGCCGCCGCCGGGACCCCCGACCGGGCGCTTCTCGACGCGCTCGACCTCGGGCGCCTGCCGCGCCACGTCGCCGTCATCATGGACGGCAACGGCCGATGGGCGCGCCAGCGCCGGCTGCCGCGCGTGGAAGGGCACCGCGCCGGGATCGATTCGGTGCGGGCGACGGTCGAGACGGCCGCGCGCCTCGAACTGACGGCGCTGACGCTCTACGCGTTCTCGACCGAGAACTGGAAAAGGCCGCACCTCGAGGTCGCGACTCTCATGGCGCTCCTCAAGGAATACCTGCGCCGCGAGTTGAAGACGCTTCTCGACAACGACATCATGTTCCGGGTCGTGGGCCGCATGGACGGCCTCGACTCCTCCGTCCAGCGCGAGCTGCAGCGCGCGCTCGACGCGACCGCGCCCTGCAAGGGGATGGTCTTCAACATCGCCCTCAACTACTCCGGCCGCACGGAGCTCGCGGACGCGATGCGGTCGCTCGCGGCCGAGGTGAAGGCCGGGCGCCTCGAGCCGGCGGAGATCGACGAGGCGGCGATCGAGTCGCGTCTCTACACGGCCGGACTTCCCGACCCGGACCTCCTGATCCGGACGAGCGGGGAGATGCGGATCTCGAACTATCTCTTGTGGCAGATCGCGTACGCCGAGATCTACGTGACGCCCGTCCTCTGGCCCGACTTCCGGGCCCGGCACTTCCTGGAGGCTCTCGCGGAGTTCCAGAAGCGAGAGCGCCGGTACGGCGGCGTCCTGGACGACGAGCAGCCCCTGCGCGAGGACGGCCCGCGCCCGGCGGCGGCCACCCGGTGAAGCTCCAGCGGGAGGTCACGGCCGCCGTGCTGATTCCGGCGGTCCTCGCGGTGCTCGTTTTCGCGCCGACATGGGCGTTCACGCTTCTCGTCGCGGCGGCGGCGGTGGTCGCGCTCATCGAGTTCTACGCGCTTCTCGAGACCGCGGGCTGGCGAATCCCGCGCACGGCGGGGGTCGCGCTGTTCTTCGCGCTCCTCGCCGCCGCCCATGTCGCCTCGCCCGTCGCCCTCGTCGCGCTCGCGGGCGCGGCGATCCTCGCGCTCCCGACGCTCGTGATGTTCTCGTCGGCGTCCGTCGCCGCGCTCCTCCCGTCCTCGGCCGGCGCCGTCTTCGCGACGCTCTACGTCGCGCTCGGCGGCGGCGCGATGATCGGACTCCGGGCGCGCGGCTGGGAGCCCGTCGTCTTCCTCCTCGCGGTCGTCTGGGCGGGCGACTCGGCGGCGTACTACGTCGGCTGCCGGCTGGGAAAAAGGAAGCTCGCTCCGGTCGTGAGCCCGAAGAAGACGTGGGAAGGGCTCTGGGGTCAGCTCGCGGGCGGCACGCTCTTCGGGGCCGGCGCCGCGGCTGCGCTCGCGGCGGCGGGGCGCCCGTCGCCCGGGGCCGAGACCATTCCGGCGGTTCTCGCGGGAGCGATTCTGGGGCTCCTCGTCTCCGTCGTCGCGGTCGTCGGCGACCTCGTCGAGTCCACGTTCAAGAGGAGCGTCGCCGTCAAGGACTCCGGTGGCGTCCTCCCGGGGCACGGCGGCCTGCTCGACCGGCTGGATTCGTTGCTCTACGCTTCGCCCGTGCTTCTCCTGGCCCTCCATGCCCTCGCCCTCCTGCCGGGAGGTTCGCGATGAGCGCGAAGAAGCGGATCGCGCTTCTCGGGGCGACGGGCTCGATCGGCGATTCGGCTCTCTCGGTCGTGGCGCATTTCCCGGAGCGCTTCGAGATCGTCACGATGTCGGCCGGCTCGAACCTCGAGAAGCTCCTTGTGGCCGTCGCAGCGCACCGCCCGAAAGTCGTGTCCGTGAAGACGCCAGAGGACGCGGCGCGGCTCCGCCGGGAGTTTCCGGGAACCTCCGTCGGATTCGGCGAGCAGGGACTCGTGGACGTCGCGACCCATCCCGAGGTGGACGTCGTTCTCGGCGGGATCGTCGGATCGGCGGGCCTCGTGCCCGCGTACGAGGCGGTCAAGCTCGGCAAGACGCTCGCCCTCGCGAACAAGGAGACGCTCGTCGTCGCGGGCGAGCCGCTCATGCGCGCGGCGCGCGCGGCGGGCGCCGCGGTGCTTCCCGTGGACTCGGAGCACTGCGCGCTCCACCAGGCCCTTCGCGCCGGCGCCCCGTCCGAGGTGAGGCGCCTCGTCCTGACGGCCTCCGGCGGCCCGTTCCGGACGCGGGCCTTCGAGTCGTTCTCCGCGATCACGGTCGACGACGCCCTCCGCCACCCGACGTGGAAGATGGGGCCGAAGATCACGATCGACTCGGCGACGATGATGAACAAGGGTCTCGAGGTCATCGAGGCGCGGTGGCTCTTCGACGTCGAGGTCGAGCGGATCGGCGTCGTGGTCCATCCGCAGTCGATCGTGCACTCGATGGTCGAATACGTCGACGGCTCGGTCGTCGCGCAGATGTCCCCGAACGACATGCGCTTCCCGATCCTCTACACGCTCTGCTACCCCGAGAGGATCGAAACCCCTCTCCCGCGCCTCGCCCTCGCGGGCCTGGGAACCCTCACGTTCGAGCCTCTCGACGAGGCCCGCTACCCGGCGGTCCCGCTCGCCTGCGCCGCGCTCCGGACGGGCGGCTCCGCCCCCGCGGTCCTCAACGCCGCCAACGAAATGGCCGTCGAGGCCTTTCTCCAGGGCCGCATCCCGTACCTCGGGATCGTCGAGGCCGTTGCGCGGATTCTCGCGCGGCACAAGGTCGTTCCGATTTCCTCCGTGGCGGAGGCCCTCGAAGCCGACGCCTGGGCGCGGCGCGAAGCCGAAACACTCCTCCCCGCCCTCCAGAAGCCGACGTCCGGAACCGCGCGCGCGGTGCCGGCGTAACTCCCCCGAGGACCCATGACAATTCCGACCAACATCCTCGCCCTCGTCTTCGTCCTCTCGTTCCTGATCGTCTTCCACGAGGGCGGCCACTTCGCCGTCGCGAAGCTCTTCAAGTTCCCGGTCGAGGTCTTCTCGCTCGGGTTCGGCAAGAGGCTCTTCGGCTGGAAGCGGAAGGAGACGGACTACCGCGTCTCGCTCGTCCCGCTCGGCGGGTACGTCAAGGTCGTGGGCCTCGGACCCGACGAGAGCGACATCGTCTCCGGAACGGCCGAGACGGCCCCGGTCCAGCCCGGGTCGCGTTTTCAGCGCCTCCTGATCCTCTTCGCGGGGCCGGGCGTGAACCTCGTCCTCGCGTTCCTCCTCACGGCGCTCGCGTTCCTCGTCGGCGTCGAGGTCGCGTCCTACAAGGCGGAAACGCCTGTCGTGAAGGTCGTCGATCGCGGGAGCCCCGCCGACAAGGCGGGCATCAAGGAAGGCGACCGCATCGAGACGATCTCCGGCAAGCCCGTGAAGACGTGGGAGGACGTCGAGATCGAGACCGGTCTCGCCCCGCGCGAGAAGCTCGCGGTCGGGATCGTCCGCGACGGCGTGCCCCTCACGCTCGACCTCACGCCCGAGCCGCGCACGAAGTACGACATCGGGTACACGGGCCTCAACCCCGCGATCCTCGCGGTCGTCGCGCGCGTCGTCCCCGGGTACCCCGGCGCGAAAGCGGGCCTCAGGGTCGGCGATCAGATCGTCTCCGTGAACGGCCGGCCCGTCGTCCTCTACTTCGAGGTCGTCCGTTACATCCGCGAGGCGGCCGCCGGCTTCGACAAGGACGGGCCGAAACCCATCGAGATGGTCGTCAAGCGCGGAGGCGAGACGCAGGTTCTCAACGTCGTCCCCGTGAAGGAGGGCGAGAACTGGCGCATCGGCTTCGCCCCGAAGGAGGAGACGACGGTTCGCCGTCTCGGCCTCGGCGCCGCGCTCGGGGCCTCGTGGCGGGAGAACCTGCGGCAGGTGCAGGTGACCGGGCAGATCGTCGGCCGCCTCTTTCGCGGCACCGGCTCCATGCGGCAGCTCTCCGGCCCGATCGACATCGCGAAGTTCTCCGGAGAGGCGGCGCGCTCGGGCGTCGCGCCTCTCGTCATGCTCATGGGCGTCCTCTCGCTGCAGCTCGGCCTCCTGAACCTCCTTCCGATCCCGCTCCTCGACGGAGGACAGATCTTCGTCACGCTCCTCGAGGCCGTCGCCCAGCGCGACTTCTCGCTCAAGGTCAAGGAGCGACTCCTCCAGGCCGGCTTCGTCTTCCTCGTCCTCGTGATGGCGACGGTCCTCTACTTCGACGTCCTCAAGAACGTCACCTTCTGATGTCCTTCCCGGCCGTCCCGTCCCCCGCGTCCGCGCACGGCCTGGCCCGGCCGCGACACCGGACGGTGGGCGTCCGCGTCGGGAAGGTCACGGTCGGGGGCGGCGCCCCGGTTGTCGTCCAGTCCATGTCGAACACGGACACGGCGGACGTGGAGCGCACGGTCGCGCAGTGCCTCGAGCTCGCGCAGGCCGGCTCCGAGCTCGTGCGGATCACCGTGAACGTCGACGAGGCCGCGAAGGCCGTCCCGGAGATCCGGCGGCGTCTTCTCGCGGCGGGCTGCGACGTCCCGCTCATCGGGGACTTCCACTACAACGGCCACATCCTTCTCACGAAATACCCGGAGATGGCCCGCTCGCTCGACAAGTACCGGATCAACCCGGGCAACGTCGGGACGGGGAAGCGGCGCGACGAGCAGTTCGCGACGATCTGCGGCGTCGCGAAAGGCCTCGGCAAGGCCGTGCGGATCGGCGTGAACGGCGGCTCCCTGAACCAGGAGCTCGTCATGCAAAAGATGCAGGAGAACACGGACCGGGACCTCGGCAGGACGTCGGAGGAGATCGTCGCCGAGTGCATGGTCCTCTCCGCGCTCCAGTCGACCGAGCTCGCCCTCGAGTGCGGGCTCGGGAAGGACCAGATCGTCATCTCGTGCAAGGTCTCGCGGCCGAACGAGCTCGTCTCGGTCTACCGGGACCTCGCGGCGCGGACGGACCAGCCGCTCCATCTCGGCCTCACGGAAGCCGGAATGGGGACGAAGGGTCTCGTGTGGTCGTCGGCCGCCATGGGGATCCTCCTGAACGAGGGGATCGGCGACACGATCCGTGTCTCGCTCACGCCGCGCCCGGGCGGCGACCGGCGCGAGGAGGTCTACGCGGCGTGCGAGCTCCTGCAGGCGCTCGGCCTGCGCAGCTTCGCGCCGTCCGTCACGGCGTGCCCGGGCTGCGGCCGCACGACCTCGACGACGTTCCAGGAGCTCGCCGAGAGGATCCAGGGCTACGTGCGCGAAAAGATGCCGGCCTGGAAGGCGGAGCGCGAGGGTGTCGAGACGATGACGCTCGCCGTCATGGGCTGCATCGTGAACGGGCCGGGCGAGTCGAAAGCCGCGAACATCGGGATCTCGCTCCCGGGCACGGGCGAGGAGCCGAGCTGCCCGGTCTACGTCGACGGCCAGAAGTTCGCGACGCTCAAGGGCAACTACGACGAGCTCTCCGCCGCGTTCCGCAAGCTCGTCGACGACTACGTCGAGACGAAGTACCCGCGGAAAGGCGCGTCCGCCTAGCTCCCCGACAGCCCCTTCTTGTCGAAGTGCGTCTTGAGCCGCTTCGAGAGGGCGACCTGCTTGGCGTAGTTCAGCGAATAGACGGCCGCGGGGACGCCGGCCGCGTTGAACGGCACGGACGCGAGCGCGATCAGGAAGTGGCGCGCCTTCTCGCGCGCCGTGAACTCGGGATTCCGGAAGTCCACGACGCTCGTGTAGTACTTCCCGAGCATCTTGTAGACGTCGCCAAGCACGTTGGTGAAGCCCATCTCGGTCCCCCACGAGAGACACTCGCCTTCGCGGATCGACGCGAGGAACTCCCGCCACGTCGCGCCGGGCGCCATCGTGAAGACGCTCGCGACCGGCGGGTACGTGTGCGCGTCCGAGCCGCCGATGAGCGCGAGCGAGCCGCGCTTCTCCTTTGCGGCGGTCAGGAGGTCCTCGACGAGCGCGTTGTGCTGGTAGGCCATCGAGCCGTTCTTGACCTCGAAGACGTCGAAGAGCTCGAGCATCTTCGTGAAGAAGTCCTCCGGCGCCTGGCGCATCCGGTAGGACTGGAAGAGGTGGTTCGCCGAGTAAAGGAGGTTCTCGGCCCTGAGGTACTCGACGAGGTCGAAGATGTTCCGACGCCGGACGTTGATGACCCTCCACTGCGCGAGCGTCAGGTCGAAGACGTTCACGTGGATCCGGTGGCCGGTCCGGGGGAAGAACGTCTCGATCTCGGCCGAGACGAAGAAGTCGGCGTAGTCGGGGTGGCGGTCCTGGAACTTCAGGCAGCCGTCCACGGTGTCGTGGTCCGTAAACGTCACGAAGTCCATGCCGTGGGCCTTCGCGAGGCGGTACGTTTCGTCCGGGTCGTTGTACGAGTCGCGCGTGTTCCCCGCGCGGAAGTACTTGAAAATCGACGCGTTCGTGTGGAGGTGGAGGTCCGCCCGGGAGAGCGGGAGCGCGGGGGAAGAGGGTTCCGGGGGGGAGGCCTCGGCCATGGGGCGTCGAGTGTCGGCGCCCTCCCGGGGCGAGTCAAGGACGCCGGGCTCCTGCTAGAGTGCCGCCATGGGAGGAGTCTTCGGGAGAGTGCTGTACGCGATGGTGTTGGCCGGTGTCCTCGCAACCGCGACCTGGGTCTCGTTCACGCGCTTCGTCGCGGGCAAGTCCCTGAAGACCCCGAGCTTCGTGACCCTCACGCCCGACGAGGCGGCGGCGCGCGCCGCCGAGCTCGGCCTGGCCGTGCAGGTGGACGCCGCCCAGGAGGCGTTCGACGACGCCGTGCCCGCGCACCGCGTCCGTGCGCAGGCGCCCGCGGCGGACACGGCCGTCAAGAGCGGCCAGACGGTGCGTCTGTTCCTCTCCCTGGGGCCTCGCGCCGTGCGCATGCCCGACCTCACGGGACTCCCGGCGCGCGCGGCGACGCTCGCGCTCTCGAAGGCCGGCCTCAAGGAGGCCGCGGTGGCGTCCGTGCGGCTGCCGGGGCCGACCGGCGTCGTCGCGCAAGGCGTGTCCCCCGGAACGATCGCGGGCCCCGACACGCCCGTCGACGTCCTCGTGAACCGCGGGGCGCCGGACGTCGCGTGGGTGATGCCCGACCTGATCGGCCGCGACTTCGAGCGCGTCAAGACGGCGTTCGAGGAGCGCGGATTCCGGATCGGCGGCGTCCGGAGCCAGTCCTACGAGGGCGCTGCAACCGGCACGATCCTCCGCCAGTTTCCGCTCGCGGGCGCGCCCGTGACGCGCCGCGACGCGCTGAGCTTCGTGATCGCGTCGCCCGAGGCCGCGCCGTGAGCGCGCCGCGCGTCGCACTCGCCCCGTCGATCCTCTCGGCGGACTTCGCGCGCCTCGGAGAGGCCGTCGCCGCGTGCGAGGCGGGAGGCGCCGACTGGATCCACTTCGACGTGATGGACGGCCGCTTCGTCCCAAACCTCACGGTCGGGCCGATCGTCCTCAAGGCGCTCGCAAAGGCGACGAGAGTTCCTCTCGACGTCCACCTCATGATCGAGGAGCCGTTCCGCACTCTCGACCAGTACCTCGACGCGGGAGCGCGCCGCGTCGCGGTCCACGTCGAGGCCGAGCCGAACCTCCACCGGTTCGCGCAGCACGTGCGGAGCCGTGGAGTGTCGCCGGGCGTCGCGATCAACCCCGGAACCTCGCTCTCGTCGCTCGACGAGGCCGTGCGCTTCGCCGACTTCGTCCTCGTGATGTCCGTGAACCCCGGATGGGGCGGCCAGTCGTTCATTCCCGGCGCGCTCGAGCGCGTCGGCCGGCTCAGGGAGACGATCGCAGCGGCGGGCTCCTCCGCGACGATCGCCGTGGACGGCGGCGTCGGGGAGGCCAACGCGGGCGCCCTCGCGGCCGCGGGGGCGTCGCATCTCGTGGCGGGCGCGTCCGTCTTCGGCGGCGGCGACGTTCCGGCGGCCCTCGCGCGCCTCGCCCGGGCGGCGGGATCCGGACGTGGAGCTTGAAAGAATCCTCCCCAGCATGCATTCTCCGTCGTCCGTGATGCCTCGAACGGTCTTCCTTCGCAGCGCTGTCGGCTTGGCCGCCCTCTCCGCCCTCCTCGGAGGGCTGGCCGGCTGCACGTCGACGGACTCGGCGGCCAAGATGACGCGCGAGCTCCTCTCGATGCCGAAGGAGGAGGCCTACGCGAAGGGCGAGGCGCTCATCCAGAAGAGAAAGTACGAAGTCGGGCGGCAGTACCTGCGTTTCGTCGCCGAGAACTACGCGAACGACGCGATCGGCAAGCAGGCGGCCCTGCGGCTCGCCGACTCGTTCTACGACGAGAAGACGCCGCTCGGGTACCTCGAGGCGGGCGTGAGGTACAAGGACTTCCGGAACCGCTACCCGTCGCACCCGCGCTCGGACTACGCGCTCTTCCGCCTGGCCCAGTGCTCCGACAAGCAGGCCGAGAGCCCCGACCGCGAGCAGACGAACACACGGCAGGCGGCGACCTCGTATCGCGAGCTCATCCTCGCGTACCCGGATTCGCCTTACGCGACGGAATCGCGGCTGCGGCTGAACGCGATGCGCGGCCTCCTCGCCGAGCACGAGTATCTCGTCGGGCACTTCTACGTGAAGCGCCGCGCGTGGCGGGCCGCCAAGGGCCGGATGGACACGGTTCTCGCCGCCTACCCGGATTACGCGAAGCTCGACCTCGTCCTCTTCGATTGCGGCCTCGCGGAGAACAAGATGGGACACGAGGACGAGGCGAAGGTGATCTGGGCGCGCCTCGCGCGCGACTTCCCGTCCAGCAAGACGCTGAAGCGAGTCCCGCGCCCCGCGGCCACCCCGCCCGCTCCGCCCGCGAAAGCGGCCGGCGGCTGAACCTCCGCCCGGGGACCCCGGTTTGACGCAAGCGGCTCCAGCGAACTAAGATACGGCGTCTCTCCGTCCCCTCTTGGCGCCGTCCTTCGCCTTTCCGGGACACGGGTTTCGAGCAGGAGGTCGTCATGCGTCACCCTCTCGCAGCGCTTTCGGCCGGCGTCCTTCTCGCCGCCTCGCTCGCCGCCCGCGCTCAGGACGGGGCCCGCGGGCCCGCCCCCCTCGCGCGCGAAGGCGGCGACGTTGCCGCTCCCGCGTCGCACCTCGAGCAGTCCGTCCGGCCGCCGACGCCGATCTCCGGCCCGCTGCCGATCGGCGTCGAAGCGGACGTGTATTGCTCCGGCTACCTCGGCCATCGCGACGAGACGTTCGTCGGACGCGTCGTGAATGCCGAGAAGGAACGGAACCAGTCCATGTTCATGGCGGGCGACGTCCTGTACCTCGACATCGGAGCCGAGGTCGGAGTGCAGGCGGGGATGGAGTTCACGATCGTCCGTCCGAGCCGGCTCGTGGACCGCTGGGATTCCGTGCGCGACGTCGTCGGCCGCATTTACATGACTCCGGGCCGCGTCCGCGTCCTCTGCGCGCAGGAGAAGTCCTCGATCGCGGAGATCGTCTACTCCTGCAACGAGGTCGAGATCGGAGACTACGTGGCGCCCTTCGAGCCGATCCCGGTCCCCCTCGTCCGCCGGACGCGTCCGATGGGGATCTGCGACACGCCGAACGGCAAGCCGGTCGGCCACCTCGTCGACACGCGGGACGCCGTCACGCCGATCGGGACGGGTACGGTGGTGTTCCTCGACCTGGGCGAGCAGGACGGACTGAACCCGGGCGACTTCCTGACGGTCTTCCGGCCGTCCACGCGCGCCGTGGGCATCCGGACCGTGCTCGGGGAAGCCGCGATCCTCACGACCCGGGACCGGACGTCCGTCGCGATCGTCACCTCGATGATCGACAACATGGGCGTCGGGGACGCGGTCGAGATCAAGTAACCCCCTCATCCGGGGAGCCTTCAGAAAACTCTTGCGGGACGAAGTTCCCGTGATAATTTCTGTCTTCCCCAAGCGGCCCCAGGCTCGCGGCAAGTGTGCGTGGGAGGAGCGTGTCTGTGACGATCGACGGCCAGCTGCAACGCATCATCGACGAGCTCGTGTCGAAGGGAATTCCGTTGGAGGCTGCGAAGAAGGAGTTCGAGAAGAAGTACGTCGCGGCGGCCGTGACGCGCGCCTCGGGCAACATGGGCCGCGCGGCAAAGTCGCTCGGCATCCACCGCAACACCCTCCGGGCGAAGATCTCCCTTCTGAAGGTCAAGCCCCCGCTCCGGGGACGGGATAACTCCTAGGCCGGCCGGAGCCCGCCGCGGGCCATCGCCTCGAGGCGCGCGACGCGTTCCTCGGTGGGCGGGTGGGTCGAGAAGAGGCGCGCGATTCCCCCCGCGAACGGGTTCACGATGAACAGGTGCGCCGTCGCCGGCGAGCCGTCCATCGGGAGCCGCTCCGACGCCGCTTCCAGCTTGCGGAGCGCCGACGCGAGCTCGAGGGGGCGCCCCGAGAGCTCCGCGCCGGTCGCATCGGCCCGGAACTCCGCCTGACGCGAGATCATCGCCTGGACGATCATGGCCGCGATCGGCGCGAAGAGGATCGCGAGCAGCCCGACGAGCCCGCCGCCCCCCTCGCGGTCGTCCCGCCGGCCGCCTCCGGTCCACAGGGCCATCTGCGCGAGATGCGTGAGCGCCCCGGCGAGCGTCGCTGCGATCGCCCCGAGGAGGATGTCGCGGTTCGTGACGTGGCCGAGCTCGTGGGAGAGCACGGCCTCCAGCTCGTTTCGGTTCAGGATCCTCAGGATTCCCTCGGTCGCCGCGACGACCGCATGCTGCGGATCCCGGCCGGTCGCGAAGGCGTTCGGGGCATCCTGCGGGATGATCGCGACGCGCGGCATCGGGAGGTTCGCCTTCGCGGCGAGGGTCCGGACGACGGCGTAGAGCTCGGGTGCCTCCTGCTCGGTCACGACGCGAGCGCGGTACGTCGCGAGGACCATCCGGTCCGAAAAGAAGTACGTGAAGAGGTTCATGGCGGCCGCGATCACGAGGGCGGTGACCGCGCCCTGGGAACCGAACGTCGCCTGCCCGAGCGCGACGAGCAGGACCGTCAGGAACGTCATGAGGAAGATGATCTTCAGCGTGTTCATGTTGCTCTCCGGGCGCGGACCCTGCGCGGTCCCGGGACATGAACGGGGCGGACGGCCGGATTATTTCGGCTTGTTCGTACCGTCGTCCTTCTTGTCTCCGGACTCGCCTTCGCGCATCGCGTCCTTGAAGTTCTTGATGCCCTCGCCGAGGCCTTTCCCGAGTTGCGGGATCTTCCCCGCGCCGAAGACGAGGACGACGATCACGAGGATGACGAGCAGTTCGGGGAGTCCGAGATTCGGCACGGGTGCCTCCTGAGAGCGTGGATTCTACTCCGGCGGCCGTCAGAGAAAGGCGAGAAGCCCCCCGAACGGGCCGGCGGGGGACGTATGCCGCCGGATCACGCGGCGCGCAGCCTCGCGGTGCGGGCGGTAGAACGGCCGCCCCATGAGGAGCATCTTTTCGAAGGTCCCGAGAACCTTCCAGGCCCGCTGGAGGAGAACGGCCTCCGAATAGGCGTCGGCGCCGGCTTCGACCCCTTCTCCAGCGCGTTCATATCGAAGCGACACGGCGTCGTAATCGGGAGGCCCGAGCCGCAGGTCCTGGAAGTCGATCGGGGCGAGCCGGCCGTCCGCGGCGCGCATGAGATTGTTCGAGTGGTAGTCACGGTGAGTGGGCACCGGATCGCCGGTCGCGGCGGGGTCGGCCGCGGCTGCGGCGAGCGCGCCCGCGAGACGGGCCCACTCCGAGGCGCGCCCGGAAGAGAGGAGTTCGGCGCCGCCCTTCTCGAGCGCCCAGTGACGCGTATGGTCGAGCTCGGCGGCGAAGAACGCGGCGTCGAAGGCCGGATTTCGGGTGGCCGCCGTCCGGGAGATCGTGCGCAGCGGCGTCAGGAGCTCCTCGGCCTCATCGAGAAGACGCGGGCGGTCCTCGCGCGCCGCGTCGGCGAGGTCCATCGAGAGATCGCGGTCGCCGAGGTCCTCGATGAGGGCGGCGCCGAGGTCGGGTGCGTCATCGGGATGCGCGGGCACGCGCACGCCGGCCCGCGCGAGCGCGTCGCGAATCGCGGTCCAGTTCGCCTGGGCGACGGATTCGGGCTGCGGGTAGAGGACGACGAGGACGCTTCCGCCGCCGGGAGAGGCCTGGCGGAAATAGCGGCGGGCGCCGATGTCCCCCGCGAGGGGGACGGGAGCGGGCGCCGCGGAGAGGCCGAAGCGCTCCCGCGCGCACGCGAGGCGCGCGGCCTCGCCGTTCGGGAGCGTCGCCGTCACGGCTTGGGGGCGGGGGCCGGATACGTCGGCGCCGGCGAGGGCGCCTCGTCGAGGAGCTCGATCGAGAGGAGCTTCTGCGGGTTGCGCGGCTTGCCGAGCGTCGGGTTCGAGGGGTCGGGGTCGGACGCCGTGGCGATCCGGTCGACGACGTCCATGCCCTTCACGACCTCGCCGAACGCCGTGTACTGGTGGTCGAGCGACGGGTAGTCCTTCAGGACGACGAAGAACTGCGAGGAGGCCGAGTCCGGCGCCGAGGACCGCGCCATGGACACGATGCCGCGCTTGTGGATCGTGTCGTTGAACTCGGGCTTCAGCGTGACGGGGTTGCCCTTCGCATCGGTCTTCCCGGCGTTGCCCCAGATGAACGCGTTCTTCGGGTCCTTGGTGAGAGGGTCGCCGCCCTGGACGACGAAGTCCTTGATCACGCGGTGAAAGAGCGTCCCGTCGTAGAAGCCGGACGCGGCGAGATCGATGAAGTTCTTCACGTGGTTCGGGGCGCGGTCGTTGAAAAACCGGATCGTGAAGTCGCCTTGCGACGTGTGGAGGAGCGCGAGCGTGTGCGCGTAGTCGCGCGCCTTCGCGGACTTCGGGGCCGGCTTCTTTTTCGGTTTCGCGGGCGCGGCCGGGGCCGCGGACGCGGCCAGGCAGCAGAGGGCAACGGCCGCCGCGAGGATCCGGGTGAACTGCTGTCTGCGCGTCATCGAGCGCGTCCTCCTGCCGGCTTCGGCGCCCGCCCTTGTCGGGGGAGCCGGGAGACCTGATGATAGCCGCGATGCTCGCCGAGGCCTTCCTCAAGGTCGTGGAAAAGGCGACGGCCGACCTCGACATCGACGACCTTCGCGCCGAGGTCCGGGCCTTCTCGCAGAAGCACGCGGATCTCACGACGCGCGAGATGGGCGAGCGGCTCGTCGCCGTCGCCGCGCGCCGCGCCGCCGCCCTCGGAGCGGCGGCGAGCCTGCCGCCCGGATGGCTGGCCCTCGCGACCGTCGCCCCCGAGCTCACGGCGGTCCTCGTCCTCCAGAGCCGGCTCATCGTCTCTCTCCACGTCCTCTATGGCGGTCCGATGACGCCCGAGGAGAGGGCCCTCGAGGTCCTCGCGGGCCTCGCGGCGGGCGCCGGGATGAACGTCGGACGGCGCCTCACGACCCGGGCCGCGGAGGAGGTCGCCGAGCGCCTCGTCCTGCGGCTGGCCGGGCGCGAGGTCTCGCACGTCGTGCCCGTGCTCGGCGCTCTGGCGGGCGCGGGCCTCAACTACGCCGCGGTCCGCGCCGTCGGGCGAGCGGCCCTCCGGCGCATCGAAAAGCTCTACGGACCGCCCGAGATTCCCGGCGCGGGCCCCGTCCTCGACGTGCGCGGACGGGTCGCGTGACCCGGCGCATGTTACATTCCGGTTTTAGCCGCCAGTTGAGACCCATTCTCGGGCAGTCTGGCGGCGTGTAGGTTTCGGAGGAGCGAAATGCGGAAGGTGGTCTACAGGTCTATTCGCGGGGCGGCCGATGTCGCCTGGAACGCGTTCCAGGCCGTGAACCGCCGGGTTCCCGCGCGTTCTTTCCAGCCCGCGTGGTCGCCTGAGCCCCTTCCGAAGACCAAGGAGCGCACGAAACCCCCACTCGGCTACCCGCGCCGGACCGACTCCCTGTGCCCGACCTGCACACGGGAGGTCCGGGACGCCATCGTCGGCGGGACGCGGGAGCTGCGCGACCTCGTGGACGGAAGACCCGGAGAGATCGCCGCCGACATCGTCCTGCGCGGAAACGAGATCTGGATGGTCAAGACCTGCCCGAAGCACGGCACGTTCGAGGACCTGATGTCCAGCGACGCGACGTTCTTCGGCCGGCTCGAAGAGAACTTCTTCGGGCGCGACGTGAAGCTCGCAAAGGACAAGCTCCACGACCACGGCTCGGCCTCGATGCGCTACGGGCGCGGCGCGGTTCTCACCGTGGATCTCACGAACCGCTGCAACATGATGTGCAACCCGTGCTTCATGGACGCGAACCAGGTCGGGTACGTCCACGAGCTCGTGTGGGACGACATCAGGGAAATTCTCGACAACGCGGTGTCGATCAAGCCGCAGCGCCAGATGTCGGTCCAGTTCTCCGGCGGCGAACCCACGATCTCGCCGTTCTTCCTCGAGGCGACCCGCTACGCGCGCGAGATCGGGTACTTCTCGGTCCAGTGCGCGACGAACGGAATCCGGTTCGCGCAGGAGCCCGACTTCGCGAAGGCGGCTTACGAAGCGGGCCTGCGGCTCGCGTACCTCCAGTTCGACGGCGTCGGAAACGAGCCGAACGCGCATCGCGGGGTCGGGAACCTCTACGACGTCAAGCTCCGCGCGCTCGACAACCTCCACGCGGCGGGGATCGACGTCACGCTCGTGACGACGATCGTCAACACGGTCAACAACGATCAGGTCGGCGAGATCATCCGGTTCGCGATCCGGAACATCGACAAGATCAACGCGGTCTCGTTCCAGCCCGTGTCCTTCACGGGCCGCGACGAGGAGATCGACGACGAGACGCGCCGGATGCAGCGGTACACGCTGTCGCACCTCGCCCACGACGTGAAGGACCAGGCGGGAATCGGCGAGCCCATGCGCGACTGGTTCCCGCTCTCGGCCTCGGGCCCCTTCTCCGACCTGAAGGACCTCCTCGGCGGACTCGAGGCGCAGTGGGGCTCCCTGAAATGCGGCTGCCACCCGAACTGCGGGATCGCGACGATGATGCTCGTGAGGCCGGACACGGGCCAGGCGGTGCCCGTCACGCAGATCCTCGACGCGGACCGGCTCTTGCGCGACCTGAACGTCATCACGGATGCCGCACGCGGCCGGTTCCTCACGATCTTCCAGACGGCGCTTGCGCTCGCGCGGAACATCCGCCCCGACAACGTCCCGTCGAACCTCGGCGTCTGGGAGACGCTCAAGGTCATGGACGGCCATACGGGGAAGGGGATGGGCATCGCGAAACAGGGCCGGTATCCCTGGCGCGTCCTCCTCGTGGCCGGGATGTGGTTCCAGGACCTCTTCAACTACGACTTCCGGCGCACGGAGATGTGCATCATCCCGTACGGGACGCAGCTCGGCGAGATCTCGTTCTGCGCCTACAACACGGGGGCGGGATGGCGGAAGATCGTCGAGGAGATGCACCAGAGCGCGACGCTTTCCGAGTGGTACAAGGACAAGGGCCGCCACCCGGTGTACGCGCACGGCAAGCGCGTCCCGCTGCCCGCGTTCAATCCGGCCGCGCGGCCTGCCACGCTTCCGGTGCTCGAACCGGCCGCCGCGCGCGTGAGCGAGATGCCGGTCGCACCGATGCTTCCCAGTTACGGGACGGCGGCCGGCAAGTAGCGGCCCCTCCGGAAGGCTCCGTTCAGGGCCGGAGCGCCGCCTCGGCGAGCTCCGCAAGGCCCGCGGCCGCCTCGTCCGGCTGCTCGAGCGGAGCCATGTGCCCCGCGCCCGGCACCGTGAGGAGCTTCACCCACGGGGCGCGCGCGGCGACTGCGGTCATCGCCTCGGCGTCCGGCGGCGGCGCGATCGCGTCCTCGTCCCCGACGGCGACGAGGAGCGGCCGGTCCCATGCCGAGAGGACCTCGAACCCTTCGTCGCGCACTGCGAGGCCCGCGAGGTCGGCCATCGCGGTCGCGGGCGGCGTCGCGAGAATCATGCTCTTCACGAGAGCTTCCGCGGACGATCCCCTGGCGCCGCGCGCGAGGAGCTTCGGGAGCATCGCCGTGAGGGCCGCCTCGATGCCGTCCTTCCTGATCGCCTCGATCGCGGCCTTCCGTCCCGCGCGGCCGGCGTCGTCGTCCGCGGACGCCTTCGTGTCGAAGAGCGCGAGACCCTTGAGGCGGCCGCGGAAGCGCGCGCCGTGCCGCTTGAGGAGCTCGAAGCAGACGTAGCCGCCCATCGAAAGGCCGCCGAGAAGGAACGGCGCGTCCGCGGGAAGCGCGCCTTCGATGTCCCGGGCGACGTCGTCGGCGAGGAGGGACATCGCGTGGAGCGCGGCGGCCGCGTGTGGCGAGCGGCCGCGGCCCCGGAGGTCCGGGGCGAAGACGGACGTGACGGGCCCGAGCCGGCCGCTCGCGGCCCGCTCCGCAAGCGGATCCCACATCCGGTGGTCGAGGGGGTAGCCGTGCAGCGCGACGAGGTGCATGGCGTCCATGTTACGGGCGGCGGCTCAGGGCCGGTAGGTGACGGAGTTTCTCGGGCCTTCCCACACGGTGACCTCGTCCAGGCTCGCGCCGTCCTTCAGGAGGCCGGAGGCCGCGATCTCGCCCGCCACCCAGAGCGCGATGTTCTCGGCGCTCGGGTTCTTCGAGAGGAAGGGAGGGACGGCGTTGAGGTCGCGGTTGTGGAGGCGCGCCGCGAGCTCCTTCACGAGCGCCTCCGTCGGGACGAAATCGACCGAGAGGTCGTACGCGCCGAGCCGGTCGACCGAGAGCGCGACCTCGATCTTCCACGAGTGACCGTGCACGGGCTCGGGGCCGCCGGCGTAGTCGACGAGATGGTGCGCGGCCTCGAAGGTCGCGTGACAGCGGACGGTCCAGCGCATGGCGGAAGTCTACGCGGCGGCGCGGCTCAGACGGTCTCGAGGTACGTGTGCACGACGCCGACCGTGCCGGACCCCTCGCCGACCGCGGCCGCGACGCGCTTGCTGGAGCCTGCGCGCACGTCCCCGGCGGCGAAGACCCCGGGGACGCTCGTCTCGAAGGCGAACGGATCGCGGTCGAGCGTCCAGCCGCGGGGCCTGCGGCCCTCGGCCGCGAGGTCGTGTCCGGTCCGGACGTAGCCCTTCTCGTCGAGCTCGAGGAGGCCGGCGAGCATCTCCGTCCGGGGCCGCGCGCCGATGAAGATGAACATCGCCGCCGCCTCCGTCTCGCGCACCTCGCCGCCGGGCGCGCGGCGGACGACGACCTTCTCGAGGCGGCCGGTGCCGCAGACCGCGGTGACCTCGGCGCCCGTCACGACGTCGATGTTCGGAGTCGCGGCGATCCGGTCGATGAGGTACCGCGACATCGAGGCGGCGAGCGACGCCCCCCGGACGAGCATCGTGACGCGGCGCGCGTACCGCGAGAAGAAGAGCGCGCCCTGTCCCGCCGAGTTGCCCGCACCCACGATGCATACGTCCTGCGCGCGGTAGGTCGCCGCCTCGGTCATGGCCGCGCCGTAGTAGACGCCGATGCCGAGGAGAGCCTCGACGCCGGGCACCTCCAGCATCCGCACCGACACGCCCATGGCGAGGACGACCGCCTTGCAGCTCAGGTCTGTCCCGTCGGCGAGGCGGACGACGCGGTACGGGTCCTCGCGCCGCACGCTGACCGCTTCCTGCGCGATCACTTCGGCGCCGAAGCGGCGTGCCTGCGCGGCCGCGCGGCGGGCGAGATCGGCGCCGGAGATGCCCGACGGGAACCCGAGATAGTTCTCGATCTTCGAGCTGGTGCCGGCCTGGCCGCCGGGCGCGCTCTGCTCGATCAGCACCGTGCGCAGCCCTTCCGAGGCGGCGTAGACCGCGGCCGCCAGCCCCGCGGGGCCGCCGCCGACGATCGCGAGGTCGTAGAACGGCAGGAGCGCCCGCGTCTGCATCCCGACCTTCTCGGCCAGCTCCCGGTTCGTCGGCGCCACGAGCCGCGTGCCGTCGGGGAAGAAGACGACCGGAAGGCGCGTTGCGTCCCCGGCCGAGCGGATCAGCTCCCGCGTCGGCGGGTCCTGGTCCACGTCGATCCACTGGTACGGAACGTGGTTGCTCGAGAGGAATTCCTTCACGCCGTAACTGCGCGGCGAGGATCGCGCGCCCGCGACGCGGATGCCGTCGTAGGGAAGGCGCACGCGGGCCGTCCAGTCCGACAGGAGATCGTCGAGCACCGGGTAGAGGCGCTCGCCGGGAGGGTCCCAGGGCTTCAGAAGGTAGTGGTCCAGCCCGACGTCGTTGATGCCCGAGATCGCCGCCTGGGTGTCCGCGTACGCGGTCAGGAGGACGCGGCGCGAGTCGGGGTGGAGCTTGATCGCCTCGCGCAGCAGCTCCGTGCCCGACATTCCGGGCATGCGCTCGTCGACGAGAAAGAGGGCGACGGGCGACCCGCGCTCCTTGAGCTGGCGGGCGGCCTCGAGCGCCTCGGCGCCGGACCCGGCCTTCAGGACGCGGTAGTCGCTCCGGTAATGCTGCTTGAGGTCGCGCTCGACGGCGCCGAGCACCTCCGCGTCGTCGTCGACGGCCAGGATCACCGGCTTGACCACGTCAGCCCTTTCCTGCGCCCAGCGGCAGCGTCACGCGGAACTCCGTGCGCCCGGAACGCGAGTCGACGTCGATCTCGCCCTGGTGCCGGTGGACGACGCGCCGCGCGATGTCGAGGCCGAGGCCGGTGCCCTGTCCGACCGGCTTCGTCGTGAAGAACGGATCGAAGATTCGCTCGCGGCTCTCCGGCGCGAGGCCCGGCCCGTCGTCGACGACGCGGACGACCACGGCGGACCCATGGAGCCGCGCGGAGACGGCGACCGCACCCTTCGCCGCGTCGAGGGCGTTGTCGACGAGGTTCGCCCAGACCTGGTTCAGCTCGCCCCCGAAGCCCATGACGCGCGGGAGGTCGTCCGGGACGTCGAGGCTCACGCTCACCGACCTGCCGCGGGCCTTCGCGTTCAGGACCGCGAGCGTGTCGGCGAGCCCGCGGCCGACGTCCACCGGCTTGGGCATCGTGGCCTGGTCCATGTAGGTGAAGCCCTTCACCGCCGTGACGAGGCTGTGGATTTTCGTCGCGGATGTCTCGATCTCCGAGACGAGGCGGGACGTCGCGCAACCCGCCACGAGCCATGGGAGCGTCGCCCGGAGGGCGGCGCCGTCGAGCGCCCCCGCGAGCTCGTCGAGGGACTCGACCGTGACCGCGGACTCGGCGAGTGCCTCCGCGGCGGTCTCGTCGGCGCCGTGACGGCGCAGCCACTCCGCGAGCGCGTCCTCGCGATCCGCCTGCTCGATCGGCGAGCGCCCGAACGTCGCGCCGGCTGCGCGGAGGCAGAGGGAGCGCGCGCGTTCCACGGCTGCCTCCTGGGCCCCGGAGAGGTTTGCGGCGCCCAGCACGCGGGCGGCCCTCTCGAGCGCGACGAGCCCGTCCCCCAGGCCCTTCGCGCTCCGCGCGACGGCCGAGGCGGGGTTGTTCAGCTCGTGCGCGAGTCCCGCCGCCAGCTTGCCGAGCGAGGACATCTTCTCCTCGCGGAGATCGCTCGACGTGAACTGGCGCGCCCGGTCGACCATGACGTGCACGAGGATCGAGGTGAGCTCGTGGCAGTCGCGGATCAGCGCGGGGACCTCGTTGCGCGGGATCACGAAGATCTCGGTCGGCTCCTCGGCCCTCACGTCGCCCGGAGAGCCGGCGAGGCGCGAATACGGGAGGAAGCCGCTCACGTCGCCGCCGCGCCACTCCATTGCCTTGTAAGGGCCGGCGCCCCGGTCGACGTGGATCGTGAGGTGGCCGGTGAGGATGATGTAGAGGCCCATCACGACGCTCCCCTTCGTCGCGAGGAGCCCTCCGGGTTCCAGCGTCAGGAGATGGCCGCGGGCGACGAGCCACTCGAGCTGTTCCGGCGGCGTGCCGGCGAGCGTCCGGTGCGCCGCGAGACGGGTCCGGAGAGACTCGCCCATCCCTCAGGCGCCGAGGACCGTTTCGAGGCGCGTGACGCGCACGGCATGCTGGCCCTCGGGCGGGACGCCGTACTCCTTCTCGAGGAACTTCTTCGGCGTCGTAGCCGTCTGGCCCATGAGCGACAGGCGTTCTTCGCGCGTCTCGCCGTTCGGGAGCGTGAAGCGGTACACGGCCTCCGTCGCGGCGCGGCCGAGCGACTTCGCTCCTTTCGGGAGCTCGGCGCACGACGTGATCGCCAGGCCCGGCGGCAGGCGGTCGTTCACGGCCCGGACGTGGGCGTCGGCGAGCGCGTCGAGCGTGTCCACGTCGAAGAGCTCGTGGCGCGACTCGTGGCCGAGCGGCAGCGCCGGGCCCATCGAGAGGCGCAGATGCGGGTTGTAGCCCTCGGTGTAGCGCACGGGCGCGCCCGAGGCCCGCAAGGCGCGCTCGAGGATGTCCATCGTGTTGCGGTGCGAGAGGTACCGCGCGTCGCCGAGTTTCTCGAACGAAAGGCGGTACGTCCGCGCGGTGGCCGGCACCGGCGCCGCGACGCCGCTCGCGGGCGAGCGCCGCTGCCTGAGCGGCAGGAGGTCGGGCTCGGCTTTCATCCGGTAGGCGGCGCCCTTGGCCTTCTCGGTGTAGGCGGAGGGAAGAGAAGGGAGAGGAAGATTTTGCTTATATGCGGCGGCTGCTGATGCAGCCGCCGATCGATGGAAATAAGCAGAAGATTCTTCTCCGAACCCGAACGCCGCCGGCAGCGGGTTCGCGAGGACGGTGTCCTCGCCGTCGCCGGGGACGCCGCACGCGTAGCAGTGGCCCCACTTGCAGTCGTCCGTATCCATTTCCTTCAGCGCCTTCTTCCACTCGACGACGAGGAAGGGCTTGCGGATGGACGCGTCGACGACGTCCCACGGGAGCGTCTCCTTGAGGTCCTTGTGCCGGAGGTGCCGGTCCTTCGGGACGCCCGCGGCCTCGAGCGCCGCCGTCCAGCGCTCCCACGAGAAGTGCTCGCTCCACGCGTCGAAGCGGCCGCCCCGCTTCCACACCTCGAGGACGGCGGCGCCCATGCGCCGGTCGCCGAGCGAGAGCATCGCCTCGATCTCGGCCTCCTTTGGCTCGTGCCACGTCATCTTCGCGCCCTTGACGGAGCGGAAGCGGTCCTTGAGGTAGGCGATCTTTCGCTCGAGGCTCTCGACGCCGTCGAACGCGAACCACTGGAACGGCGTGAAGCTCTTCGGGACGAAGCACCCGACGGAGACGTTCACGTTCGGGCGGACGCCGTGCTTGCGGCCCTGCGCGAGGATGTCCTTCACGAGCGTCACGAGCTCGTCGAGGTCCGCGTCGGTCTCCGTCGGGAGGCCGATCATCGAGTAGACCTTGATCATGTCCCAGCCGCGGCCGAACGCGACGTCCGCGGCCTTGACCATGTCCGCGTTCGTGAACGTCTTGTTGATGACGCGGCGGAGGCGATCCGAGCCCGTCTCGGGCGCGAACGTGAAGCCGGACTTCCGCACCTCGGAGACCGCGTCCGCGAGCGCGACGGAGAACGCCTCGGCGCGGAGCGACGGGAGCGAGATCGAGACCTTCGTTTTCGCGAGCTCGGGCGCGAGGCACGCGACGAGCGGCTCGATCTGCGAGTAGTCCGCCGAGGAAAGCGAGAGGAGACCCACCTCGCTCCAGCCCGCCTCGTCGATGAACGCCTTCGTCGCCTTCGCGACGTCGGCGGGGTCCAGCTCGCGCACGGGCCGGTACCAGTAGCCCGCCTGGCAGAAGCGGCAGCCCTGCGTGCAGCCGCGCATGATCTCGAGGCCGAGACGGTCCTGGACGATGTCGACGGACGGGACCATCGGCTTTTCGGGATAGACGTCGGCCGAGAGCCTCTCGACCCAGACGCGCTTCGCGCGTGCGGGGACGCCGGGCGCCTTCGGCGCGTACGCGGCGACGCGCTCGCCGTCTTCGCCCTCGTACGTCACGTCGTAGAGCGAGGGCACGTAGATGCCGGGGCAGGCCGCGAACGCGAGGAGGCGCTCCTCGCGCGGCAGGCCCTTCGTCCGCGCGACGGCCTCGAGGAAGACGGGCAGCGCCTCCTCGGCGTCTCCGATCAGGAAGACGTCGAAGAAGTCCGCGAGCGGCTCGGGGTTCGCGACGCACGGGCCGCCGCCGATCACGATCGGGTCCGCGTCGCCGCGCTCGCGCGCAAGCACGGCGATCCCCGAGAGGTCGAGCATGTTCGGGACGTTCGTGTAGTTCATCTCGCTCTGGAGCGAGAGGCCGAAGACGTCGAAGTCGCGGACCGGCGCGAAGGACTCGACCGAGAAGAGCGGGACGTTCTCGCGGCGCAGGACCGCCTCGAAGTCCGTCCACGGCGCGTACGTCCGCTCGCAGGCCCAGCCGGGACGGCGGTTCACGATCTCGTAGAGGATCTTCGTCCCCGTGTGGCTCATCCCGATCTCATACGCGTCGGGGAAGCCGAGGCACACGGTGACGTCGCTCTCGCCGAGGTCCTTGCGCACGACGTTCCGCTCCAGGCCGAGGTAGCGCCCGGGGCGCTCGACGGCGAGGAGGAAGGGCTCGAAGCGGGGGCGGACGGACGCGTAACGCACGGACTCTCTGAACGGGTCAGTCTAGCGGATTGATGAGACTTCGTCTCGTCAGGGGGTCTTCGCGAGACCGACGGGACAGGACACGCCCGTGCCGCCGAGGCCGCAGTAGCCGTCCGGGTTCTTTGCGAGGTACTGCTGGTGGTACTCCTCGGCGTAGTAGAACGGCGGAGCGTCTAGGATCTCGGTCGTGATCGCGCCGTAGCCCGCCTCGGCGAGCTCCGCTTGGTAAGCCGTCCTCGACGCCTCGGCGGCGGCCCTCTGCTCCGGAGAGAACGCGTAAATGGCGGAGCGGTACTGCGTGCCGGCGTCGTTTCCCTGGCGCATCCCCTGCGTCGGGTTGTGGCTCTCCCAGAACGTCTTCAGGAGGCGGTCGTACGAAACCTGCGCCGGATCGAAGACGACGAGGACGACCTCGTTGTGGCCCGTGAAGCCCGTGCACACCTCGCGGTACGTCGGGTTCGGCGTGAAGCCCGCCGCGTATCCGACCGCCGTCGTGAACACGCCGGGCGTCTGCCAGAACATCTTCTCCGCGCCCCAGAAGCAGCCGAGGCCGAAGAGCGCGGTCTTCATTCCCGCCGGGAACGGCGGCTCGAGCGGATGCCCGTTGACGAAGTGCTTCGCGGGGACGGGCATCTTCTCGGCGCGTCCGGGAAGCGCCTCGGCGGCCGTGGGCATGCGGAGGTTCCTGTCGCCGAAGGACACGGCCGATGATTCTGCTCCTCGCGCGGCCGAAGGGGAAGATCCCCCGGCGCGAAAACCGAACGTCCCGTTTCGCCGATTGACTCGCCCCGGTGCTCGGCCTAGATTGCCGACCTGATGGCGCTCGACGAGAAACTCCGCGCGTATCTCCGCGAGCTCGGCGCCGCTCTCAACGAGGCCGTGTCCTCGTCCGAGAAGGTGCACGAGATCCTCGCGAAGGTGAAGAGCGAGGGATACGGCGCGTACCTCTGCCTCGACGCGACGGTCGCGCTCGACAAGCGCGGCCGCAGGTCCTCGGCCGCGCTCCCGTCGATTCGCCGCGGCGGGTTGAGCGCGTCGAAGGAAGACCGCGAGGGAAACACGATCGACACGGCGGTCTTCCAGATCAACGTCAAGGACCTCGGGTTCCTCCGCTCGGTCGGGATCGATCCGACGCGCCCGATCCGCGCGCGGAAACGGCCGCACGCCGCCGTCACGATCCGGTCCACGGTCGCGAAACGCGGCTGACGTTGGCCCCGCAGGACCTCCTCGGGCTCTCTCCGCTCGACCTCGCGCGCGCCGTGCGCGACGTCGCGCCGGAGCCGTACCGCGCCGGCCAGATCGCGAAGTGGATCTACACGCGCCGGGCCGCCTCCTTCTCCGAGATGTCGAATCTCCCGAAAGCGATGCGGGAAGCCCTCGCGAAGGACTTCACGATCGGCCTCCCGGCGGTCGTCGCGCGGACTCCTGCTCCCGACGGGACGGAGAAGTTCCTGTTCGAGCTCGCGGACGGGGCGCGGATCGAGGCCGTCTACATCGTCGAGTCGAAAAAGAAGCCGTCGTGGACGGACCCCGACACCCCGGAAGCCGCGCGCGTCACGATCTGCATCTCGTCGCAGGCGGGCTGCGCCGTCGACTGCGCCTTCTGCGTCACGGGCAGGATGGGCGCGGGACGGAACCTGACGGCGGGCGAGATCGTCGGCCAGTACCTCGTGATCGCGAAGGAAAAGGGCTTCGGGCCGCACGAGGCGAACGTCGTCTTCATGGGGATGGGCGAGCCCCTCCTGAACGCCGGCAACGTCAAGCGCGCGCTCGACCTGCTCGAGGAGGAAGTGTCCCCGCGGCGGACGACGGTCTCGACGGCCGGCATCGTGCCCGGCATCGAATCGCTCGCGACGCGCCCGCGCCGGCCGAACCTCGCCGTGTCGCTCTCGGGCGCGGACGACGAGACGCGGTCGAAGCTCATGCCGGTCAACAGGACGTATCCCCTCGCGGAGCTCTTCGCGGCCCTGAAGCGCTGGCCGCTCGAGCGCGGCCGCAGGATCACGCTCGAGTGGGTTCTCGTCGCGGGCGTGAACGACCGGCTCGAGGACGCGGCGAAGCTCGTCGCGCTCGCGAGGCCGCTCTCGTCGAAGGTGAACGTCATCCCGCTGAACGAGTCCCCCGAGTGGCTGCCGGGCCTGAAGCGGCCGACCGATGCCGCGGTCGACGCGTTTGCGCGCGCGGTCGCCGCGGGCGGCGTCCCCGTGACGGTGCGCTGGTCGAAGGGACTGCAGGCGGACGCGGCCTGCGGCCAGCTCAAGGGGCGCGAGACGCCGAGGCGGCCGGCGCCGCCCTCGCGCTGACAGCCGGCGCCCTCAGGCGAGCCGGACGACGCCCGTGAGGATGCGCCCGGCGCCGGGCCCGTCCCGCCGCCACGAAGGCAGGTCGGAGGCGGCTGCGTTGCAGAGACCCGGCCGGTGGACGCGCGCAGCCGGGACGCCGCGCCGGCGCAGCGCGGCCTCGCCGAATGCGGCGACGTCGACGAAGGCCTTGCCGCCAACGCCGGGCTTCACCGCACCTTCGGGAGCGGCGCCATACGCGGCGAGGAGCGCGGCGACGACCTCGGGGCCAACCTCGTAACGGTCGCGCGCGATCGACGGGCCGAACGCGGCCGAAAGGTCCGGCGGGGAGACGCCGCGGGCCTCGAGTGCGTCGAGGGCGGCGTCGAGGACGCGCAGCGCGGTTCCACGCCAGCCGGCGTGGACGGCGGCGATCCAGCCCGTCGCGGGATCCGCGAGGACGACAGGGACGCAATCCGCCGAGGCGACGGCGAGGAGAACGTTCGGCTGGCAGGTCACGACGGCGTCGCCTTTTCCGAGGAGGACGTTCCGGCGCTTGCGCGCCGGTTCTTCGAAGGTGAAGACCCGGGCGCCGTGCACCTGCTCGAGGCGCACCGTGTCCGCCTCCGGCGCACCGAGCGCCTCCGCGAGAGCGCGGGCCGGGACGTCGGGGTCGAGGGCACGGGCCGTCAGGGCGCCGCGCGTGAACCCCGCGGCGAACCCTGGCGCGCCGGGAAGCGGCAGACACGAAACGAGTGCTTCGCCCGTGCTCGCGTCCTCCGCCGTGTCCCCAGCCACTCTTTCATTCTAAGAAGAATCTCTCTTGGGACATTCCCCTAGAATCCCGCCGGTCCCGATGAAGACGACGCTGCACCTCCCGAAAGGCCTCCGCTCGCCCGAGGCGATCCAGCTCTTCCTCGACGAAGGACTCGGCTACAACAAGGAGAAGGGCGGCGAGACGGCGCGCTCGCCGCGCCGCGTCCTCGAGACGCGCGAGGCGCACTGCTTCGAGGGCGCGCTCTTCGCGGCGGCGGCCCTGCGCCGCCTCGGGCACCGTCCACTCGTCGTCCAGCTTCACGCGGTCCGCGACGACGACCACGTCCTCGCGCTCTACCGGGCGGGCGGCCTCTGGGGATCGGTCGCGAAGTCCAATTACTCGGGCCTGCGCTTCCGGTCGGCGGTCTACCGCTCACTGCGCGAGCTCGCGATGACGTACTTCGACTGCTACTTCAACCTCGAGGGCGACAAGGGGCTCCGGGCCGTCGGCCGGCCCGTCGACCTTGTGCGCTTCGATGCGCGCGCCTGGGAGACGGCCGCCGACGACCTTTGGGACGTCAGCGAGTGGATCGCGACGCGCCGCGCGACGCCGCTCGTCGCCGGGCCTCCGGAGCGCCGCCTCGGCTGGATGGACCTGCGCCTCTTCGACGCGGGCCTCGTCGGCTCGAGGTCCATCCCCGTCGCGCCCGGCGTGCGCGAGCGCCTGCGCCGGCGCTGAGCCCTACGCCCGCGGGGCGCCGGCGATCGCGTTCGCGTAGTACCTGAGGAGCGGGACTTCGTCCGGCGCCTGCCGGAAAAGCCCGCCGTCGACGAGGACGACGTGGCGGAGCGTGAGCATCCTCAGGCCGACGGAGACGGCGTAGTCCTGGTCTCCGCGCGGCACGTGGACATACGCGCCGCCGGCCTCGAGCGCGCGCCAGCGCAGAAGGACCTCGGACTTGAGCTCGAGCTCGCTCCACGCGCGGTCCGGTGCGTCCGCGAGGACGCTCGCGACGAGCGAGACCGGCAGGACCGGGACGACGCGCGCGATCCGCGCCATCAGGTCGTTCGCGAGCGCGCCGACCGCGGCAAAGCGTTCGTCGCGCGAGGCCGTCCCGAGTTCGAGGCCTTTCCCGGCCAGCCACGCGCGCGTCGAAAGCGGCGTCCCGAAGCAGACGCACGCGTAGCCGAAGCGGTGCCACTCGTTCGTGATCAGGAGACGCGCGTTGCGCCACAGGAAGCGCAGGGTCTCGGCGAGGGTGTCGGCCGACGACGCTCGGCCCTGGGCGGGGGAGCGGTCGAGGAGGAGCGTGCGGTCCTCGAGGACGCGGTCGTAGTTGACGCCGACAGGCACGAAGACGAGGTCGCGCGGCCCCTTCGGGTCGAACCCGCGCAGCATGTAGTCGAGGAGCCCGAGCTTCGGCGGCCTGAGCGCGCCGTCCTTCGAGAGCCCGCCTTCCGGGTAGACGGCCTGCGGGACGCCGTTCGCCGTCGCCATCGCGACCCAGCGCTCGAGGACGCGCCGGTAGAGCGGGTCCTTCGAGTCGCGCCTCACGAAGTACGCCCCCGTCGCGCGCACGATGCCCTGCACCGGCCAGATCCGCGCCCACTCGCCGACCGCGTAGGAGAGCGCCGTCTTCTCGGCCGCGAGGTACGAGAGGAGGATGTAGTCCATGTTGCTCCGATGGTTCATGACGAAGACGACCGTCGAGCCCTCGGGTATCGCGCGGAGGGCGGCATCGTCCGCCGTGCCGAGCCGGACGCGGTAGAGAGAGCGCGCGAGGGCGCGGGCGGCCGCGTAGCCCGCGCGGAAATAGACCCACGCGTTGAAGGCGGGAACGATTTCCGAGGCGTCCTTCTCGACGCGTTTCTGCACCTCGTCCCGGGAGAGGCCGGACGTGCGCGCGAAGTCGTCCGCCGCCTCGAGGACTTTCGGGTCGAAGCGCAGCTGGTCCACGAGGACCTCGCGCTTCGTCATCTTGAACGGCGGGAGGCGCACGGGCAGGCGCGCGTTCAGCTCGTCGATGACGCGGTTCGCGCGGCGCCGCATCACGGCGCGTGCGGCCGGGCGGAGCATCCGGTCGAGGACCGCCCAGCCCGCGAGGAACGCGAGCAGGACGAGCGCCCAGAGCGGGACGGGAACCGGGGACGACATCTGGATTTTCGAAGATTAATGCACGGGCCGGAAATCGGTTCTAATTCCGGCCATGCGGAGCGCGAAGGGGGCGATGCGGGGCGCTTTCGCGGCGATGCTCCTCGCCGCAACGGGTTCGGTCGCGCAGATCCTCCCGGTCGAGCCCGAGGCCGGCGAGGCCGTTCTCCGGGACTTCCGGTTCGCGAGCGGCGAGACGCTCCCGGAACTGAAGATCCGCTACGTCACGTACGGGCGGAGGCTCGACGACGGCCGCGGGAAGACCGCGAACGCGGTCCTCGTTCTGCACGGGACGGGCGGCTCGTCGGCGCAGTTCCTCGGGCCGTCGTTCGCGGGCGTGCTCTTCGGCCCGGGCCAGCCGCTGGACGCCTCGCGCTTCTACATCGTCATCCCCGACGGGATCGGGCACGGCGGCTCGTCGAAGCCGAGCGACGGTCTGAGAGCGAAATTTCCGCGCTACACGTACGACGACATGGTCCGCGCGCAGCACCGGCTCCTGACGGAGAGCCTCGGGGTCAACCACGTGCGGCTCGTGATCGGGACGTCCATGGGCGGCATGCACGCGTGGATCTGGGGCGAGGCCTACCCGGGCTACATGGACGCGCTGATGCCGCTCGCGTGCCTCCCGGCGCCGATCGCGGGCCGGAACCGGATGTGGCGGAAGATGGCGATGGACCTCATCCGGAAGGACCCGGCCTGGCGGGGCGGCGATTACGCGGCGCAGCCGCCAGGGCTCCGCGGTGCGCTTTCGCTCCTCCTCGTCCTCTCGGGCAGCCCGCTCGGCTGGATGGACCAGGCGGGCGAGCCGGCGGCGGCAGACGCGGCCGTGGACCGGTGGATGGCCGACCGGCTCGCGAGGACCGACGCGAACGACCTCCTCTTCGCCCTCGACGCCTCGCGCGACTACGATCCATCCCTGCACCTGGAGCGGATCACCGCGCCGTTGCTGGCCCTCAACTTCGGCGACGACGCGATCAACCCGCCGGAGCTCGGGATCCTCGAGCGGAACGTCGCCCGCGTGAAGCTGGGGCAGGCCGTCGTCTTCCCGGTGTCGGAGAAGACGCGCGGCCACCAGACGCACACGCTCGCGGACCTCTGGAAGACGTACCTCGTCGAGCTCCTTCTCCGGTCGCGGCCCTGAGGGCCAAAGTCAAATCAGCGCGCGCGCGATCTTCTTCGCGCCTTCCTCGAGGACGTCCGGCGGCGGGAGGAGGCTCAGGACGAGCCAGGCCTCGGACGGGAAGTCGTAGAAGTAGCCCGGGTGGACGAGGACGTCGTGCGTCTCGAGGAGGTCGAGGACGAGGTCCTCCTCGCTCCTCACGGCCGGCACCCGGAGGCACGCCGTCCACCCGGCGGTGAGCGGCGCGACGGACGCGGCGCCGCCCGCCGGGAACGAGGACTTCAGCGCGCTCTCGTTCTTCAGGACGCGGGCCCAGACCGACTCCACGGCGCGGCGGCTCTGCGCGAGGAGGCGGGGGAGGGCGAGCTGCACCGGCGTGCCGACGGAGAGATACGTGTCCGCCACCCACTCGAGGCGCCTCAGGGCGTCCCCGAGCAATGCCCCGGGACCGTTCGCGAGGATCCAGCCGAGCTTGAGCTGGGGAAGCGCCGCCGACTTCGAGAGGCCGCCGAGCGAGAACACGAGAGCCTCGTCGCGCACGGCGGCGACGCGCACGTCGTCGGAGCGATCCGAATAACGGTAGTCGACGAAGACCTCGTCCGAGATCACGGCGAAACCCTTCGCGGCGGCGAGCGCGAGGAGGGCGTCGAGCTCCGCGGACGAGACCGAGCTGCCGGTGGGGTTGTTCGGGTTCACGACGACGACGGCCGCCGTGCGCACGCCGTCTTTCGCGAGGCGCTCGATCTCGTGCGCGACGGCCGAGGTGTGGACGCGGAAGCCGTCCTCGGCGGCAAGCGGATAGCGCGCGAGGGCCACGCTCTCGAGGCCCGCGAGCGCGTCGAGGAGCGGGTAGGACGGCGCGGGGACGAGGACCGCGTCGCCGGGATCCGCGAGGACCTTGAAGAGCCAGCCGTAGGCCTCGCTCGTCGAGGCGGTCAGGACGATGCGGTCGGGCGGCGCGAGAACCCCGTGGACGGCCGCGTACCAGTTGCTCACGGCGAGGCGCGCGTGCCGCAGCCCACGGGGGTCCGGCTCGTACCTCAGGCCGCGCGGGTCCGCGAGCGGCGTGAGGAGCCCGGCGTCGCCTTCGACGTCCGCGAAGAGGTCGACGCCGCCCGATCGCAGCGCGACCGCGGTCGGGTTCGAGACCGTCAAGTCGAGGTGCGGCCGCGTCCGGGCCGCGAGCGCGCGCGTGACGCGGTTCTCGTCCTGGACGGCCGGCAGGCGCTTCGAGAACAACGGGCCCGTGCCCTCACCGTCCCGCGACGAGGTCTTCCGGCTTCCACGGCGACGGCGGGCCGCCGAGCCACCGAGAGAACCAGTCGAGGTGCGCGGCGTAGTAGAGCGCCATCTCGAACGCGCTCGGCCAGTGGCCTGCCTTCTCGAAGACGATCAGGCGCGACGGGACGCCGCGCGCCTGCAGGTCCGTGAAGAATTCGAGCGACTGCGTGTACGGGACGCGGTAGTCCTTCTCGCCCGTGATCACGAGGCACGGGGTCTTGAAAGCCGTGACGTACTCGGACGGGCTCTGCCTGCGGTAGAGGGCTGCGTTTTCCCACGGGGCGCCCTTGAGGTCCCACTTCGGGAACCAGACC